>CAMATU010000157.1 GCA_945861225.1 Klebsiella pneumoniae
TGGCGCTATCGCAAACGGTCCATGAACTTCTGGAGTGACTAACATGGCTAGATTGTCCGACAAAGTGGCGCTCATCACCGGTGGCGCGCGTGGCCAGGGTGCCGATGAGGCGCGACTGTTTCGCGCAGAAGGTGCAGAAGTTTTTATTACCGATGTGCTGGACGCTGAAGGCCAAGCAGTCGCGACCGAAATCGGCGCGACCTTCATGCATCACGATGTGAGCAGCGAGACGCGCTGGAAGGAAGTCGTCGATGCGGTCTTGAAGGCCCACGGCCGCATCGATGTGCTGGTCAACAACGCTGGCATCTTCAAGAGTGGCCGCCTGCTGGAATGCACGTTGGAAGACTACAATCGCGTCATCGACGTCAACCAGAAAGGTGTGTTTCTGGGCATGCGCGCGGTGGCACCGGCCATGTGCGAGGCGAAGCGCGGCGCGATCGTGAACATCTCCTCACTGGCCGGCATCGAAGGCATCGCCGGCGCTTTCGCTTACGGCGCAAGCAAATGGGCGGTGCGGGGCATGAGCAAGTCGGCGGCCCAAGAACTCGGCCGGTTTGGCGTGCGCGTGAACTCGGTGCACCCGGGCTTTATCGATACCGAGATGATGCACCAGACACCGGCAGCGGTCGCCGGCAAACTCGACAAGGTCTATCGAATGGTGCCGCTCGGCCGCGCCGCCGAGGCGATGGAAGTCGCGCGACTGGTGTTGTTCCTGGCGAGCGACGAGAGCGGTTACTGCACCGGCAGTGAATTCTTGATCGACGGCGGTCTGCATCGTTGAGGAGATGCAACGCATTGGGTATTCGAAGATGAGGCCGTCGAAGCCCTGTTACCCAGGCCCAGCTAGCGCTTCCCGCGCAGTCTCGCGATCCTCGGGCCGCACTGGATTTCGGTGTTTCGCCAGCGCCACAGTGGCCTTGCCGCAATGCGCGCCCAGATAGTAGTGCGGGCGCGGTATGCCGAGGACACACTTGCGGCCCACCTGCCCCGGCAGTATCCGGTGCAGGCCGCCGGGCTCATCGCGCACCTGGTCAAGCGGCCCATCGACCGCAACCATCCGCTGTGGGAACTGCATGTCATCGAGGGGCTCGAATCGGGCGAAGTAGCGCTGCCGTTCAAGACCCACCATTCCGCTGCAGACGGCGCCTCGAGCATGGTCATGTTCAGCTAACAACCAGGTCTCCGGCATGCTCAGCGAACTCGCCACAGACGTCTCCGATCCACGCGCCTCGATGCAGAGCGCGAAAGAAATCCACAACGCCATTCCAGCCAGCCTGCTGCAGGACCTCCGACGAGTTGGCCACAGCGTTCGGCGTTTAGCCCTACCGGCATGTGCTGCGGTTTACACTGAAGTCAGTCAGTGTCTTAGGAGGAAAGCATGGGGAAAAGGGATAGTTTTTTTTCCTTTTTCCGGAGAAATAAATCTGTCCCCCCTTTTCTCCTCCGAAAGGTATTTGCTTTTTCGTTGAGAACATCAGGCGTCGAATAAAAGCGGGATGGTGCCGGCGTGACTAAAAGTAAGCCACGCCGGCACCTTAATCCGGCGCAATGGAATTCCCGCTACCAGCGACCCGATGGCCAGCGTATAAGGACGTTGTCGAACGCGCCCGCTATTAAAGGGCGTCACGCAAAGAGACTAATTCACCGAATGCCGCTTAAGGAGACTTATTATGCAAACGCGCACGATTAATCCCACGCCCTGGCTACAGGCATTCAAAATCAATCACGGGGTCGAGGTTACAGGCGCTCAGCGCACCCTTTACCTCTCCGGTCAGACCTCTACCGCCGGTGACGGTGCACCGATGCACAAGGGTGATATCGCTGCGCAGTTCAAGTTTGCATGGGCCAACCTGCGGGACGCACTAGAAGAAGCAGGTATGACACCCGCCAACGTCGTTCGGTTGAACCTATATACCACCGACGTCGATGCCCTCATGGGCGTTGCAGACAAACTTTTTGGACTCGTCGCCGCGGATGGTTGTAAGCCGGTTTGCACGCTGCTCGGCGTCGCCCGTCTTTACGACCCGAGCATCATGGTGGAAATGGAAGCCACCGCGGTCGCTTGAACCTGCCAGTTTGGCGGTGGACTACGAATGTTCCCCAGGAGTGTCCGCTGCGTCGCTCGCGAACGGCGGTAATGGAGCAACGCCAGTGTTTCGTAGTGCGTTGGCCGGTGGGCTCCCTATGCCTATCTCAGGCATCGCGCGGGAAGCCGCGCCGCTGCGGTGAGCGCGCTTCGTGAATATCTACGCGAAGCGGGCAAGCGTTTCGACGCGACTACTTGTGAATTAAGCCGCGTCAGGGAATTAGCACGGCCCGGCCAGACACCCGACCGTGAGACAAATCCTCGATGGCAGAATTGACTTCGGCCAGCGGGCGGCGTTGCACGGGAATCGTGGCGAGTTTGCCGGTTTCCGCGAGCGTCACCAGCTCGCGCAGTTCGTCGACGGTGCCTACATAACTGCCCTCGAGGGTGAACGGGCGCAGCACAATGGACGGCAGCGCCAAGGTAATCTCACCGCCGATTAAGCCGCACGCCACGATGTGACCGCCGCGTGCCAGACTCGCTAACGCCGCAGCGATTGTTTCGGGTGCACTCACGAGGTCGAGGACCGCCCTGGCGCCACCGTCGGTCGCCCGGACGATGGACGCCACCAGGTCGTCGTCCCTGAGATCCATAACTGCCAGGGCGCCCGCGGCGAGTGCCGCTTCGCGCTTGGCTGGATCTCTGGCGATGACGATCGCGCCGATACCGCCCATAGCCTTGAGCACCTGAATCGCCATCAGGCCGAGTCCGCCGGCGCCGAAAACGACCACCGGCCCTTCATGTATGCGATTGCGGAACTTCTTTAACGCACTGTACACAGTGACCCCGGCACACGCCAAAGGCGCGGCTGCACTCGGATCAAGGTTGGCCAGGTCGACGAGGTAGCGGGGGTGAGGAACAAGTACGTACTCTGCGAACCCGCCCGGGCGAACGACTCCCAGCGCCTGCGGCTTGGCACAGATGTTTTCTTCACCGCGCGCGCAGGCTGCGCACGCGCCGCACCCGATCCAGGGGTGAATGAGTACTTTCGCGCCGGGCCGTATGTCACCCGCCTGTTTGCCGCCTGAAACAACTTCGCCGGCAATCTCGTGGCTAAGCGTCAGCGGCGGTTTGAGGCCACGATCCGCCAACATCAGCTTCTTGCCACCGCCGAGGTCGTAATAGCCTTCCCATAGGTGTAAGTCGGTATGGCACAGGCCCGCAGCCCTCACGCGGACGAGCACCTCGGTGCCGTCGGGTTCAGGCGTCGCTTTCTCAATAAGCTCGAGTGGCTCGCCATGTTTGATCACGCAGTAGCATCGCATCAGTAATACTCCCCATTCATGTCATTCTTTCAGACCGTGCCGTTGTCGCGCAGTTTTCGTGGATATGCAATTCATCAGTTTATTCCCCTTGCATAGAAAGTCATGACGCAGTGATACCCGGACCTTGGGTTTTGCAGTGGGGTGACTTTTTCGGTTTCGAGCGTCTGCAGTCAAGCATGCGTATTCCGGCGAAGCCGGTACGCGTTTCCGATTGATGCCGGTACGGCGTTCTGAAGTTAATCGGTAGGGTGAACGGGCGTGTGTTCTGTCGAGTACGAGGCCGTGATCGTCAAGTCTTCGTCGCGCGTTCTTGTGGTTTTCGTTTGCGCATTGACTCTCCCTTCAATTCGATTTGATAGGCGTTGTGAACGAGGCGGTCGAGGATGGCGTCCGCCAAGGTTGGATCGTCGAGGTGCGCGTGCCAAGCTTCGACCGGCATCTGACTCGTGATGAGCGTGCTCTTCTTGTCGAAACGATCATCGACGATTTCGAGTAAGTCGCGTTTGAACGGCTCGGCGAGTGGCGTGAGCCCAAAGTCGTCGAGCACCAGTAAGTCGGCCTTGGCGGGGAGTTTGAAGAACGCGCTCCTTTTTTGTTGTGCGCTGGCGCTTAACAGCTCGTCGGTCAATCGCGGCACGCGGAAGTAACGCACGGAGTAATCCTGGCGACACGCTTGATGCGCCAACGCACACGCCAGATAACTTTTACCGACGCCGGTCGGGCCGCTCAGCAACACATTGAGGTGCTGATTGACCCACGCCAATATCCCTAAGCTCGAACGCAAGGTCTCATCGCGATGTTTGCGGCGCTCGGCTTGCGCGCGAATGACCGCCGCAGTCGCTTCCCCAATCGCCTCCGCACGACGCAAAATCCGTTCGTGATTGAGTTCGATGACGGCTTGATGCGCCGGCGGACGGTGCGATGGCTCGGTCGTGAACTGACCTTTATACGAGCCCTTCAACCGGATCGTAGCGATGCGCCCGACTGACCCCGCTCTTCAAAATCGTAAACCACTGCCGCCGGCACCCCTCCGATGAATTCAAATACCCGCACATGACTCGCCAGCCAATCCGCCGCATTCTGACTCCACGTCGCTTCCGCATACGTGTAGCCCGAATGACTCAACGCCGCGACGAAGATTTGCGCCGTGCGGATTTTGCCGGTCGTCGCCTCAATCACCGGCATCGTCAGTGTTGATCGTGATCGTAAAGCGTCACCGACGCGCGAGATGGTCGTTCAGCTGTTGTTCGCTTCGAACACGTTCAGCATTGCGCGCAGACTATTCGCGCGCGCGACCGGAAGCCCTGCGATGCCCAGCGGCATGCGCTCCAGGCTGAGCGACGGCTCGGGAAGATAGGTGCCGAATAATCGGTCCCACAGGGTAAAACCACCGCTCAGATTGCAGTGCTGTTCGCGCGGCAACTGCGAGTGGTGGATGAGGTGCAGATCCGGTGTCACGACAATCCACCGCAAGGCGCGCTCGACTGCTCGCGGGAACGTGAAGTTACCGTGAACGACCGTGCTTATGACGGTTCGCGCGAGCCGATACAGGGCGACCGCAAGCGGTGGAATCCCGAGCGCCAGTATCGTCGCGAGTTCGAGCGCATGCGCCAGCAGCATTTCGAATGGGTGAAAGCGCAGACTGGTGGTGGCGTCGCAGGCGACGTCCGCGTGATGCGCGCGATGAACGCGCCATAACCAGCCAACCCGGTGCATCAGCAGGTGCTGCAGGAATTTGACGAGGTCGAGCAGCAGGAAGCCCAGCGCGCCCGCCATCCAGGCTGCGCAGCCGGTCATCTGGAAAAGGCCAAGTCCGCGACGTTCGGCGAGGGCTGCGGCGGTCACACTGGAAAGCGGGATCAGCGCGCCGACCACCGCCATCCCTGCGCCGGCAAGCACGGCGTTGACGCCCCAGCGTCCGGCCCATGCTCCAGGGATTGCACGGCGCGGCCAGCGCATCTCGCACAGCATCGCAATCGCCAGGGTCGCCAGTGTCAGGGTGAAGGCCTCGGTCTCGAGATAGGCAAGCAGTGTCGGCATCGGACCAATGTGCCACGTCCGCGTGCCTTCTGGGTGTCGCTCGGTTGTCAAGAATGTTTACGAAGGGACCCACTCGGCGCGGGCGTTAAGGACGGCTTTGTCAACCGATTTTACATTCGCGTCTAAGGAGGCCTCGCGACTGAGCGGCGCGACGGCGTAGCGACAAGCGATTGCTGTCTGTGGCGTGAAACTTGCTGAAACTCCGGGACGCAGTGTCCGCGATAACCGGCCACCGCCCGCTCAAAGGGTCGATATCGACCAGTAACAATCCCCAGGAGGATTCACCATGAACATCAAGACCCCACTTCGCCTGTTCGCGTCGGTCGCCAGCCTTTGCCTGCTGCCGGTCGTCGATGCAGTGGCCCGTCAGGTGCCGTTGCCGCCGTTGCCTGAACCGTCCGTGCTGTCGCTGGGCGCGGCGGCGGCCGTCGCCGGCATCATCGCCTACCGTCTGCGCAAGAAGAAGTAGGCGGCAGGGCCGGCCATGAACAGCCTTACGCAGATGTTGGCCGAGAAGGCCGACTCGATCTACTCGTGGCTGTTCTTCGGCACACTGTTCGGCGTGCTCTGCTGGGAGATGGCCGCACCGCTGCGTGCGCTGAGCGCGTCCACCGCGACGCGCTGGCGCGGTAACGGGGCGCTGTTCGTCATCAACGGAGCGCTGCTGTGGGCGGTCTTCCCGACCGTCGGTGTCGGCGCGGCGGCGTACGCGGAGGCGCATGGCTGGGGCCTGCTGCGTCAGCTGGAACTCCCTTTCTGGCTCGTGTGCGTGGTCTCGGTTGCGCTGCTCGATCTCGGTCATTACATCATCCACTACGCGTTTCATCGGGCGCCGCTGCTGTGGCGCGTACACCGTCTGCATCACACCGATACGGAATTCGATTTCTCGACTGGCACCCGCTTTCACCCGCTCGAAGCGTTGCCGGAACACGGCGCGAACCTCATCGTGACCTTGCTCGTTGGCCCACCGGTGCCGGTCGCGATTCTGTTCGTGCTGGCCTATGCATTCACGACCTTCTGGGTGCATGGCAACATCCGGATGCCCGCCGGGTGGGACCGCACGTTGCGACGCGTGGTTATCACGCCGGAGATGCATCGCACACATCATTCGACCGAGGCCGCCGAGACCAACAGCAACTACGGTGGTCTCCTTTCTTGCTGGGATCTCCTGTTCGGCACCTATGTCGATGCGCCAAGATTGGGTCATGCGCAGCTGCGCATCGGTCAGGACGGATTCTGCGCGCCGCGTGACATTGAACTCGTGGGCATGCTCATGAACCCTTTTCTGTCGGCAGAGTCCGCAGAACAGCGAGCCCAGCCGGTGCCGGAGACTACTTCCCGTGTCATCCCGCTGCATCGTGCCAGGGAACGCAGCGAGCGGCGACGAACGATATCTTGAGAAGTTGGTCCGCGGGATCAGCGAGCGAGTGGGCCGCAAGGAGTGGGCAAGGGGACAGATTTATTTATCCTTTCTCCGGAGAAACAAGTCTGTCCCCTTTCCCCTTGTCATTGGCCAGTTCGGAGCGCCCTCAGCTGGGCGCTCGCAGACAGCGACGGCGGACGTTTGTCAGCCGGTCGGTGGCTTGCCAGTGAAAACCGCCAATTGAGCGGCGAAAGCACGCTTGTTTCATCGGCACTGGTCGCTCCAATGGCCCTAACTTGGCAGCATGCTGAACGTCCGCTATGGAGCCGGCAAACTCAGGCGCTTTAAGCGCGCTCTGACTAATTCAATTTCGTGCAGCGGCGTTTTTATGCCCTGGATCGATTTTTTCTGAAACGCATGAATGACCCATACGTCGGTGCTTAACCGCACCGCTCGCGCCATCGGCGGCGTGGGCAACTACCGCAAGTTCGGCGACGAGGCCAAGGCCAGCGGTTACGCGGGGTTCGAGCTGGAAAGCGCGCATCACGCACGGTAGGCGACTATTCCGGTTTATTCTGTCAGCCCATCCGGAATGTAATTGCTCAGACCCATGGCCCTCAAAAAATCCGAACTCTATTCCTCCCTCTGGCAATCCTGCGACGAACTGCGCGGCGGCATGGATGCCAGCCAGTACAAGGACTATGTGCTGGTGCTGCTGTTCGTGAAATATGTGAGCGACAAGTTCGCCGGCCAACCGTTTGCGCCGATTACGATTCCCGCCGGGGCAAGCTTTTCCGATATGGTCGCGCTCAAGGGCAAGACCGACATCGGCGATCAGATCAACAAGAAAATCCTCGCCCCGCTGGCGCTTGCGAATAACCTCTCGGATTTTCCGGACTTCAATGATCCGAACAAGCTCGGCAGCGGCAAGGACATGGTCGAGCGGCTCGGCAATCTGGTCGCGATCTTCGAGAATCCGGCGCTCGATTTCTCGCAGAACCGCGCGGATGGCGACGATCTGCTGGGCGACGCTTACGAATATCTGATGCGGCATTTCGCGACCGAGAGCGGCAAGAGTAAAGGCCAGTTCTATACGCCCTCGGAAGTCAGTCGCGTGATCGCGCAGATTCTGGGCATTCGTTTCGCGAATACCACCAACAACACCACGGTCTACGACCCGACCTGCGGCTCCGGCTCGTTGCTCCTGAAAATTGGTGATGAGGCCCGCCACGGCAAAGACGTGCGAGTCACGCTCTACGGGCAGGAGAAGGATTCCTCCACCGCCGGCCTTGCACGCATGAATATGATCCTGCACGACTGCGCCACGGCGGAGATCAAACAGGGCAACACGCTCGCCAATCCGCTGTTTACGGAGGGCGATAACTTAAAGACATTCGATTATGTCGTCGCCAATCCACCCTTCAGCGATAAACGCTGGAGCACCGGCCTGCATCCGAATGAGGGCGGGAGATCTGAGGCTCCCGGTGAGCAGCAGGCGTCGAAGGATTACGGGCGATTCGCAGGCTACGGCGTGCCGCCCGCCAAGCAGGGCGATTACGCCTATCTGCTGCATATCCTCCGTTCACTCAAGCGCACAGGACCCAATCATGGCGGGAAAGGCGCGTGCATCCTCCCGCATGGCGTGCTCTTCCGGGGCAATGCCGAAGGTCTCATCCGGCGCAATCTCGTCCAACGCGGCGTGATCAAGGGCATCATCGGTCTGCCGGCGAACCTCTTCTACGGCACGGGGATCCCTGCCTGCATCATCGTGCTCGACAACGAAGACGCGCAGGCTCGCAAAGGCATCTTCATGATCGATGCTTCCAAAGGATTCCGGAAGGATGGCAACAAGAACCGCCTGCGCGAGCAGGATCTCCACCGCATCGTGGATACCTTCACGCGGCAAGTCGAGATTCCGGGCTACGCGCGCATAGTCCCCGTTGCTGAGATCAGCGATCCGAAGAACGACTACAACCTGAATCTCCCGCGTTACATCGACAGTACCGAGCCCGAGGACTTGCAGGACATCACGGCGCATTTACGCGGCGGCATCCCGGAGCGCGACGTTGATGCCCTCGATCGGTACTGGCAGGTGATTCCTAACGTGCGCGCCGCGCTGTTCGAATCAAACGGCCGCGCCGGGTACAACCAGCTCCGCGTCTCGTCCGCTGAGATTAAGCCCACGATCTTCAGCCACCCCGAGTTCAGTGCGTTCAATTGCGCCGCAACGGATCTCTTCGCGAAATGGCAGGCGACGAGCACGCCGCACTTGCAAGGCTTTGCCAAGAACGGCCATCCCAAGGCCCTCATCGAGACCACCGCCGAGGCCCTGCTCGCCACCTTTGAGCACGCGCCGCTGCTCGATGCCTACGATGTCTATCAGCACCTCATGGACTACTGGGCCGAGACTCTGCAGGACGACTGCTACCTCATCGCCGCCGACGGCTGGGTGGCGGCCGCCCAGCCCCGGCTCATCCTCGAAGACAAGGCCAAGAAAACCAAGGCCAAGCCCGACTTCACGCTCGGCAAAAAGAAATACTCCGCCGAGTTACTCTCACCCGCCCTCGTCATCGCCCGCTACTACGCCCAGCAGCAAGCCGCCATCGACACCTTGGAGGCGCAGCTCGCCGCCATTGCGCAGCAGATGGAGGAAATGGCCGAGGAACATGGTGGTGAAGGTGGTCTGCTCGAAGACGCCAGGAACGACAAAGACAAGCTCACCAAAGCCTCGGTTGCCGCCCGGCTGAAAGACATCGGCGGCGCCAAAAGCCGCGACCCCGACATCTCCGACGAACGGGAGATCCTGCAAGCCTACCTCGCCCTCACCGAGCAGGAAGCCGATACCGGCGTGCAGCTTAAAAGCGCGCAGGACGCCCTCATCACAAAGGTCGCCGCCCGCTACGGCCAGCTCACGGAGGCCGAGATTAGGACCCTCGTCGTGGACGACAAATGGCTGGCCAGCATCAAAGCCGCTGTGCAGGGCGAGCTGGACCGCGTCTCACAAACGCTCACCGGCCGCATCCGCCAGCTCGCCGAACGCTACGCCACCCCGCTGCCGCAGCTCACCGCGGAAGTGGCGACGCTCGCCAATCGCGTGGATGAACACCTCAAAAAAATGGGGGCGGTTTGGGAGTGAAACCTGGCTACAAAGAGACCGAGGTGGGCGTTATCCCGAAGGATTGGGAGGTGAAACGGCTCGGCAGTGTTGGCCACTGGTTCAGTGGAGGCACACCGAGCATGGCGAACGACCTCTATTGGAACGGCGAAATCCCGTGGGTAAGTGCCAAGGACATGAAAGTGTCGCGGCTTCTGGATTCTCTCCTGCACGTAACAGAAAAAGCCATTGGCAATGGCACGCGCATCGCGCCAACCGGCGCGGTGCTTATTGTGGTTCGCGGGATGATTCTCGCCCACACATTTCCCGTCGCAGTCGCAACTCGGCCCGTTGCCTTCAACCAAGATATGAAGGCGTTGGTCG
>CAMATU010000158.1 GCA_945861225.1 Klebsiella pneumoniae
GCTACTGGCATCCGGTTGCTGCGACGGGTGTGGCGTGGTGATCAATACGCAACCCCGTGGTTGGCCGCATTAGGCGGGGTCCTGACCATCGCGGTGGTGGATAGTGTTCTCGATGCGCCACGTCTCGCGTTACTCCTCGTGCTAACGCTCTTGGTGGGTGCCTCCAAGCCTCGCCGCCGAGTCTCCCGCCACCAAAAACGACGCTAAGGCTCGTACACTACGCGCCGATACCGGCAGTTCTGTATTCCCAAATCTGCTAAGGACTTTTCAACGCTCATGCTGCCGTGGCTCGCCCGCACGATCATCTATCCACTTCAAGAGCGCGCCATGCAGCGCCCGACCTTCCCCTATCTGCGGGAACTGGAGGCTTCGCAGTGGTTGAGTCGAGGTGAGATCGAGAATCTTCAGCTGCAAAAATTGAATCGGTTGTTAAAGCTCGCCGTTGCGCACAGCCCCTGGCATGCAGCGCGCATGGAGTCGTCTGGACTCACCGCCGCAGTGACTGGCGGCACCGTCACCGCGGAATCTCTTCGCCTGCTACCGACCATGACCAAAGCGGATGCCCGCGCACAGGTGGAAGCCATCGTTTGGCGAGACGTGCCAGGCGGTGTCTTTCAGTACAACACCGGCGGCTCGTCCGGCGAACCACTCATCTTCTATTACGGTCGGGAACGTCAGGCGGCGGATGCGGCCGGACGCATGCGCGCGCGGCGCTGGTGGCAGGTGGAGCCCGGCGAGCGCGAAGTCTATCTGTGGGGCGCACCCATCGAATTGAACCGCACAGATAAAGTTAAGACACTCCGCGATCGGCTGATCAACCAGCTCGTCCTGAATGCCTTTGCGATGTCGATTCCGCGCATGGATCAGTACCTGGAAGACATCAAAGCCTGGCGCCCCGCAAGTCTCTATGGCTATGCCTCCAGTCTCTCACTGCTCGCCGCACATGCCGAAACCCGTGGCGTCACGCTCCGAATTCCAACCTTGCGCGTGGTATGCACCACAGGAGAGCCGCTATACCCGCATCAACGTGAACTGCTCGAACGCGTATTCGGCGTGCCGGTGGCCAACGAATACGGCTGCCGCGATGGTGGCTTCATCGGCCACGAAGCGCCGGGTGGTCAGATGCTGATGGTGAGTGAATCGAATTTTGTCGAGATTCTGGACCCAGAGGGAGCCCCCGTGTCACCGGGGGTGCCCGGCGAACTGGTCTTGACTGGTTTGACCTCCGCCGCTCAACCATTCATCCGCTATCGCACCGGAGACATCGTGACCTTGTCCCCGGAACCGGATCGTAGTGGGCGCGGCTTGCATGTGATCGCCGACGTAGCCGGACGCAGCACCGATTTCGTGGTCCGCGAGGACGGGACGATCATGCACGCGCTGGCGGTGATTTATGTGTTGAGGGCCATCCACGGTGTTGCTCAATTCAAGTGCATCCAACACACGCCGACACAGATGGAAGTCCAAGTCGTGGCTGGCCCTGCCTGGCAGTCCGAGGACGGCGCAAGCATCGTCCGTGGCTTACAAGCCCGGCTCGGAGATAGTTTGCACGTAGACCTAAAATTACAGGACGAGATTCCACCGGAGGTGTCCGGCAAGCATCGTTATGTGGTGAGCCATGTGAAGCTGCCGGGCAGCTTAGGCGGTGAGTTAGCGAACATGCCCTAACCTGCGCCGACATGACTCGCTCCTAATCAACTCGTGCAAAATCACGCGCAAATGCCCATCCAAACACATCGGCTAAGCCGCCCATTCATGGGGGCGCTGGTCGCCGCATTGCTATTAGCAAGCGTCGAAGCGTGTTTGCATACCGATTGGTTTCTGTATAAGTACCGTGCGGTGTTCGCGGCAGGGCGCGCGATGGATAAAATTCTCGCCGTGGAGCAGACCCCACCGCAGATCCTCGTACTCGGGAATAGCCGGGTGGATAACAGCATTATTCCGAATTTGCTTAGTGCAGATGCAGGCGTTTCAGCCTTCAATCTCGGCATCCCGGGTGCCGAAGCTTGCAACCTCGAGGGCGTGACCGAACGTCTCGCACGCAACGGCCTATTCGACAACGGGAAAGTCGAGCAAATACTGATTGGGCTCGACGAATCAATTTTGCAGCTCAGCCCTGGACTTGGCTACTCGGTATTTTTTGATGAGCGCCAACGGCTATGGCAACAGCGCCGTTATCTTGACTGGAGCAAATCCTGGCTCAGATTGTGGGGTTATGCGGACAGTCTGAAAACCCTGCAGGAGCCCGCCAAACTTCTGCGATTTCTTGCTTCATCCCGCAGGGCCGTGGAACCTTGGGGCGGCAGTGCGCGTGACAACCTGGGCCACCGGGCGGCAGACGACGTCCAGGCCCAAGACGCCGGGCAAATTGACCAACAGGAAGCTGCCAGCAGCGCCCCTCCAGATCCGATGATGGTCGATTGCCTGTGGGCCACAGTAGCGCGGATCCAGGACCATGGCGCCGAGGCAAAAGCTTTTTTTCCGCCAGTGTTGAATCGCCTGAATTCGTTTGCTAAGGAGAACCCTTCTTCGACCACTCCTTATCAACTGCTGAAACGAGAGTTCACGTTACACGGGCTCGGCGTAATTGAGCTCGATACAAACGACTTGCGAAAGCCTGAGTATTTCGCGAATGCAGGTCATCTCAATCGTCGCGGCGCTGAAATTTACACCGCGATGCTCAGCGCATATTTGCAGCGCCAACGCGCCACCACGGCAATGCCCTGATGCGGATAGTCAGCCCCCGACTTGCAGCGCTTAACGATGCTGTTTAATACGGTTAACTTCCTGGTATTTTTACTCGCCGTGCTCGGCGTTTACGCGCTAACCACCACCTACGCGCAACGCGCAACCGTAATCCTGATCGCGAGCCTGCTGTTCTATGCGGCCTGGAAACCCGCTTTTTTACTGCTTCTGCTTGGGTCTCTTTCGATTAACTACCTGTTCTATGCCGCGTTGATGCGCGAACGCTCGCGCTCGCTGCTGACGATCGCCCTGATCCTTAACCTGACCGTACTCGGAGCGTGCAAGTACCTCGCATTTCTGGTTGAGAATACGTTCGCGCTATGGGGTTGGGTAACCGCCACAAGCGCCGCACAGACCCCGGACTGGCTGCACTGGGCGTTACCGCTCGGCATCAGTTTTTACACTTTTCACATGTTGAGCGTGATGATTGACGTGTATCGCGGCGATTGGACACGCCAGATCAGTTTCCGATCCTGGTCGTTGTATGTGACTTTTTTCCCGCACATGGTCGCAGGCCCGATCCTGCGCGCCTCGGAACTCGTTGAGCAACTGGAGCAGATCGGTCCCTTGCAGTTGGTCAATCTGCGTTTCGGTGCGTTGTTGTTCCTGGCGGGATTGCTCAAGAAACTGCTGCTCGCAGATCATCTCGCGCCGCTCGCGAACATGGCCTATGCAAACCCAGAACTGCTCACCACCTCGATGGCCTGGCTTGGCACTACTGCGTTCGCGTTGCAGATTTACTATGACTTCTCGGGTTACAGCGAGATGGCGATTGGGCTCGCGTGGATGTTCGGCGTGCGCTTGCCGCGCAATTTTCTGTACCCCTATATCAGTCGCAATCCGCGCGAATTCTGGCAGCGCTGGCACATTACTTTGTCGCGCTGGCTGCGTGATTATCTCTATGTGTCGCTCGGCGGATCGCGGGTGGGCTTTACGCGCAATCTGATAAATCTTCTGCTTACGATGGTCATCGGCGGGCTCTGGCACGGCGCGGCCTGGACCTTTGTCGTGTGGGGTTTCATCCATGGCGGATTCCTGATCCTGCATCGCTTTGTGCTGCGCTTCTATGATTGGTTGGGTGTGGCGCGCTGGCCGGTGCTTACCTCACTGCTGAGCTACCTTGGTTGGCCGTGTACCATGGTCGTCGTCGCCTTCAGTTGGGTGTTCTTTCGGGCCGAGAGCTTTGGTTCCGCATGGCTTATCTGTCAGGCGATGCTCGGCCTCGCCACCCCCATGGGAGACACTATTCAGTTCCGAACTTTTCAAATAGGGCTGATTGCCGCAGGCATGGTGATCGCGGTGCTCGAACCCTGGTTCGTGGGGATCTGCGCAAAACGCGATGTGGCCGGCTTCTGGTGGTCGCAACCAGCTTGGCTGCGCGGCGTGGGGTATGCAGGATTGACGCTCTTCTTGACCGTGTTCGGCGGTGCCGCGCAGAAATTTATCTATTTTGATTTTTAGGTGCAGCCAACATGCCGAGTGACTTGCAGTAAAATGAAAGCGCGACCGCTATTACTATGCTGGATTGACCCTTAACGCCCTATCAGACAACCGTCGTGAACAGATCCTGTCGGAGGCGGAACTGGTATGAGAAAGACAGTTAGACATGCATACGTGACCCCATAGACTGCACACACGGCAACTCACCTAATCCTATTTTTTGCTTTAATGGATGGAGGTAAAAATGAAATACCGCGTCATTATCCAGCAAGACGAAGACGGGATGCTCGTGGCGGAGGTTCCCGCCCTTCCCGGATGCATGTCCCAAGGTACGACACGCGTCGAGGCACTGGCCAATATCCGAGAGGCCATAGAAGCTTATCTGGCGAGCCTAAAGGACCACGACGAGCCCATTCCCCCTTCCATCGACGAGGAGGTCGTTGAGGTAGCTGCGTGAGCAGCCTGCCTCAAGTTTCGGGTCGGAAAATCGTCGCAGCCCTGGCAAAAATCGGCTTCGCGAAAGACCGTCAGAAAGGGAGTCACATCGTGCTCCGGCAGGTTGAAGCGCCTCATCGCCGGCTCGTAATTCCCGACCATGACAAAATTGCAAAGGGCACGCTTCGCGCCATCCTCAAGCAAGCGGGCCTTACCGTAGGTGAACTCATTGATCTATTGTGACTTCGTCGCGAAACACAGGTCCTTTATTTTTGGGTTCGGTGACTACGCCGAGTGCTTTTGTGGGTATCTCGCCGATTCCTGGCAACGCCTAGGGAGTTGGCAGACTGCACTGGCTGAACGGCAATTCAGGAGAGTGCGCTATCTTAATTCGGCCCTATGGCCATTATTGAAGTCGATCTCCTCGCCAAGGAATATCGCCTGGGCGCAATACAGGGTCTTAAGCAAACCCTGCTCGACAGCGCTGCCCGCGTGACTCGCAGTAAAGTGGAAGCGCGACCGCTATTACTACCATGCGCCCATAAAGTGATGAGAGAATAGTCGAAATGCGCCCCTCGCTAGCCCTGAAAATTCATCGCGAAGCAATACGTCAAATCGCATTGCGGCATCATGTGCAGCAAGTCCGTGTGTTCGGCTCTGTCCTGCATGGTGACGATACTGAAAAGAGCGATCTGGATTTACTGGTCGAACCGACAGCGGCTACCACGCTCATGGATATTGGCGCGATTCGCTATGAGCTACGCCAGCTTTTGGGCATGCCAGTTGACGTGCTGACCCCTAAATCTCTACCGGGCAACTGCCGAGAGCAGATCCTGTTAGAAGCAGAGCCAATATGAGCAGGGCAGGAAAGTTGCGTGTGCCGGAATATCTGAGACATATTCTGGAGGCAATCCGGCGAATTCACCTCTATACCGAAGAAATGGACGAAGTCCGATTTCTCGAAGACGCCAAGACCCAGGATGCCGTGATCCGAAATTTCGAGATCATTGGCGAAGCATGCCGAAATATTGATTTTCATCATCCAGAATTCGCGCAACAAAACTCCGAAGTGCCATGGGGGTTTGCCTACGAAATGCGCAATGCACTGGCCCATGGCTATTTCGAGGTAGACCATGAAATAGTCTGGCAAACAGTTCACCACGACCTCCCGGATCTAGCTCATCAAATAAGAATGTTGCTGAGCAAGTCACATGAAGTCTGAATCTATAGTTCTCATCACGCCTGTCGTAGCTTGAAGGACTTCAATCGAATTTACCCTCCATCAACCGCAATTAACAGATACGCGTGACTTCCAACTCACCCCACTTTGCCAACCATGTCCATTATCCAGGTAGACCACTTGACCAAAGAATACCGCCTGGGCGCGATACATAGCCTAAAGCAAACCCTGCTCAACATTGCCGCACGCCTGACTGGCAAAAAATTCAAGTACGTCCGCTATTCAAGGCTTTGGATGACGTGAATTTCCCTATCGAGCAAGGCGACGTGGTTGGCATCATCGGTCACCGACGGTGTTCGGCAATGCCGCTCAGAAATTCATCTATTTTGATTTTTAGGTTCAGTGATTATGCCGAGTGACTTTTGTGGGTATCTCGCCGATTCCTGGCAACGCCTAGAGAGTTGGCAGACTGCACTGGCTGAGCGGCAATTCAGTAGGGTGCGCTGGGCGGGCGATGGCGGGGGCAATAAATTCAACGCGGCCATTTACCTGCCAGCGCAAAGTCAAGCCACCCAGCTTTTCAACGATGGGGCAACACTCGCTGCGTTAAGCGGCGCGCCGTACCGCCTGGGTGGCTCGGAAAACGCACCGGTTGAACCGCTTAACCTCGCGGGCATCGTGGCAATGATCGCCGCCGAGGGACCTGCCGCACTCGCGCAGATTGGCGGCGCGTTCGCGCTATGCGTGAGCTTCCCGCAACGCGGCGAACTCCTCCTAGCCATCGATCGCTTTGCAGTCGAGAACCTCTTCTATGTCGCGGATGCAAACGGTGTGGCGTTCGCCACACGCACCCAAAATCTTGGCGCGCATCCCGCAGTCGCTTATCGCTTCAGTGCTCAAGCAATTTACGACTACCTCTATTTTCATTGCATCCCAGGCCCAGAGACCGGTTTCAGCGGCATGGATCGGCTGCTACCCGGGCATTATCTGCACTACGCCAACGGCCGCAGTACAGTTCGCGCTTTCTGGGAACCGGTGTATTCCGAAGACACGCGCACGCCGTTGAATGTATTGGCTACCCAACTGCCGGCAATCATGGAAGGTGCAGTAGCCCGTCGGCAGGCAGCGGGCCCAACGGCGTGCTTTCTGAGCGGAGGACTGGACAGCTCGACTGTCACCGGTCTGTGCGCGAAAAGACGCCCCGGCGAAGTCACCGCGTTCACCATCGGCTTCGATGCTGCGGGCTATGACGAGATGGATTTCGCACGCTCGGTCGCCGCGCACTTCAAGGTTGAGCACGCACATTACTACGTCACACCCCAAGATATCGTGGCTGCCCTGCCCGCGATCATTAGCGCCATGGACGGTCCTTTCGGCAATGCCTCGGCGGTGCCGACCTATTTCTGCGCGCGCATGGCAGCGGAACGCGGCTTCACGTCGATTATGGCTGGCGACGGGGGAGATGAATTATTCGGCGGCAATAGTCGTTACGCGACACAGCTGCTGTTCGAGCAGTACCAACGCCTCCCGAGTAGCTTACGACACGGCGTAATGGAACCCATCGCCACCGGTCTCCCGGATTGGTTGCGAAAAGGGCCGCTTGGCAAGGCTGCAAGCTATGTGCGACAGGCCGCCGTGCCATTGCCTGACCGGCTCATGACCTACAATCTGTTGAATTGGATTGCGCCCGAGACCTTTCTAACCGACGACTTCATGGCGCAAGTGAATAAACATCATCCCATCGAACAACTAAGGGAGATTTACCGATTGGCGCCAGGCACCGGAATGGTTAACCAACTACTGCATCTGGACTGGCGACTGACGCTTGCCGACAGTGATCTTCCAAAGGTATGCCGCATGAGTGCGCTGGCCGGCATCGACGTACGCTATCCGATGCTAGACGAAGCTGTGTTCGATTACGCTGCGGCGCTTCCATCAGCGGCGAAAGTCACGCGCCGAACACTGCGCCCGCTGTTCCGCTCGGCATTCAAAGATTTTCTACCTCCAAGTACGCTGACGAAAAGCAAACAGGGTTTCGGTATGCCGTTCGGCGTATGGCTGCGCGAAAATGCGAGCCTTAAAGAATTTGCCAGTAGTCACCTGGCAACTTTGGAGGCCGCCGGGCTGCTCAAACGCGGTTTCCGAGATAGTTTCTTGAACGGTAGCTTAAAGGCCCATCCGTCATATTTCGGAGTGCTTGTGTGGATCTTGCTGGCGCTCGGAGTATGGCATCAAACAAGTGGCGTTAGACTCTGAAGCGCGCCAGGAAGAATTGATCCATCCTAAATGACAGGATTCATTCCATGAGCCTGGAGACGTCCCGCGAATGCCGCGTAGATTTCATTAGACAACCGGCAAGATGAAGCGCGGTCGAAAAAAAGTATGGGCGATCAAAGCAACGCCTATGAACAACGTGGATGAACAACGTGGCGTTCTGCATTAGCGCGATATATTGGTCAGACAACACTCAGCTCGCCTGTATTCTCGCGTTTGGCGCGCCACAACATCTGAACCATCGCGGCGATAACGACCCAGGATAGACCCGCGAGGAACGCCTGCTCTACGTCCACCTGGGACGAATTCAGATAAAACGTCATCATCCAGGCAGTTGCCGAGATTGAGTAGAAAATTTGATTCTCTCCATCTGCGGTTAACATTGGAATGGGCCACATTAGATACTGGGGCCCGAAACCCGCCGTGACCACAAGAGCAGCAGTCAGTGCGGTCCACGTTTGTCTCAGAATCGAAGCGTTTCGAAAAACCGCGAGGGACACAAGAAGCGCTGCTATTACTAGTAAGGTTCCGGGTCTGGATACAAACGTATCGTAGCCCCAGATGGAAGTGTAACCAAAATTGTGTAGCGTTCCTGCCCAGCCCCATAGCCCCGCAAACGACCCGTACGAGGCCAGAGCCTTAGCTAATGCGCTAGCCGAAGACCCAAGTAACACAACAGAACTAAGAAAGAAGAGCCCGACCACGAAACCACCTGCCAATGCAATGCTCAATAATCGTTTTGGTGAACGCAGCACAACAGGGATGATTGCGAGAATAGGCCACGTCTTCGTTGCAATCGCGAAACCGAAGGCAAAACCTGCACTCATGTCCTTATTGCGGCGATAGAAAATCACTCCAGCGAGCAGCATGGTCAGCGCGATCGGCTCGATTTGACCATGAACTGCTGTCGTAATGAGCGCGATCGGATGCAATGCATAGACTATCCGCCGCCGTGCAGAAAATGCCACTGGGGAGAGGATTCCTACTAACCAGACATTCAAAACGTCGCAGAGAATAGGAAACGCCTTGACGACATCAACCCATGGCAAATCGATTTTGCTTATAGCCCAAAACAGATAAGCCATCGGTGGTAAAAAATTCCACTGGTGGCCACTGAGACTCAATGTCGGATCACGGAGTTCCGAAATCTCTGTTGCTACAACGAGGAAAGTTCGGGCGACATCAAACGGTGTTTCTGGTCGAGCCAATATGGCGGTAGCGATACGTGCACTTAGCGCTAATAGGAGCGCCCCTGGCAGCGATAGGCACCAGCCTCGTCGCTCAGCCATAAATGCGCATATGCCGGCCGCAATTATCAAAGCGAAGAGCAGTTCAATACGAAAGGGCAAAGCTGCAACGATCAAGAAGCGGTCCGACTATAGGATAGTAGTGCAGAGTATCAGCGCAATTGCTCGGGTGCGTCTAGGGTTCAGGGCTGGATCACTATCAGGGTCGACGCTAAGGTTAAGACATCATCTACTGGTCACGTGGACCTAGAAATACACGCGACCCCGTCAATTTCCGAGTATTTTGCAACTTGCCAGCTTCGCAGATAGGGCGATGCAGGCAATACGCGTTGGTGGACCCCAAAGCGGATGCTGAGCATGGCTACGGACAGCTCAAGGCGGCGTTCCATAAAGAAACTGTTATGGCATTGAAATATGATCCAGAAATGGAAAAACAAATGTATCTTCGCAACTCCATGCCCCGATCTATGGGCTTGTCCGACCCAGAGATTCCAGATATCTGCAAAGGACTCAATAATGTGCGGATCATGCCGATAAATATCAGTCACTTTTTCATCTTTACAATGAATTGCTCACGCAAATGCTAGCGGTGGTTAAGAATATTTACGATTATCGCGAGTTGATCTTCACGCTCGCCTGGAAAACTATCTCGCTACGCTATAAACAAGCCTACCTGGGTATAGCCTGGGCGATCATTAAGCCTTTGACCCTCATGCTTATCTTTACGTTGGTGAGAAGTTTTGTTGGTATCGACAGTGGGGGCATTCCTTATCCCATTCTGGTTTTTGCCGCACTCATGCCGTGGACTTTTTTTCAAGAATCAGCTTCCGAAGGCGTTAACAGTGTG
>CAMATU010000159.1 GCA_945861225.1 Klebsiella pneumoniae
AAAAACTTCCGCGATTGCGGTGACAATCTTGGCGTAAGTGGTCGGCGGCAAACTCATGCCGCCGTATTCGACGGGAATCGTGAGGCCGAACAATCCGAGCGCCTTCATCTGCTCGACCAACTCGAACGGATACTCATCCGCCTGCTCATACTTCTTGGTGACCGGTCGCACTTCCTTTTCAAGCCAGGTGGTGACCGAATCAAGAATTTGGGTTTCGTCTTCGCGACTGAATTGTGCTTCTGCTGTCATGTGCCTGCCTTAGAAAATTTCCAGCATCCCGAATGAGCGCTACGCGCGTGCCGTGATCCCGGAAAGCGCGTTGCGCTTATCCGGGATCCAACCTAAATATCAAGCGCCCTTGGATCCCGGGTCTTCGCCCGGGATGACGGCGCTGAGCGCGCGGCTCGCAACCCAACCTTGTCACCCTCGGGATGCCGGGATTTTTCTATCAAACCCGCAATCCCGCTTGCTTCATCAACGGCAGCACGCGCTCGCCAAAGTACTTGAGTTCCTCGTAATAATCGAGCCACGAGAGAATGAAGCCTTCAATGCCGAGATCCGCGAGTTCGAGCATCATCGCGACCACCTGTTCGGGCGTGCCGACCAGTGGATAGCCGCCCCAGCCAGCGATGAAGCGCTCGCCGAATTGTTTGATCTGCGCGTTAAATGAGCTGCTCTCAACGCCGAGCAAATTCATGATGTTGTGGGTCGCCGCCCAGTCGCCTTCGTCGATAATCCGCCGATACAGGGCTTGCGCTTCCGCTTCGGTGTCGCGGCAGCACACCAGGCCATAGCTCATCACACCAACCTTGCGCCCATGGTTCGCCGCCCGTTGGTGAATGTCAGTGACCAAGCCCTGCGCCTGCTCCTTGGTCGCAATGGTGATGAAATTGAAATCCACGTGACGCGCCGAAAATTCGCGGCCTTCTTCGGAATTGCCAGCATTGATCAGCACCGGGTGTGGTTGCTGAAGCGGTTTCGGCAACAGAAATCCCCCCTTGATCTGGAAATACTCGCCCTGATGATCGAAATCCTGTTCCGTCCAGGCCCGTTTAATGCACGTAATCCAGTCAGCCGCCATGTCGTAGCGCACTTCATGTGGCAGCTGCTTGATGCCGAACATTTCGATTTCGGGGCGGAACCAGCCGCAGACAATGTTGAGCCCGAACCTTCCGTGCGAGATGTGATCGATTGTCGCACCCTGCTTGGCGGCCATCAGCGGATGCACTGTCGGCACATGGGAGGTCGCGTAGATCATGATTTTCCGGGTATTGCAGGCCAGCGCGGTGGCCCACGTATAGACCTCCATGTTGTTCGCATTGAATTGCGTGGTGCCGCCAAAGTGCTTCCACCGGCCCACTGGCACCAGCAGTTCGAATCCCAGATCGTCCGCCAGCTGCGCGATCTTCACATTGTGTTCGTAGGTCGGCACGAAGGTTGTCGCGGCATGAGTAATCGTGCAGCCATTGCTGCAATTCATGCCGAAGATGCCGAGCTTTAAGCGATTCTCGTTATAAACCGGGACATGCGCGCGGCGCCAGGCTTGGAGGTCGTCGGCATGCATGGCTATTTCACGCGCGCCATGATTTCCTTCGCGAACACCTCCACCGTTTTGCGGTTATCGATTATCGGTTGGATCGCGACTTGGTGAATTCCGGCCTTCTGCATGCCGTGAATCGATTCGACAATCTCTTCCGCAGTACCGGTTAACGTGGTCGCACGAATAATTTTCTCAGTGACGATAGCCTCGTGCTCCTGCTTGAAGCCAAGCAGGTAATCCGAATACATCTTGAGGTGTCGGGTCTCAATCGGCCCTTCCAGTACCTTGTAGATATCACGGAAGCGCAACACGTCGGTGCGAAGATCTGCCGGCAAGGTGGTGGGATCCGGATTCGACAGCGCGAAAATATTGGTCGACGAAGAAACAAACGGTCCGACCGCCTGGCGCACCGCAGAGGTTTCCAGCGATTCGCCTTTTTGCGTGAGATGGAAGGCGGTCATACACAAGGCATAGATGTCCTTGGGATTGCGCCCGGCGCGCTCGGCACCCGTGCGCACATGGTCCATCACGAAGTTGATCAGCGAGGGACTTACTGCACCGAAGAGGATCACGCCGTCAGCAATTTCACCGGCCATTTCCAGGCTCTTCGGGCCACTGGCCGCGATATAGATCGGAATCTTGGTCTTGATGTTGTACCAATCGCTATCTGGATTCAGGAAGCGAATCTTGCGGTGGCGATCACCTTCCGAGTAATCCGTGGTCTTGCCCTCGAACAGATCGCGGCAAATTCTGATGTGCTCCCGCATGGATTCCAGCTTGGCCGCCGGCATACCCAACGTGCGGCGCGCAGTATTGCCAGTGCCGATCCCGAGGATTGTGCGCCCGGGCGCGAGCTCATTGACGGTCGCGATGGAATTCGCGGTGACTGGTGCGAGACGCGATTCCGGGTTAGTCACACCGGTGCCCAACGCAATCTTGCTGGTATTGACCGCACACAGCGCCAGACTCGCGTACGGATCGCTGAACAGCATTTGTGAATCATATAACCAGGCATGCGTGAAGCCATGCTGCTCGGCATAGGTCACATCTTTGTGGATGTGAATGGCGGCGGGAAAAACAAAACCGTAATCCATGTGTGTTCCTTCCTGTGCGCCGTTAAAGAATTTGATGCTTACGGCAGAATTTGGTGACGAGATCGCAGATCAATTTGGGATCTTCAAACATCGGGTAATGCCCGATGTTCTTCAAATGCACGACTTCGCTCCCCTTGATCATCCGCCCCGCTTCTTCGATGAGTTCACGCGGCACCCAGAAATCGTCTTCACCGCGCACGATGAGCATCGGGCAATTGACGTTCTTCAGCTTCGCGGTCACATCGTGTTGGGCCCACGCTTCAAGGTCACCCACCGCACTGACCTGCGAATTGCGATGCTGCCAACGCAGCTCGGCAATTTGTTCAGGGGTGGCTTTGCGGTTCATCGATTCAATCGCCGCGCGTTCCATCATGTCCTGCCAGCCAGGCGCCCAGGACGGATGAATCATCGTCGACGGCAGCGGGAAGGTCGGACTGCGACCCAGGCCTTCCATCGGCACCCCGGCCGCCATTTCGCGCGAGTGATGCGCGGCATAGTCGAACGTGATATCACCGCCGATCGAGCAGCCGATGATGACCGGCTTCTGCAGCCCGAGCGTCCTGACGAACGCATGCACGAACTCGGCATGCGCATGGATGGTGCGATGCGGCTGCCACTTCACCGGATATGAGCGCGAATGGCCCGGCAGATCGAGCGCGTAAGCATGGAAACCGGCTTTGGCGAACAGCGGCAGGATGTACTGGTACTCGAGTGAACTCGCGCCGGCGGTATGTACACAGACAATCGGTTGACCTTCGCCGATCTCATCGTAGAACGTGCGCGTGCCGTTGACTTTGACGTAGTGACCACGAATATCTTCTGGGGTTGCCATGAGGGGTTTTCCGTTCGCGACCAGCATTAACGCTTGGCGGCAGTAGCTTTAAGGGTGTAGGCGAGCTGGAACATCGCCTCGGTCAGGCGGCCTGCTTCAAGCAGATTGCCTTCAGTAGCGATTTCTACCGACATCTCGCCGACTCTTTTCAGCTTCGGATCGTCAGCGAAATAGCGCTTGCCGGGGAAGGTCAGATCGGCCCATTGCCGTTTGCCATTGAGCAGATATTTCCAGGCTTTCTCGGTGCCGGAAAACTTGAAGGTATAACCAAATGGCGGTACCACAGCGCGGTGATCGATGACCTTGCCGCAATAGATTTTGAGCCACAAGCGGTCACTGTCCACTTCCAGCAGTACCGAACCGTCAAACCAACGGGTTTGTTCGGTGAAGGCCGGATTCGCGTTAAGCGCTTTGACCAAGCGTGCCTGCAGGGTCCGGTTCGCAATGAAACTCATGGTTCGCCTCGCGCTAGGGCTTCGCGGAGCGCGGTCATTGGACGCGGCCATGACCATGCACTCACGATGCGTTGATGGCAGGTTAAGGGCACCTCTATGAATTCGCTGAAGGCGCGCTGGCGCCTTGCCATCATCGCCTTGATCGAATGGTTAGAAATGCCCTTAAGAACGCGGACGGGGATCGCCAAGGAAATCTTCGCTTCCCCTATTGACGGTCACGCGCCCGACGTATTCTGGCGCCGGCGAGGGCCTCGATGCAAGACGGTCGGCGCGCCAAGCAACGGCGCTTTATTCGGAAATGGCAGGTGCTCCACACCGTTGGTTTGCTGACGCGCCGTGTCTTGACACTGCTCTGCGGCGTACGATTCAATGCATGGCCTCGCACCTAAGATGCTTCCGAAAACTTTGAGGGAGAAACCCCATGTTCGACCAGTCCTGGATGAAGCGCTGGCAGGACGCTGTGAATGCGAACGGTCCGATGAGCCACATCGGCAAGCATCTCACAACCGATCTGTTGCTCGGCTTCGGCGACAAAAGCTTCGTAGTCTCCTTCCGCAATGGCAAAGTCACCCACTTTACAGATACGCTCGGCCCGGAAACCTGCTACTACCTCGCACTGCGTGCGCCAGCCACGAGCTGGGAGAAGTTCTGCCAGAAAGTTCCGCCCCCGATGTACAACGACATCTGGGCGATGGCCCATCCGCTGCACGGCCGTCTGCAGATCGAAGGGGATCAGAAGGTGTTGTGGCAGAACATGCGGGCGATGTTCTGGGCCTTCGATCGCATGCGCGAAATCTGAGCCGCTGATCCAAAGTTTACGGGAGAAACCCTGTGGCAAAAATTGAACCAATTGTTGGCAAGTACATCTGGGTGCCATACGAAGGCACCGAATACCGCATGTATTTTGAAGAAGCCGGGAATCCGCAAGGGATCCCGATGGTGTGTCTGCATACCGCCGGCACGGACGGTCGCGAATGGCGGCATCAACTGTGCGATGCGCGGATCGGCAAACATTACCGCACGATCGCCATCGACCTGCCGCGCCATGGCAAGTCGATCCCGCCTTATGAGTGGTATCAGGAAAACGAGGAATACAAGCTCACGGCAAAGTTCTACGCCGGTATCGTGATGGCGTTCTGTAAGGCGCTTGAACTCGACAAGCCCGTGATCATGGGTAGCTCGATGGGCGGCAACATCTGCATGCACCTCGCGCGCGATTATGAAAACGACTTGAAAGCCTTGATCGCGATCGAAGCCTGCGAATGGTCGCCGGGCTGGCATCTCGATTGGCTGCGGCATGCGCAAATCCACGGCGGCGAAGTCTGCGCGACTTCGGTATTTGGTTTGATGGCCCCGCAAAGTCCAGACAAATATCGTTGGGAAACCTGGTGGTATTACTCGCAGGGTGGTCCGGGAATCTTCAAAGGCGATCTCTACTTCTACAGCTTCGACCACGACTTCCGTGGCAAAACCGAGCTGCTCTCAGGCAAGGTGCCGATGTACTACATGACCGGCGTGTACGATTTCGCATGCACGCCGGAAATGACCGAAGAAACTGCGCGCAAGCACAAGAACTCGGAGTGCATCATCATGGAAGAGATCGGGCATTTCCCGATGAGCGAGAACCCCGAGGTTTTCAACCGCTACCTGTATCCGATTCTGGATAAAATCGTCGCGCTGAAATAGGCGGCTCAGGGGATGTCCTGGCAGCGCCGGCGCTGCCAGGATATCTCTCGTCGTTCTCTACCCAGGATTTCATAGGTCGGATAAGCGTAGCGTAATCCGACACTGTACAGCGACGTCCGCCCAGGCACATCGACCGCCCCGCGTCGGATTACGCTGCGCTTATCCGACCTATAGAAATAGCTTTCTGCAAAGCTGCGTGCGCGCACTGCGCAACGCGGCCCTGGTCACTGATAAAGCGCGATGGTTTGGATCCGGCGCTGAATATCCGCCACCACTTGACGATACCCCGCGCCGTTCACGCCACCGTAGCGGCGTTTGAAATCCGCCTCACGCATTTGCTCTTCGAGTCCGGTGGGCGCCGGCATCCAGTCCAAATCCTCAGCCGCAGCTGCGGCCCGCTGTTGAATCTCGCGGGCGAGCACGCGCGATTCTGTCGCGCGCTGGCCGAAGCGTGTGCCCGCTTCATCTGCAAGGAGATCGATAAAACTGAAACCACTGCCACCCCGTGAATCATTGATCTCCTTGAATACGCCGATGGTCTGCGCGACTGCCTGACCGCCAGTGGCCGCCAGCGCCGCGGTATTCAAGAAATGCTTAACCAGATCGTGCCGACCATGGACGCGCACGGTCAGGCGCTGCGCGGGCGGCCAGGCGGCGGCGGCTGGCACCAGTGCGCTCAGCTGGCGGCCAGTCACGTAAGTCGATAACACCAACAGGGCGGCTCGGTTATCCGCCACCGGATCGCCCTGTGCGGCACGTTGCACACCCAGCGCGAAGAGCGGCGCGGCGAGTTCGGCCAAGGACATCGCACGGGCTTTTTGCTGTGTCACTGCGACCAACTCAAGTTGAAAATCGTGGAGTCGTGCTTCATCGTCGGCCGGCACCAATTGTTTACGCACTGCGGTCACGATGGCGGTGCGCCACTGGTAATGCAAGGTCACGCCCGTATCCGCGAATGCCACTTGCCGGAGCAGTGACGCCGGGGCTGGCAGCCCCGCCTGTGCATAGGCAAGCCTGAACACTGCCGCGAGTATGGGATCGGCAAGTAACCCTGGGATCCGCAGATGTCCGAGCCGCAAGGTCGCGATGACCGGCAAGGCAGCGGTTTCGTGCAACGTGAAATCCAGATTTAAGTAACGCCCGAGTGGGTTCTGCGGCACCCGCCAAGTCACCTGCATCGCCAACGCGCGGGCGTGCAGGGTGATTTGGGCCGCGCCGCCACCCAGCGGGTGCAGCACATAGTTGAGGATCAACTGCAGTTCGTCCGCCGTCAGCTCAAGCGCCTTGAGATCCCCGTCATGCAAGCGCCGCGGATCATGCTCCGCGAGTAAGGCCTGGGCACGTGCCACTTCAGGCGGCTTCAGCCCGGCTTCAGCCGCGACCTGCGGGCGCTGTTGCAAAACGACCAACGGCAATGCCGCTCCACCAAGCAGCACAAGCAATATTAACCAACCAAACACTCGCGCCACGCGCCGGGACTCCTCAGCAGGCCTCGAACAGCCCCGCCGCGCCCATGCCCTTACCGATACACATCGACACGATGCCGAGCTTTTTGCCGCGGCGGCGCAGTTCGCGGATCAGCAGACCCGTCATCCGCGAGCCCGTCATGCCGAAGGGATGACCGATCGCGATCGAACCGCCGTTGACGTTGTAGATATCATTATCGATGCCGAGTGCATCGCGGCTGTAAAGACATTGCGAGGCGAAGGCTTCGTTGAGTTCGATAAGATCGATATCCGCCAGTTTGAGGCCTTTGGCTTTCAGCAGTTTAGGGATTGCGAACACCGGCCCGATGCCCATCTCGTCCGGCTCGCAGCCGGCGACCGCAAAACCCCGAAAATACGCGAGTGGGGTGAGCCCCAATTGCTGGGCGCGACGTTCGGACATCAGCAAAGTCATGGAGGCGCCATCGGACAATTGCGAGGAGTTACCCGCCGTGACACTGCCGCCTTCTTCAAAGGCCGGTGGCAGCCCGGCCAGGCCGGCCAGGGTGGTATCGCCGCGATTGCACTCGTCCTTATCGACAGTGCCTTCAACGAGCGCGGTTTCTTTGGTGTCTTTGTTAATGACTTTGCGCCATTTGACGGTCATCGGCGCAATTTCTTCCTGCACATAGCCCGCCGCCACCGCAGCGGCATACCGCTGCTGGCTCTGCAGCGCGTATTGATCCTGGGCTTCGCGTGAGACCTTGTAACGGCGCGCGACGACTTCCGCAGTGTTGCCCATCAACATGAACATCGCGGGTTTGTCCGCCAACAGGCGTGCATTCTCATCGAATTTCGCCGGCGTGCCACGTTCCAGGCCAGTGATCGATTCAACGCCCCCGGCGAGCGCGACTTCGGCACAGCCGCTCGCGATCTGGGTGGCGGCAATCGAGATGGCATTGAGACCCGACGAGCACGCGCGGCTGATGGTCGCCGCCGCCACCGTAATTGGCAATTTGGAGAGGGCGACCCCATAACGGGCGACATTCGCCGCCTGCTCGCCGACCTGGCGCGCCGCCCCGACCACCACATCATCCACTTCCGCCGGATCGAGCATCGGGTAGCGCGCGAGCAGCGCATCGATGCAATGCGCGATGAGATCGTCCGCGCGCGTGAGGTTGAAGGTGCCGCGATGGGACTTGGCCAGTCCGGTGCGGAGACTATCGACGATGACAACTTGGTTCATGGGGCGTCCTTAGGTGAAGGCGGTGGCAAAGGTAGCGGTATATTGCCACGTTCGCCCTCCTCACTGGAGCACCTGCTCGGCTGGACGCATTAAGCACGACCGGAGATGAGTGGCAACCCGCGAGGCCAGGGTCTACTAGCGCCGTCGCTGCGCTCCTCGCAACGACGGCTGCGGGGAGGGCCGCACCACGGGTGGTGCATTCCTGCACACGGCTATTGTCGTCGTTGCGAGCGAACGCGAAGCAATCCAGTCGAAAAAATCGCGCGCAGCGCACTTTTTTTTTTGTTAGCATCAAACCTCGCACCGTGTGCATCTCGCCGCCGTCTTTGGCGTGGTTCACACCTCCAAATAATCCGCGCCCCGGCCCTACGCTTGGCGCCACACATCGATGAGAGCCTATGACTGATCACTCCGAGACCATTGCGCAGCTACGCGACACCGTGAAGCGTGTGTGTGACGACTTCCCCGGCGAGTACTGGCGGGCAAAAGATCGTGAACGCCAGTATCCCACCGAATTCGTGCAAGCCTTGACCGATCTTGGGCTGCTCGCCGCGCTGATTCCGGAAGAGTACGGCGGCAGTGGCTTGCCGTTATCGCTTGGCAGCGAAATTCTGAAGGCGATTCACGAATTCGGCGGCAACGCGGGTGCCTGTCACGCCCAGATGTACACCATGGGCACTGTGCTTCGGCATGGCAATGCCGAACAGAAGGCGCAATACCTGCCGGGTATCGCGCGCGGGGAATTGCGCTTGCAGGCCTTCGGTGTCACGGAACCCACCGCGGGTACCGATACGACCAGCATTTCCACCTTCGCGGCGCGCAAGGGCGATAAATACGTCGTCAACGGCCAGAAGGTTTGGACCTCACGCGCGCTGCAATCCGATCTGATGGTGCTGCTCGCGCGCACCACGCCGAAGGATCAGGTAAAGAAGCGCTCAGAAGGGTTGTCGGTGTTTCTGGTTGATATGCGTGAGACCGTCGGCAAGGGCATGACGATCAAGCCGATCCGCACCATGATCAATCACTCCACGACTGAAGTCTTTTTCGACAACATGGAGATCCCGGCCAGCAGCCTGATCGGCGAAGAAGGTCAGGGCCTGCGCTACATTTTGTCCGGCATGAATGCCGAGCGCATCCTGGTCGCCTCGGAGTGCATTGGGGACGGCCGCTGGTTCACCAAGAAGTCACGCGACTACGCCTGCGAGCGCAAAGTGTTCGGGCGCCCGATCGGACAAAACCAGGGCATCCAGTTTCCGATTGCCCGCGCCTATGCAGAAGTTGAAGCCGCAAATCTGATGGTCGATCACGCCGCCGCGTTGTACGAAGCCGGCAAGCCCTGCGGAACCCAGGCCAATATCTCGAAGATGCTTGCCTCGGAAGCGGCCTGGAATGCCGCCAACGCGTGCATGCAGACCTTCGGCGGCTTCGGCGTTGCCGAGGAATATGACATCGAACGGAAGTTCCGCGAAATTCGCTTGTATCAGATCGCGCCGATCTCGACCAATCTGATTCTGTCGTATGTCGCCGAACACGAGCTTGGCATGCCGCGATCGTACTAAGCATCGGGGCGAAGCTCGGCATCATAGGGCGGAAAAGCGCAGCGCCTTCCGCCGTCCGGAATCCGCTTATGGCCGAAAAAGGCAGAGAAGAACTAGTGCACCGCGCCTCTAAACACAATATCGGCGCGTTGCCCAGCGACGACTTTACGACGGTCGTGGGCGGCGTACGGCG
>CAMATU010000160.1 GCA_945861225.1 Klebsiella pneumoniae
GCAATTACCGCGTGACCTTTGCTGAAGGACAGCATCTCAAGCAGTGGGAAGTTCGTGACAGCAAAGTCACCAGCGAGCCCGGCAAGGGTTACTACTATTTCTGGGCGCTTGAGAGCGGCAAGAAAATCTATGTGCAGACCCCGATCGAGCGGACTTATATCGAAGAAATCCCCTGAGGTGTTAGCGGCGCGCCGCTGCGCACCGCGCGGAACCGAACTTCACGGCACGCGCCGGTCAATCGTGATCGCGACAGCGTTATCGACGCCAACGGTTAAGGGACCGGCGGTGCCTTCGATATCGCCCTTTTGCGCGACAGGTTGACCGTGCCGCGAGATGCGAGCGGTGACCATCACCTGCGTCACGCTACTCAATTTGAATTGTGGTGCCATCGCCAGACTATCGTCCAAAGTAATGGTGAGGGGTAATTCACCTAGGGTCAGGCGCTTGACCGCCAATGGCATCGGCGGACCGCTGACCGCTTTAGCCAGCACAAAAACCACGGTGCTGGCGGGGAGATCAGCAGTGACTGCCGGATCGACCTTAACCGCGACGGCAATTTGGGGGGAAGTAGGCGGCGGTGATGGCACCTTGGGGCTAGCGCCTTGTTGTGATGCCGCTTTTAATCCAGTGCGTGTTTCGACTTCAGCAATCAGCGCATCAAGCTCGGCGGTGGGTATTTCGGCGGAGGCGCTGATTTGCCGTGCCTGTTGCAGATAGTCCAATGCCTTACGGCTTTCGCCCGCTTGATCCGCAGCCAGGCCAGCCAACCACAGGCCAGTGACATTTTGAGGCTCCAGCACCAACGCGCGTTGGATGAGTTCGGCGGCCTGGCCGGCGATGAGGCCGTTGTGGGCCATCGATAGCGCGTCTGCATACTGCAGGAGAACGGCGGGTTGTGCTGGCGTTAACTTGTCCAAGTCTGCAAATTCTTTGACGGCTTTGTCGTATTGGCTGCTGACCATATAAACCCGGGCCAACCACAGACGCGGTTCGGGATCGTTCGGCGCCTGTGCGATGCGCGACTGTAATTCGCGGACCATCTCAGCGGGATCTGGATGAGCGGCCTGCGACGGCGTGCGCGGGGGACTCGGATTGCCGAACTTTAGATACACCGGAATCGCGATTGTCGGCAGCAACACCAGAATCAAGAGACTCAATCCGTAGCGATCTGTGCGCGAGGACGCGTGCGGCGTGACGCTTTCGCGCGCGGCATCTTCGAGGGTCGCTCGCGCAAGCTCATGCTCCAGGCTCGCGAGGTGTGCAGGCGGAACTTCGCCAGCGGCGGCCGCCTGTGCGAGCGCCTCGCGCTGAGTTTGATAAATGTCGCTCGCAGTGCGCATGAGATGGCGTGATTTACGCAGACTGATCCATAACAACCGGATGAGAACGATCAGCAGAATGCCTCCCGCGCCTACCCAAAACATCAGGTGAGTCGGCTCAGGGGGGATTGTCATGGCGACCTGCAGAAGGGAGAAGCGCGGTGAGGCGCCGTTGTTCATCGGCACTCAGCGGTGTGTCCAGCACTTGGCGCGACCGCCGTTGTATGCGCCACCACAGAATCGCGACGATTACGAAAAGCCCCAAGGGACCAAACCAGAGGCTCCAGGTAAGCGGCTTAACCGCCGGCCTGTACAGCACGAAGTCGCCGTAGCGATCAACCATAAAACGCAGCACAGCCGCTTCGTCCTCGCCTGCCGTGACCATGCGATAAACTTCATCACGGAGATCCTGCGCGAGATCGGCATGCGAATCCGCGAGCGATTGGTTTTGACACACCAGGCAGCGGAGCTCGTTCAAGAGGTATTCGTAGCGCGCCTGGAGCGCGGGATCCGGGAAAGTGTGCGGCGTGTCTGCAGCCCAAGCTAAACCCGTCGCCGTACACAGTACGAAGCTTAAGAAAAGGAATTTACGCACCGGCCCTAGCCTTCATTTTTTCGAGTAACGGCGCAATGTCTTCCTGCCAGATTTGGGGAGTTAAAGGTCCAACCTGTTTATGGCGGATGATGCCTTCACGATCGATCACAAAAGTTTCCGGCACGCCATACACGCCGAGATCGAGGCCCAGGGTACCCTCGGGATCGAAGATATTCTGGCGATACGGATTGCCATGTTCGGTTAACCACGCTTCTGCCGCTTCGCGGGTATCTTTGTAATTCAGTCCGATAATCTCGACGCCTTGTGTCTTTGCTAAGGACACCAGCAGCGGATGCTCGACCCGACAGGCACTGCACCATGACGCCCACACGTTGAGCACGAGTGGGCGCCCACTGAAACTCGCCTTGGTTAAAGTGGTATTGGCATCTTCGAGCGCGCTCAGGCTGAAAGCGGGTGCCGCTTTGTCGATCAGCGGCGACGGTACATAGCGGGGGTCGAGTTTCAAGCCGATCGCCAGCACCGCGACCAGCACACCGAAGATTGCCAACGGGACCATGAATTTCATCAGCGCTTCATCGCGGGCTGACCAGCGCCTCGCTGGCGCCCACTGCACTGGTCCGGCGTCGTTCGCGCATGGCGATTAGACCACCACCAGCCATCATCAAAGCCCCGAGCCACAGCCAACGGACGAACGCTTTAATGTGCAGTCGCACGCTCCACGCGCCATCGCCGAGCGGCTCGCCCAGCGCGATGTAAAGATCGCGCGTAAAGCCGGGCACGATGCCGGCTTCGGTCATCGACACGCCGCGCACCTGATAAAAGCGCTTCTGCGGTCGCAGCTCATGAAGTAGTACGCCATCACGTTCAATAAGAAACCGCGCTTCACTCGCGCGAAAATTGGGGCCATCGATTTCGCGCAGCGAATCGAAGCGAACGGTGTAAGACCCGAGTGCCACGTGATCACCGGGCGCAAGGCGCGTGTGGAGATCAATACTTTGCGTGCTGGTCAGCGAGACGCCCGCCAGGGTGACCGCGAAGCCGAGGTGCGCGAGGCATTGGCCGACGAAGCTGCGGGGCAGGGCGCGCAGCGCAGCCCAGGCCTGTTGACGTCTGGCCACTCGCGCCCACACCCCCGAGGCGACGCTCGCCGCGATCCACAAGGCGAGCAGCACACCGGCAGTGGCGCGCCAGCGCGTGGTAGGCGAGAGCACTGCCGCGATGGCGAGTGCGATAAGACCCGCACCGACGGCAAAAAGTGCGACTTGCCTGACCAAGCGCTGTAACGAATCCTCTTTCCAGCGCGCGAACTGGCCGAGCCCGAGCGTGAGGATGAGGGGTGTCATCACCAACGCGAAGACCAGGTTGAACCACGGCGCGCCAACCGAAATCTTGCCGAGACCGAGGGCATCGATCACGAGCGGATACAAGGTCCCGAGCAGTACGGTGGCGGTGGCGACCGTGAGCAGCAAAGTATTGGCGAGCAGAAAGCTCTCACGAGACACCACATGGTGGCTGCCGCCAGCAAGCGCGCTCGGTCCGCGCCACGCATACAGCAGCAGCGCCCCGCCCACGATGGTGCCCAAGATCGCCAGCACGAAAACCCCGCGCGTGGGATCAGTTGCGAAGGCGTGCACGGAGGTGAGTACGCCAGAGCGCACGAGGAAGGTGCCGAGTAAACTCAGCGCGAAGGTGCCAATGGCGAGCAGCACGGTCCAGTTCTTGAACGCGCCGCGCTTTTCGCTGACCACCAGGGAATGAATTAATGCGATGCCCAACAGCCATGGCATGAACGACGCATTCTCCACCGGGTCCCAGAACCACCAGCCACCCCAACCCAATTCGTAGTAGGCCCAAAAACTGCCGAGCGCGATGCCGATGGTGAGAAAAACCCACGCGGCGAGCGTCCAGGGTCGCGCCCACGCGGCCCAGGCCGGCGTCATCCGTCCGCGCACCAGCGCTGCGATCGCGAACGCGAAGGGCACCGCAAAGCCGACGTACCCCATGTAGAGCAGTGGTGGATGCACGATCAACCCGACATCCTGCAACAGTGGATTCAGATCTGCGCCGTCGGCCGGGATGGGCCAACTGCGCAGGAAGGGATTGGAGGTAAAGATGAGAAACAGCAGGAAGGCGGTGCCGATGATGCCTAATACCGCCATCACGATGGCTGCGATGTCCGGCGGTAATTGCGAGCTGCGCAGACTTACCATTGTGCCCCAGCCAGACAGGATGAGTACCCACAGCAGCAGCGATCCTTCGTGTGCGCCCCACACCGCAGAGAGGCGGAAAAACCAGGGTAGCGCAGAGTTCGAATTCTGCGCGACATAGACGACCCCAAAATCATGGCTCAGGAAGGCATAGGCGAGGCACCCGAAAGCCGTGAGTAGGAGCAGGCTCTGCCAACGCGCCGCAGTGGCGCCGAATTCCATCCACACACTGCGTTGAAACGCAACCCCGAGCAGCGGCACGCTCGCCTGCAGGATGGCGACTGCCAGCGCGAGCGCTAACGCGAAATGTCCGTATTCAACGATCATGGTGTATTGCTCGCGGTTTTAGGCGTCTTCAAACTTGCGGCCACTTCCGGCGGCATGTATTTCTCATCGTGCTTGGCCAGCACTTCATCTGCCGCGAAAATGCCCTGCGGATTCAAGTGGCCATTGGCGACGATGCCTTGTCCTTCCCGAAAAAGATCCGGCAGGATGCCGTTATAGGTGACGACGGTTTCGTGCGCGTAGTCAGTGAGGGTGAAGTTGACCGCCAGACTCGCGGTATCGCGCTTAACGCTGCCCTTGACCACCATGCCGCCGATGCGGAAGTTGCGACTAGCCGGGGCTTTGCCCGCCGCGATGTCCCCTGGGCTGTAGAAATACATGAGGTTCTCTTCGAAGGATTTCAAGATCAAGCCGGTCGCGAGCGCCATGCCGGCGACGAGCAGGCCGATGGTCCACATCCGGCGACGGCGCGGTGTCATGGCGTATTACGTCCGGCCACTTCGCGGTCTGCATAATCCGCGCGGCGCGCGAGTTCGGCGAGCAGATAGTGCTCGCGACGAATCGCGAAAAGTACATTGAGTCCGAGCACGAGCGCGCTCAAGCCATAGGCCGACCACACAAAAAATCCATACCCGCCCATCGCAAGAAAATGGCTGAGGGATTGCATCATTTGGTCGCGCGTACTGCATGCGTTGGTCTGGCCAGTGTCTTCACCCATTGTGCGCGCTTTTCAAATTCCAGAATTTCACAGCGGGCGCGGACGAACAATACCGCGAAATAGAAAACCTGGTAGGCGAACGCCATCAGGAGCAACGGGATGAGCATGGAGGTTGCCATCGAGGGCGCGCCCATTTTTGAAATCGTGGCCGGTTGGTGGAGCGTGCTCCACCACTCAACGGAGTAATGAATGATCGGAATGTTGACCACGCCGACCACCGCGAGCACGGCACCGGCGCGCGCGGCCGCGCGTCGATCGTCAATTGCGGATTGGAGTGCGAGGTAACCGAGATAGAGAAACAGCAACAGCAATTCTGAGGTCAGGCGTGCATCCCACACCCACCAGGCGCCCCACATTGGCTTGCCCCACAAGGAGCCGGTGATGAGTGCCAATGCGGTGAAGGAGGCGCCGAGCGGCGCACTCGCCCGCGCAATGACATCCCCAAGTTTGACCTTCCAAATCAAACTGGCGGCGCCTGCACTGGCCATGACCAGATAGGCAAACATCGAGAGCCAGGCACTCGGGACATGGACATAAATGATTCGAAAGCTTTCGCCCTGCTGATAATCCGCTGGCGCCAACACGAGGCCGCCGTACAAACCCGCGCTGAACAGGACTGCAGAAAGCGCAAACAGCCACGGTGACCACGCGCGCGCCAGCGCGTAAAAATGCATTGGAGAAGCGTATTTATGCAGAGCCTTGAACATCAACTTAATCGTGCGCGCAGGCCGGCCGCAGCAGCAAACGGGGCGAGGGTGGTAGCAAGGACGGCCAGTCCTGCCAGGAAATAGTGTTCCCCTGAAATTGATAACCCGAGCGCCGCGTTGTGGACCGCACTCGCGCCGAAAATCAGGACTGGAATGTACAACGGTAGGATTAGGAGCGCCAGAAGGAGCGCCCCGCCGCGCACCCCGACAGTCAACGCACTGCCTACCGTACCGAGCAAACTGAAAACCGGGGTGCCGAGCAACAGGGTTGAGAGCAGGGCCAGACGTTCAACGGGAGTGAGGTCGTATACAAAGCTCAGCAGCGCGGCCAACACAATCAGTGGTAGCAGCGAAGTCAACCAATGACTGAACGCTTTCATCGCGCAAGCGAGTGGTAGGGAGTTGGTGGTGATTAACAGCTGTTCGAGGCTGCCGTCCTCGAAGTCACTGCGAAAGATGTCGTCCAGGCTGAGCGTGGTGGCGAGCAATACAGAAATCCACACCACGGCGGGTCCCGTTTGTTGGGTGAGTTCGGAATGTTGACCAAGCGCGAAAGGAAACAGCACGGCCACCAGGGTGAAGAAAATCAACGGTTGGAAGAGTTGGCCGCGACGGCGCAACAGCCGTAAACATTCGCGGCGCAGGATTGCCAGTGCGGGGCTCGCGACAGTCATGCGCCAGATACGGGAGACAGGAGCAGAGTCCGGATTGGCGCGCGGGTAATCACGAGCGGTTGATGGGTCGCGACTAACGCGAGCCCGCCCGCCAGCGCGTGTTCAGTCAGGAGCGTTTCGACCAACACCTTGCCCGCTTGATCGAGTGCCGTGAGCGGTTCATCCAAGAGCCACACCAAGGCTGGAATCAACACCAGGCGGGCGAGCGCAACGCGCTGGCGCTGACCCGCCGAAAGTCGGCTCGTGAGGACCTGCCGAACGTGGGTCAGACCGACGTGGGCAAGCGCGTCCTCCAGGGAATTGCGTGATGGGCGATTCGCGAGGGCGCTGGCGTAACGCAGATTCTCTTCCACCGATAAGATGCCCGTCACCCCTGAGGCATGGCTAAGATAATGCAGTTGGCTTTGCCAGCTCGCGGGAGCGGCGGAGCGCGGCGGCACCTGCCACAGAATCTCACCACTATTCGCGACAGACAGGCCGCTCAAGATCCGAAGGAGGCTGGTTTTGCCACTGCCATTTTCGCCCAGCACTTGCAGGATCTCGCCCCCGCCAAGTGAAAATGACAGGTCGGTGAACACCAGTTCGTCGCCACGCACACACTCAAGGGCGCGCACCTTCAGCGAGGCAGGGGAGATTAAGGACAAAAGGGCACCTCTGTAAGTTCTATCAAGGCGATGATGGCAAGGCGCAAGCGCGCGAAAAAGCGGTGTTTACATAGCGTAAATGCGCATTTTGGGCTCGGTTGCAAGGCCGCCAGCGCGCCTTCAGCGAATTCTATAGAGGTGCTCTTAGGCAGGAAGCACCCAGCCACAGCTTAGCGCGGGCTACATCGCCTTAACGGACTCTGGACTAACGTGGGCCAGGGATCCCAGCCAGACCAGGGCCACCGCCTCCGGGCATTTTCGAGGGCACGACAATTCGCGACGCTTCTTCGCGGGCCATCTCCTTGGCACGCTCATTCAACCGTTCGACTGCACCCCGCACACCTTCCGGGAATTTCTCGAAGGCCTGCGCCAAGGATTCGACTTCGAGCTCAAATTGGACAGGAATAGGTCCCATCTGCGTCATCAGCTGCGTGTCGCCGATATATTGGCGAGTGCGGTCTGGATCGGGACTGCCATCGGGATTGACTGGCGTGAGCACACGGATAGAGGCTGCCCGCAGGTCTGAGTACACCTCTTCCCGGTACAGATTCGTGGTATCGACGGTCATGCTCTCCGGGGTCAATCCTGGGCGGCTGGCCATGAGGTGAACTCCTGTTAATGCGATTTTGCGGAGTCTAGCAAAATCTGTGGCTGGGTTGGCGTCGGTCCTGACGCAAGAGTGCGACACTGGCGCCGCTACAGGGATGGCAGCGCGGTCATCTGCGAGCTTCTGTGTAGAATTCGCGGTGGCCGGACGCTGTAATTGAAGAGAACTAAAGGGCCTTGATGAAAATCTTAGTAACGGGTGCTGCGGGATTTATCGGATCTCGCCTGAGCGAGCGGCTGTTGGCACGCGGCGATCACGTGGTGGGGCTGGATAATCTAAACGACTACTACGATGTGGCACTGAAGGAAGCCCGCCTTGCTCGGCTGCTCCCGCACGCGAATTTCGAGTTTCATCGCTTGGATATTGTTGATCGCGCGGCGGTGGATAAACTCTTCGCCACCACCAAACCAACCCGCGTGATGCATCTGGCCGCCCAGGCCGGCGTGCGTTATTCCATCACTAACCCACATGCCTATATCGATGCCAACATCATTGGCTATTTAAATATTATCGAAGCCTGTCGCCAGCTGCCGGTGGAACACCTGGTCTATGCGTCCACCAGCTCGGTGTATGGCGCCAACACCAATATGCCGTTCTCGGTGCACGACAATGTCGATCATCCGGTGTCGCTGTATGCCGCGACCAAGAAAGCCAATGAGCTGATGGCGCATACCTATAGTCATCTGTATCGACTGCCCACCACGGGGTTGCGCTTCTTCACGGTATACGGACCCTGGGGCCGGCCAGATATGTCGCTCTTTTTATTCACGCGTAAGATTCTGGCGGGTGAGCCGATAGACGTCTTTAACTTCGGCAACCATCGACGGGATTTCACGTATGTGGACGATATTGTCGAGGGCGTGATCCGGTGTCTTGATCGCGTGGCGACTGCGTCTCCCGAATGGCAGGGCGACCATCCCGACCCCGGCACCAGTGCGGCACCCTACCGACTGTACAACATCGGGAATAATTCGCCGGTGGACTTAATGGACTTCATTGGCACACTTGAACGCTGTCTTGGGATCGAAGCCAAAAAGAATTTTCTGCCGTTGCAGCTGGGAGATGTCCCGGATACCTATGCGGACGTTACCGCGCTGGTGAATGATGTGGGGTATCAACCGGCGACGCCGCTCGCGACCGGCATCGCGAATTTTGTGAGCTGGTATAAGGAGTATTACGGAATCTCATGAGTACACATCAACGCCTGATCGCCGTGGTCGGCCTGGGCTATGTCGGGCTCCCGGTCGCAGTCGCCTTCGGTAAACAGCAACGAACCATCGGTTTCGACATCAATGCCCGCCGCATTGGCGAACTCAAGGCCGGACACGACAGCACCCTGGAGGTTGAGGAGGTCGATCTCAAAGCCTCGAATATTCAATTTACTGCCGATCCCGCAGATCTCCGGCATGCGGACTTTCACATCGTGGCCGTACCCACCCCCATCGATAACGCCAAGCGACCTGACATGACGCCGGTACTCAAAGCTTCTGAGACCTTGGGCAAACAGCTCAAGAAGGGCGATATCGTCGTGTATGAATCGACGGTCTATCCAGGGGCCACGGAAGAAGATTGCGTGCCGGTGTTGGAGCGGATGTCGGGCTTGAAATGTGGCAGCGATTTTTTCGTGGGCTATTCGCCGGAGCGGATTAATCCGGGCGACAAAGAGCACACCTTCACGAAGATCACCAAAGTGGTGTCGGGGCAGACGCCGGAAGTCCTGGAGATCGTCGCCAAGGTCTATGAAAGTGTGGTGGTGGCCGGAGTTCATCGCGCCGCCACCATCAAAGTGGCGGAAGCCGCCAAGGTAATTGAGAACACTCAGCGCGATCTCAACATCGCGTTGATGAATGAACTCGCGCTAATTTTTCAGCGCATGGGCATCGATACCCGCGATGTGCTGGCCGCAGCGGGCACTAAATGGAATTTTCTCAAGTTCGATCCCGGCTTGGTCGGCGGCCACTGCATTGGGGTCGATCCGTACTATCTAACGCACAAAGCGCAGATTGCTGGCTACATTCCTGAAGTTATCCTCGCGGGACGCAGTATCAACGACAACATGGGGCGTTACGTCGCGCAGCAGACCGTCAAGCTTATGATTCAAGCGAATCTGGCGGTTAATGGTGGGGTGGTGACGGTACTCGGCTTTACCTTTAAAGAAGATGTCCCTGATCTGCGCAACACGCGCGTCATCGACATCATTCGCGAGCTGCAGGATTACGGGGTTGAAGTTCAGGTGCACGATCCCTGCGCGCACAGTGACGAGGCGCATGAGGAGTATGG
>CAMATU010000161.1 GCA_945861225.1 Klebsiella pneumoniae
CGCGTATTGGCGGGTACTCGGCAACGGTGGACGCCAGATCCTCGCGAGTCACAAGACGCACTACCAGGAGGAGGCGGTTGGCCGCGACTATCCGGCCTTGGTCGGGGCGATGAGTCGTGCGCTCGCGGCGTTGAGTCGGGACCTCGCGCTGGCGGTCGAACCCTTCGCCGATGCGCCGTAGATCGCCGGACATTCGCTTGCAGCCGGCGCCAAGCGGCCGGCTAAGCGCTTGATAAACCGCGTGCTCCGCTTGAGTCACTCTGTTCCAACTAACCCAAACTGGGTATACCAGCTGACTACTTCTGAACCGTAGCGTCGCTGCCTGAAGGTAAGAGAGGCACGCGGCGTTAGACCGCAACCCCCATCGCTCGACGTTAGTCGTACTGTTCACAGAGGGTAGAACATGGCTGAGCCATCTCGAGCGACCTTAGGCGCATGGTCGCCGCAAGGTGTAGAGACCTGGGCGTCTGAGCCCGCCGTGACGCGGTCAGCAGTGAGCGGGGTTGCAGACTGGCGGCGCTGGTCACATATCGGGGTAGGCCACGCCACCTACGCGGGGTTTAACTGGTGCTTTGATCACGTGCTCTATGTCTTCGTGGTCTATCACTACGGCATGCTCCAGGGCGGCGCGCTAATGACCGCACTCTCGTGCCTCCAATGCGCGATAACCCTCGTCATCTACCAAAGAATGCGCATCGATTGGGTGGGCGCCGGCCTGCTTGCGACACTGCGTACCAAAGAGAATCCTTCGCGGCTCGAGCGCGTCCTGCGCCCACTTAGCCACTGGTCGCCTGCGGCGGTGTTCGTCGCGCTATGCATGCTGCAAGACCCTTTTATTGCCACGGCCTATCTCCGCGAAGGACGTTTCGGCGCGTTGACGCGGCGTGACTGGCAGCACTTCCTGGTGGCCGTTTTGATCTCGAATCTATATTGGATATTGGTCGCGAGCGCCCTTGGCAATCTGCTCGCTGCTGGCTGGCGCCTACTCTCCAATGGGTAACCAAATCATGGCTGAAGCGACTCCCGTCGAGACCCCCGCCTTGACCTTGCAGCGCGCCGAATTTGGGGCGCACGTGTATTCGTCACTCCCGCAGGCCATTACGACTCTGCGTCAGCGGCAAGCCCGGCTGCGAGGTGGACGCACCACCACGCCCTCAGGAGTCACGGTGCCGGCGATTCTCGATGGCCACGAGCCGGTGGGTGTCATGTTCAGACAGGTTGGCTCAGCCAACTATGAAATCCGTCGTGTGATCCGACTCGCCGCCGAGCACAATCTGCCGCTGGTGATTTTCGAATACCACGCAGATCGCTTTCTAACCCGCAATCGCGATAAGTACGCGCTCGCACGCCCAGGTTTTTACGCGGGCTTAGGTCGCAATGGCGGGCGCCGCGTGGAATATGTGCCCTTGTTCGATTTGGATGCCGAAAATGGCCGGCCCTTTAGCGAGATCAAAGTCGTAACGGGGGAATCGCTGATCGGCTTTCATCACCGCTTACTGGCGGATGAGTGCGCGGAATTACCGTCTCAAGCGCTGTTCGATTGCTCGCACTGGTTCAAGTCACACGGTGCCAACGCGACCGAATACTACCGCGCGTTCATTTCGCTATTCCTGAGCCACGCGATCTTGTTCGAGACCTTTGTGTTGAATGGCAGCGAGCGCGAATTCACGGAGCAGGTCTTCCTGCCCGCCTTCGATGGTCTGTGGCGTGAGACCGGGCAGAAGCCACTGGTAGTACCGGCGGAGCGCGAAGACTGGGAAGGTGATGAATTTTGGCAATGGTATCCAGAACGGTTGCGGCGCCATCTAGGGGCCTTCCGGGTTCACGATCGGGTGGCCGAGGCCGGCGGGCCGCGCTGGGAAACGCCGACCGAACGCGAAACCGCGCAGGTGGATGCTGCTTTTGCTGGCCTTAATTTGGCGCGGACTCGCCCACCAAGCGTACGGGTCGTGAGTTAGCACCATCAGTTTTGATCAACGAAAGCCGTGAGCGCGCGGGTGTGCCGGCGAGTAGCTGACGTGTCTTCTCTGGGGATTCGGGCTTGCCAAAGTAATACCCTTGTCCGAATGGGCAGCCGACCGCTTGCAGCTCGCCCAACTGGCCGGCTTTTTCGATGCCTTCGGCGACGACCTTGAGTCCCAGGGCATTGGCGAGTCCCATAATCGCGCGCACTAAGGCCGAGCCATCGGCTTTGTCCATGCCTTCGATGAAGGAACGATCGATCTTCAGGATATCGATCGGGAAGCGATGGACGTGGCTGAGCGAAGAATAACCGGTCCCGAAATCGTCGAGTGCAATCCGCACACCAAGTTCCTTCAGGCGGGTGAGCTGCTCCACTGCCTGCCCCACATTCTGCATCAGTACTGACTCTGTAATCTCGAGCACGATGATCGTCGGATCAAGATGGTGGGTCTCGATTGCCTCGCGCACCTCGTTCACAAGCTCCGGGTGCTCAAGCTGCCGGCCCGACACATTGATGGCCACATGCCGGAAGCGTTGGGGCGGAAAATCCTTCAGCCATTCGGCGGCATAACGACAGGTTTCAAAAAGCACTTCGCGCCCGAGGCGCTTGATTAAGCCCGTGTCCTCGGCAATTTGAATGAAGGTATTCGGGAACAGGATGCCGCGCCCGGGATGATGCCAGCGAATGAGAGCTTCGAAGCCCACGATTTCGGAACTCGCGAGATCCATGATGGGCTGGAAGTAGGGCACAAAATCGCCGCGCTCCAGCGATGTCGCCATCTCGGCTTCCAGATCAACGGTCTGCAGCAGGTTGGCGTACATTGCGGGCTGGTACATTTCGTAGCAATTTTTGCCCTGGGCTTTAGCGCGGTACATGGCGAGATCCGCGTTGCGCATGAATTCAGCAGGGGACATGCCGGCTTCGCCTTGCGCGATGCCGAGACTCGCCGAGAGTTTGAGTTGGCGACCGTTCAATTCAAACGGCGTGGATAACAGCTCGATCAGCCGTTCAGCAAGTCCCTTGATATAGGCATCGGAGGATTCATCGGCCACCAATACCGCGAACTCGTCTCCACCCAGGCGGGCGACGATATCTGAGCTGCGGGTCGCACGAATTAACCGTTGGGCGGCCATGGCGAGAATTTTGTCGCCCGCCTCGTGGCCTAAGGTGTCGTTAATTTTCTTGAAGTTATCGAGATCGACAAAAATTAGCACTGGCACGATTTTCCCGCGCGCAGTGCGCGTTAGCGCAAGTCCCAGCTGCTCATTAAAGAGATTGCGGTTAGCGAGCAAGGTAAGCGTGTCGGTAAACGCCAGCTGTTTGAGTTCTTCTTCGAGACGGCGTCGCTCGGTGATGTCGCGCAGGTTTAGCACCAGGCCGTTGACGTTACGATCATTCAGCAAATTCGAACCGAGCACTTCGACATGCCGGATTTGTCCGTCAGCACCGCGCAAGCGCCATTCGACTGGGCCGGTCAGTGCGGAATCTTCGCTAAGATCACGGCAGAATTGGCGCGCGTCTTCGGCATCCTTAGCGTCAGTGAAATCCGTCAATAATTTACCCACGCCCTCTTCGGGCGAGATGCCGAGGACCCGCAGCATCGACGGTGTCGCAAACGTGACACGACAGTCGTCCTCAAGGACCAGCACAATATCGGATGAATTCTTGACCAACGATTTATAGCGCGCTTCGGTGACCAGGGTCGCTTTGGCCGCTGACAATTCGGCGTTTTCCTGCGTCGCCAGAATCTGGCGCGCGATCACCAGACCGGTGGTCGACACGGCGATCAGCGTCAGAATGCCGCTGGCGGAGAACCATTGATCGCGAATTTCCCACACCAGGAGTGCGTACACGGCCACGGCTGAAAAATACGGCAGAGATTGAAATTGATAGGACCGCTCGCGCGCGATCTGCACAACAACCTGGCGACGTTGCAATAAGCGGTAAAGTGCTGCGCATGCGACCAGCGCGAACGAGGCTTGAAAGCACACGTCTGCCAGGCCGCCGTTCGAATATTCATTTTCGAGTGACGGGATCAGGAAAATTAAATCACCTGCCAACATGGCGACATAGCTCGTGGCCAGTAACCACAGCGATAAACCCGAACCCGAGTGATGGCGTTTCAATAATGCCGACAGCACTGCGATTAAAAGCAGGACATCAACAATCGGGTAAGCCGCGCTGACGATTATTCCTGCTAACCCCACGCTGGTATCGATTTCCACATGCCGCAGACCGAGATACCATAAACCGCCCACGATGCTCAGCGCCGCACAGGAACAGTCGAGCAGAAATTTCTTGCGGTCGCGCGCGCTGGGCAGGCGTTCGGTCAAGCGACTCAAGCCGAAGATTGCGAGCGGGTAGAAGGTTAGAAAGAAGACATCGGCAAGGGAGGGGAAGGGGTCGATCTCCAGAATCCCTTCGTAAACATTCCAGGTGCAATTGCCGCACCAGTAAATCAGACAGCCAATGCTGAGCGCCTGCCAGCCGCGTCGCGTGGTGGGCGTAGAGGCCAAATCTCCCGCCGCCCGCCAACAGAGGTAGCAGAGGATCGGGCCAACTGGTAAGTCGTAGTACAGCCCGAAGATCTTCTCAGCGAGCGGACCACCCCAACCGACGAAGGTCCATACCGCACATACTGCGAGCCACAGCACCAGGCTGCAGGCGAGCCAAAAAGCCGGATCTCGCCCCCATCGCCGAAATGTCCGCAGGCGCGCACGGGTGGCCCGGCGGCGGCCGGCGGCAGCGGTAAGCGACACGGATTCCATTGCGATCTGTCCAGCGGAACCTAGATTTCGACCATCGTGAGTTTCTCAACCATGAGCTGACCCTTAATTGGCGGCCGATTTCCCCTAATCCTTAGGTCTACCCAAGGACTGACGGGTTTTTCCGTCCGTCTGGATCAGGTCGGCAGCGGAAAGTCCTGCAACAGACGCGCATAGTCCGGTTCCAGATCAATTTCCAGTGCGCCGAGCACCCGGACCACACCGCAGTACAAGGCAATCGCAATCACCAGATCGACGATGCGCTCCTCGTCGAGTGCAGCGCGCAAAAGGGCAAACGTCTCGTCTTCGAGCTTAGGCTGTGCGGATAGTTCACGTGCCGCGCGCAGCACTGCGCGATCAAGGACCGGTAGGTCCGTTGGTAGGCCAGCCGTTTCCTGCGCGATGGCCCGCAAGTCGTCGTCTGTGACGCCAAAGCTGCGACCAATTTCAATGTGATGGGCATATTCGTAGGGCGCACGGGCAACAAAACCCACTTGCAGGATCGCCAGTTCGCGCAGGCGGGCATCGAGCTTACTGTGATGACGGACGTAGAGGGCGGGCGTGCGCAAGCTGCGGGCTCCGGCCGGGCTGTGCGCGAGTGCGCGATAGAGATTCATGTTGCGCGCGAGCAATTCGCGGTCTTCAGGAGCGAGATCCGCCTCCGAAAGATAACGTAGACGTGCCATGAGCGCCTCCGCGGAGATGTGCTGGCATCATAACCGCGCGGGGGACGCAGGTCTTGTACAGCGATGATCGTGGCCCTGCGCAAGGCCTGCATTAGTCGCAAAATACGCGTGCAACCCGCTAGAATTCCTCTCCCTCCAACCAAGATTGCACGATGAACTCGAGCGGCCTATACAAATTTCTGTTTGACGGCCTACCGGTCCGCGGCGCGCTGGTGCGTGTCACGCATGGCTGGTGCGAGGCGCTGCGGCGGCGCGCGGTGCTGGGCGCTTTTGCCGCGCCGGTGAGAGTGTTGCTTGGTGAGATGACCGCTGCCGGCCTCCTGATGCAAGCCAGCATCAAATTTGATGGCGCGCTGATTCTGCAAATTCACGGCGACGGGCCGGTCAAGCTGGCGGTCGCCGAAGTGAAGTCCGATCTCAGTTTCCGCACGACTGCGAAAGTGGTCGCCGAGGTGGCTGAGGACGCGCGGCTCGCGGCGCTCACCAATGTGACTGGTGCCGGGCGTTGTGCGATCACCCTCGATCCGCGACACCGTCCACCCGGCACCCAACCCTACCAGGGCGTGGTGTCCTTGCACGGCCTGCAACGCGAACCGCTCGCCAATTTCTCTGAAGTCATCGAGCACTACATGCTGCAATCCGAGCAGCTTGATACGAAGATGATGCTGGCCGCCAACGACGAGGTCGCCGCCGGTTTGCTGCTGCAGCGCATGCCGACCGGAGGTCGCGGCAATCTTGCGACAGGGCGGTCTGAGGATCTGATTGGCGTGCATGAAGACTTCAATCGCCTCGCACTGCTTGCCGCGACCCTAACGCCGGAGGAGCTACTGGGTTTGGAAGTGGACACGGTACTGCGTCGTTTGTTCTGGCAGGAAAAATTACAGCGCTTCGATCCCCTGCCCACCCGTTTCAGTTGTACCTGCGGACGGGAGCGGGTCCAGCAGATGTTGTTGGGGCTTGGGCGGGTCGAGTTAGAGGAGATCCTGGCCGAACGAAATCTGGTCGAGATCGGTTGCGAGTTTTGTGGCCAGCAATATCAGTTTGATGCCATCGATGTGGGTGGGATGTTTACGCCGATGATCGCGCAGCCGCCATCGTCGTCCACTCTGCAGTAACGACCTTCAAGTCGTCACCATTCACTCGCGTGGTAGGACGAGAGACGCCAGCTGCGGCTTAGAGGCCTTGCAAGCCGGGTCCGTCTCGCCGCCTCAATTACGGACTACAGCGAGCGCCGGTGGCGCCGCCTGCAGGCTTTCCTCGCGGAGCAATTTGTCCAGCACCCACAGCATTTTGGTCGGGCCGGTATCGTTGGTGATGTTAAGCAACTTGAGATTTGGTCGCTCTTTGCGCCGCTGATGCTGCGCTTCAAGAATGATTCGATCTTCGGTGAAGGCCTCGTCCAGGGTGCGGCCGAGCAACTCACTCAGGCCGGGGAACTCGGTTTCTTTGCTGGCACCCCAGGAGTAATAGTAGTCCACCGAGTCATCATCGCAGGGCGTGACCGTTTGGCAGGTCCACGTGTCCACCAGCAGCTTGCCATCCGAATCGCCCTCAGTCGCCGTGCCGGCGCTGAAGACGCGGAAATGCATAATCCAATTGCAGGGCACGGTGTGTTGGATATCCAGGCAGATATCGAGCTTGGTGTCTGCCGGGAACAAATGCCTGACCGCCCCCGTGGGCGCTACCGAGCGCACCCAGCAATGCGTATTCAAGCCGCGCGGCGTGATCTCATACTGAGATTTCATCTCGCTGTACTTGCGATCACCGCCGACAGTGTTCTCATGTACCCACGCGATATGGCTGAGGTCCGCGAGGTTCTCGATTTCCCAGCGATAATTGGTCTCCACGTGCATCTGCGAAGTACGGATATGCCAGTTCGGATCGCTCGGTCCTACCGCGAAGCAGATCAAGGCAGGATCCGCCTTGGCCGGGTCCCCCATCCACACCCATAACCAGTTGTCTTTCTCAACCACTGGAAAGCTGCGCACGCAAGTGCCGGCGGGAATCATGCTTTGGCCTGGGATTTCTTCGCACTCGCCACTGCCGTTGAACTTCAGGCCGTGATACATGCAACGCAGCGAACCGCCTTCCTTGCGGCCGAGAGATAACGCGGCCTGCCGGTGCGGGCAGCGATCCTCGAGCGCGACCACAGCGCCGTCGAGTTTGCGATACAGTGCTACCCGCTCGCCAGCGATCTTGCGCGCGATAATGGCGCTCTTGCCCTGATGGACTTCATAGTCCCAACCTGCGCAGTACCAGGCGTTCTGCAGAAAAACTTCGGCCATTGGGATTTCCTCCGATGGGTTGAGCACTCGTCAATCTTGCGTGATTAAGCCAGAGTCCCGCAACTCGGTACTGTAGAGCGCGCCGCAGCACGAGCGTTCACGAGGCGGCGCTGGCCAGCGCCGCCTCGCGATCAGCAGGGCACTGAAACTGCGGCGTCTCATCGCGGGGCTGGCGGGTATCTTCGCCGACTGTCGCGGACGCCGCCTGACGCCAATCGTCAGCGCCCCAGGCGTTCGGCAGGGTCTGAATTTGACCGGCGGTGGTCAGCGTTTCGAAGCCACGCAAAGTCGCGCGCAGGATGCCCAATTGATCGCGTTCGTCGAATGGCTTGCCAGCGGTGTGACCGAGCGGATAATCGACAAATGTCGCGCGCGGCGGACGCCCGGCTTCGATGATGTCGAGCGCACTGGTCAAACACATGGTCGGAATGCCATTCGCTTCAAGGTGCCGCGCAATCAGACTCACGGTCTGATGGCACACGGGTCACATCGCGACGAGGAGTGCGGCATCCACCTGTTGTGCGCGGAACGCTGCCAGCAGTGCGGGCGCAGTTTCTGTGCTGACTCGGCGCTGCGAATAAACCCCGCCCATACAAGAGAACACCTTATCTGCCAGCGCCCCGAGCAGGCCCTCACGCACCAGCTGACGCAGGTTGCGCAGCGGAAAAATGCAATTCGGATCGCGTCTGGCGGCCGCCAGATAATTCTCGGTGATATGCGAAAAACGTAGATCGCTATCAGCGGTGGCGCTGGCGATCTGCCGAATGGAGGTGTCGTCCTTATAGTGATAGGCCACCTGGCCCAGCGCATAGGTGCCGGCGGTGGACAGCATGCCAAGGCGCAGCGTGTTGAGTGGTTTGGCGAGCGGTTGCCAGGGCGGTGGAGAGTCCGCCACGAGCCAGCGATAAGGCGTGTAGCCGAGGCGCAGGTAGCGCGCGGCAATGGCCTGCATGTAGTTAACCGTCATCTCCATCCTCCTGGGGCCGAATGGCCACATTATCCTAGAAACGGCAGTTGAACGCTGATAATCGTGAGTAAGTTCATGAACGATTTCGGCTTTGTGATTCAAACGGGCGTCACCTTATTGGTGAGGACGCTACGCCACGTGCAGCGCGTCCCCTGGCGCCCATGGCGGCGTTGCAACTCGTCGGAATAGCAGCCTATTCCTCCTCATCGCGCCTAGCCCTGCACACCATGGAACACACTGCACGCGACGTTCAACTGCCGTTTCTAGGATAATAGCGCTCGCTTTGCGTTAGCCGGCCAAACCTGAGAGTATTTTTTTTTACCCGTATTTCAGCCTTGAGGAAACCCCGCCCATGGGACGTATTTTCGAAGTCCGCAAGCACACGATGTTCGCGCGCTGGAACCGCATGGCGAAGCAGTTCACGCGAATTGGCAAGGACATCACCATCGCCGTGCGCGCGGGCGGCCCAGATCCAGCCCACAACCCCATGTTGCGGCGGGTCATCCAGAACGCCCGCGCCGTCAATATGCCGAAAGATAAAGTGGATGCGGCGATCAAGCGCTCGATGGGCAAGGACGCTACCAATTACGAAGTGCTGATCTACGAAGGGTATGCACCGCATGGCGTGGCGGTGATGGTGGAAACGGCGACCGATAACCCCACCCGCACGATCGCCGCAGTGCGCAGCATCTTCAATAAGTTTGGCGGGAATGTTGGCCTTACCGGCAGCGTGAGTTTCATGTTCAAACGCATGGGCGTGTTTCGCTTGAATCCTGCGGGAATCGATCAGGATGATCTCGAACTCTATCTCATCGACCATGGGCTGGAAGAAATGGGCGAGGGTCGCGACGAGAAAGACGCACCGCAATTGGTGATTCGCTGCAACTTCCCGGATTTCGGACAAGTTCAGAAGGCCCTGGAAGACCGCCACCTCGCGGTGGTGTCGGCCGAACAAGAGTATATCTGCCTCACCCCGACCGAACTGCCCGAAGCCGCCGCCAAGGACGTGTTGGAGATGATCGATAAACTTGAACAGGACGACGATGTACAGAAGGTCAACCACACGTTGGCGTGAGGGCGACACGGCGGTCCGTCCAGGGAACGATAGGGCGGAAAAGCGGAGCGCCTTCCGCCATACAAGGCCACTTCTAAGCCCCGTCATCCCGGAAAGTGCGGTCACAGCCGAAGCCCCAGCGAAAGCTGGGGCTTATCCGGGATCCCCTTTTCCATCAAGCGCGCATGGATCCCGGGTTTTCGCCTGGTGATGAGGAACCAGAACACGGCATGCGGCGGAAGGCGCTGCGCTTTTCCGCCCTAT
>CAMATU010000162.1 GCA_945861225.1 Klebsiella pneumoniae
GAAGCTGCGCACCGCGCGCTGGATCACGCGGGTGCGGTCGGTGATTTACGCGCGATGGTCGATGTGCTCGCAGTGGCGCGGCTGTTTGAGCACTCGGTGCGTGATCGCGTGTTATGGCCGAATCCCTTCGGCGGCCCCAACAACCTGCCGCGCGCAGTCGCGCAGCGCATCGGTGTTAAGCCGCGACGTGCGCTGTACTCGGAAGTCGGTGGCGAAACGCCACAACGCCTGGTCAATCAAATGGCGGAAGCCATTCATGCCGGAGAGATTCGCGCAGCGGTCGTTACCGGCGGCGAAGCGCTGGCGACCATCCGCAAGGCAACGCGCGCCGGCCTGCAATTCGACTGGCGCGAAGAAGTGAATGGTGACTTTGAAGACCTGTGGCCAGATGGCGAGATGATCAGCGATTACGAAGCCCGTCATGGGCTTGCCTATCCGATTCGCGTGTACTGCCTCTTCGAGCAGGTCCTGCGACATGAGCTCAAACTCTCCCGTGAACAGTACCGCGCGCGGATTGGACAGGTCTTTGCACCCTTCAGCGCGGTGGCGGCCGGTAATCGCTATGCGCAATTTCCTGAAGTCCGCAGCGCGCACGAGATTGCGACTGCCTCAAGCGCGAACTTCGAATTATGCGAGCCCTACACCAAGTGGATGGTGGCGCAGGATGCGGTCAATCAGGGCGCCGCAGTGGTGCTGACCTCGGTCGCGCTCGCGCGTGAACTCGGCATTCCGGAAACTCACTGGGTTTATTTGCGGGCGTACGCCGATGTGGATGATCAAGTGATCCTGAATCGCCCGCGCCTGGCGACTTCGCACGCGCAGGCCCTTGCGCTAAAGCGGGCGCTTGATGACAGTAAACTGGCCATCGCAGACATTCCGTTAATCGATCTCTACAGCTGCTTTCCGATCGCGGTGACCAGTGCCTGTGAAACGCTCGGCATCGATCCTACAGGGCCAACCGCCCTCACCCTCACCGGTGGCCTGCCCTTCTTTGGTGGGCCGGGGAATAATTACAGCCTACATGCGATCGCGGAGGTAGTTGCGCGCCTGCGTCACCTACCCGGCGCGCATGCACTCGTGGCCGCCAATGGCGGCTATCTCTCAAAGCACTCGGTCGGAATTTATAGCAGCGCGCTGAACGAGCCCTGGCAACCGCGCTCAAGTGCGGCGGAGCGCACGGCAGCGAAACGACCGACCGAGGTAACCGTGGTGGAGCGCACAGAGGGACTCGCCGTGATCGAGTCTTACGCGGCAGACCATGGCAAGGGTGACCAGGCCGGTGGCTATATCGTCGGCCGCTTGCAAGCGGATAACCGGCGCTTCGTGGCCTGCATGCAGCCTGGCAGTGACGCCGCGCGCGCGCTGCTTTTTAGTGCTGATCCAATCGGCACGCCGGTGCGGGTCTCCTCAGTGGAGGGCCTGAATTATTTCGACACCGTCAATTGAAGCGAAGAGAACCCTTATCAATGAACACTCTCGCCAATCCTTACTCGATTCCGCTCGAGCAAATCGATGTCAGCAATCCGCGCCTCTACCAGACAGATGTGATTGGACCTTATTTCGAGCGCCTGCGACGCGAGTCCCCGGTGCATTACTGCGCGAATAGTGATTACGGCGCGTTCTGGTCGCTGACCAGGTACCAGGACATTGTCACTGTGAATGCGAACGACAAGGCGTTTTCGTGTAGCTACGAAAAGGGCGGGCATATTCTGGGCTACGACAAGCTGTTTCGTCGCCACGGTGTCGATGCGCGCATGTTCCAATCCACCGATCCGCCGTTGCACACTGCGCAGCGTAAAGCTATAGCGCCCATCGTGGCACGCGCCAGTGTGCGCGAGATGGAGAACATCATGCGCGCCCATTGCGGCCGCATCCTCGATGCGCTGCCAGTCGGTGCAGTGTTCAATTGGGTTGATCTGGTATCGATCGAATTGACCACGCAGATCCTGGCCACCTTGTTCAATTTTCCATGGGACCAGCGCCGGCTGCTCACGCGCTGGTCGGATGTCGCGGTGACCGAACCCGGCTTTGGGCTGGTCGAGAGCTGGGAGGAACGGCGGCGGGAACTGGAGGTGTGCTTCACGACATTCGCAGGACTCTGGCAGGAGCGCCTGGGCGGAGAACCGCGCACGGATCTGCTCTCGCTGATGGTGCATGCCGAGGGCACCAAGAATTTGAGCCCAGAAGAATTTTTGGGCAACCTCATCAATTTGATCGTGGGCGGCAACGACACCACACGTAATTCGCTGACCGGCGGCGTGGTCGCGCTTAATCGATTCCCGAATCAATACGCCAAGCTCCGCGCCAATCCGGCACTCATCGAAAGCATGGTTCCCGAAATTATCCGCTGGCAAACTCCGATCTCACATATGGCACGCACCGCGCTTGAAGATGTTCGGGTTGGCGACGCCCTGATCAAAGCCGGGGACCGTATCGCGATGTGGTACCTCTCCGGCAATCGCGACGACACTGAAATTGAAGATCCCGAAGCTTTCATCATCGATCGCCCGCAGCCGCGGCGGCATCTCTCATTCGGCTTCGGCGTCCATCACTGTGTGGGTTATCGACTGGCCGAGTTGCAATTGAAAGTGGCCTGGGAGGAAATCTTAAAACGTTTTCGCCTGATTGAAGTGGTCGGCGAACCGGTCCGCGTGTGCTCCAACATCATCCATGGGTATACGCAGCTGCCAGTGATTGCGCACCGCTGATCGTGCGCGCACTCACACAGTAGCATTGCAAACCAATTTGTACTTCGGCTCGCTTGCGAGGAAGGGTAATTGGCGGGGCACACCGTCTACTCCGCTCTCGCGTAAAGATCCGAGAACTATCATCGGTAAACTTCATTTGCGAGTTTCAAGCACTATTCGCGCACGTGTTGAAGACAAGCTCGCCATCACGGAAACCGCGAGGATGGCCGCCACGGCGCTTAGCATCCACGTGATCGGGATCTTGTAGAGGTCCATCAGGAGCATCTTGCAACCAACGAGAATCACTATGATGGCAAGACCGTAGGCGAGTAAGTGAAAACGGTCCGCCATGTCCGCGAGCAAAAAATACATCGCACGTAAACCGAGGATAGCGAACACATTCGCCGTGAAAACGATGAAAGGATCGCTGGTCACTGCAAAAATTGCCGGGATGCTGTCGACCGCGAAAATCAGATCCGAAACCTCAACCAGCACTAGCACCAGGAACAGCGGCGTGAATGCCCGCTTCCCCTGTTCGAACACCATGAATTTATCGTCATGCAGTTCGCGCGTGATGTTTATATGCTGGCGCAACCAGCGCAGCAGTGGATTTGATTCGATATCGGAAACCTTACCGGCAAAAAACAGCATTTTGAATCCGGTAAACAAAAGGAATGCGCCGAATAGATAAAAAATCCAGGAAAACTCCTGTATTAATACCGCACCCAGATAGATCAGGCACGCGCGCATAAAGATCGCACCAATAACACCCCATAGCAGCACCCGTTTATGAAATTCAGGCGGGATCCCGAAGTAAGTGAAGATAGTGATCCACACGAACACGTTTTCAATAGCCAAGGCTTTTTCGATTACATAACCGGTAGCGAATTCCAATGTCTTGCTGCGCGCGACTTCTGGCCCATACAGTCCATGGAGGTGCCATGCTAACCACGCACCAAATGCCACCGCAGCGAACATCCAGATTACCGACCAACCCGCTGCTTCTTTCATCGATACACGATGATTTCCTTGCGTTCTCAGCAACCAGAAGTCTGCGCACAACAGGACAAAGACCAAAGCGGAGAAACCCGCATAAAGCAAGGGGGTTCCTGTGTGCGATATCTCAGCGACCATGAGCTTGATGCCAGTGTTCTGAGTAGTGGTTAACAGACATCTTATGCTTTGAATATCACTTCGCGCGCACGAACGGTTATTGCCGTAACTGCCGGGTGCTTAACCTTGCGCTCTGGTGTAATGGCATAGAAGCGTTCCTGAATTTCCGGAACTCGACCGACGATATCTACGTGGTACATCCTGCAGATCTCATCTTCGATCGTAGTAGGTCCAGCGAATAAGCCAACCCCGGCCTGACCGAAGATCTTCAGTAGCGCACTATCGTCAAACTCTCCGGTTGAAATCGGGACTATGCCTTGGGCGTCGAACCAACTTACCAACTGATTATGCAGCGCTTGCGACTGAGCCGGATAAAGAAAAGGTGCGCCTTCCAAACTTTGCGGAAACCGCTTTTTATAACGCTTGGTCAACTCGCGCTTTCCGAAAATCGTCACCTCGCTGCTTCCCAACAAGTGGTGATACGCGCGCACGTTCAAGCCGCCCGGGACGGGTCGATCCGACAACACCAGATCGAGCCGGTGCACCGCGAGGTCGGCCAACAAGTCTTCCAGTTTGCCTTCATGGCAGCTGAGCCTAAGTGGGTTTGCCAAGCTCAGCATTGGCTCCAGCAGTCGGTAAGTAATAAGTTTCGGAATGGAATCCATGATCCCGACATTCAAGCAGGCCGGCATGCCCGGCGACTGACCCCGAACCACATGCGCAAGTTCAGCGCCGAGGGAAAAAATCTCATCCGCGTACCTCAGTACGAGATGACCCATTTCAGACAGCATAAGCGTTCGGCCGTTGCGAATGAAAAGCCGCTCGCCGACTGCTTCATCAAGCAATCGCAACTGACCGCTGATCGTTTGAGGAGTCAGATGCAGGGCGTCAGACGCTTTGGCGATGCTGCCTTCGCGTGCTACCGACCAGAAGTAAAGCAGGTGACTGTAGTTCAGGTGCCTCATTAGCGTGTCCAATTATTCGTAGCTTGGGCGCTTAGGCGTTCGTTTAACATCTCGATTCGAACGCTTATCACCTGAAGTTGCTGTCGGCAATTTATAAGCTCGGCAGCGGCGGATTCCGCAGCGGATGTGGTGGGGCCGCTGGCGGAATTTCGCTGCATCGTGGCGACGATTATCCCGATGAACAGGTTTAGCATGGTAAATGTCGTAAGCAGAATGAATGGAACAAAGAACAACCAGGCAAGCGGAAACTGTGCCATCACCGGTTTCACTATATCGGCTGACCATCCTTCGAGAGTCATAACTTGGAACAGAGAGTACAAAGAATGCCCCAAAGTCCCGAAAAGCGCGGGGAAGGCAGCTCCATATAGCCCAGTGACGATGACCGCCGCCACATAAAGCATCAGCGACATCAGCGTGATGATTGCGCCAAGCCCCGGGATCGCACTAATCAATGCCGCTACCACTTGGCGCAAGGCCGGTACCGTGCTGACAAGTCTTAGTACTCGCAATATTCGGAAAATACGCAGCACAGACCAGGCACCGGAAGTCGGAATCAACGCAATTGCGATGACGATAAAATCAAACAGACTCCAGGGGTCACGCAGGAATGCGCCGCGGTAAATCGCCATCCTCAACCCAATCTCCAGCACGAAGGTGGTGAGTATGATGCGATCAATTCGCTGAAGCCACGTGCCTGCAGTCTCTACCACGCCAGGATAGGTTTCGAGACCGAGCGTAATTCCGTTGATGACGATCAGCCCGATTATCACGCGTTGGACTGCAGCCGATTCCAGCCAACGCGCTGTTGTTGCTACACGCAAAGTAGGTTTTCTCGTTGCGATATTTTCACTGTCGTTGTGTATCAAAATAGGCAGACCGACAACGACTATAGCGCTTTCATAATCTCCGGGAAAGCTTGGTTTTGTAAGGTGGTTACTTCGGGAAATGCGAAGAACGAAACATGCTACTGCCGCTATGAGCGGGCGCGCGCTTACTGCGGAGAGAACTGCTTCGCTTCGGCTTATTCGAACGTTGGTTTCGCGATTATCGACTGGTACTCATGAGGATACCCGACCTACTGTAGGGCCGTGTTAATCCTTGAGGGAGATCATGCGCATGTTAGTCAATATTCGATCACAGGATTTTGCCTTGACCGTGCCTTTGCGCAAATACATTGAGCGACGGTTGCACCAGTCGATGACGTATGCCGAAGGGCATATTCAACGAATAGCAGTACGCCTATACGACGTTAATGGTCCCCGCGGCGGAATCGACAAAGGCTGTCGCGTCCAGGTTGTGCTTAAGAAATTGGGAGTGATCGTCATCAGTGAACTGGAGTCCGATCTCTATGTCGCGATCGATCGCGCGACCGACAGGGCCGCGTGGGTTGTAACCCGCAGACTCTCGCGCCGCCGCACGCTGCCCATCTCCACCGTAAGAGATCGACCTCAATCCAGCAGTACCGAAGCACCGACACTCAACTATCAGCTCGGGATGTACTCGTGAGTGTAGAAAGGCGGAGCAAGACGACATGAAGCGGATCGCACTTTTCTCAGGGACTAACCTCGCCATCATTCTGATCCTGAGTGTTGCTCTGCGGCTCCTTGGCGTCGGGCCAATTCTCGACGCTCAAGGCAGTGGTTTGGACTTGCGTAATCTCTGGGTATTCGCTGGAGTTTTCGGAATCGGCGGCGCCTTGATTTTCCTTAGCGTGGTCAAAATGGACGGCGAAAGGCGCGACGTTGGCCGCGCCCTGAGTTGATAGAGGGCGTCTTAGGCGGCCACGGAAGACGCTTCGTTCTGCAAGCTCGCGGTAAGTTCATCAACAAGTGCCTGAGGGAGCCGCAAGGCGCTTTGCAGTTCTTTAAGGTAAGCGGTTTCCGCCCAGTGATCGGTTTTGATCGCGCACAGGGAGGCGAGGTACAGTTCTGCCGCCTGGTTTTCGTTCTCGGCGAGTTTCGCTACGCGGTAAGGATCGGCCGGCTGATCTAGGACGGCTAGCGCATGAGCTCGAACTCCTGCATCAACTTCGATTGTCGCGAGGCGTTCCTCTATTCGTGCGGTTTCTTCTGCATCAAGTTCCCCGTCCGCCCGCGCTGCGCTCAACATCGCGATCACCATCCGTTCTAACGCAGGGTCAATAACCTGAGCCTGCTCGGACGCTACCGAAGATAATGCCAGCCGTGGTGCCGCCATAGTTTTCGTAGCGCCTGGATCCGTCTCTCGCGCACGATATCGACGAAGTGCTTCGACTGCCAACGCACCCACTGCTGCTGCTGCTCCGAGCTTCGTCGCGCCACCAAGGAAGTGTCGCGCTTGCTTATTGCCAAGCGCAGTCATCAGTCCGCCGGCTAACAGTCCACCACCGGCGCCGCTAATCGCCGGGTTTGAAAGAACTTTCGAGAGAAGTGTTTCGAGATTCATTGGAATTGATCCTCTACAGTCATATTGGGAAAGTAAAAATTTACCGTGATCAGGGGGTCTACCACAGCTCGTTTATTCCTGCGTGATTGTTCGGTGCATCCGATCAGGTGTCGTCGGACACTTAAACCAGGAAACACGTGAGGAGTCAGTCACTCCGGTGCAACATACGGCCGCTCATCGACGCCGCCCCGCAGAGGCCGCCATTTCCCTAAGCGTGCTACCCATTACTCGTCCCGCGCAGCCAGCTTTTCATTCATGAGGCGAATCGTGCGCGCCACCATTCCCTTGTTCTGTGGATGTACGGCTATTTCTGCAAGATTCGCCGGGCGCTCGTCGCCGACAATAATTGCACCCAGCATACCCATTCCGATATGGGGACTACATTTGTAGATATAGGCGCCTGGGGTAGCAAGGGTAGTGGCAAAGTTCTCGCCCATTTTTGAGGTCCAACCGGCCGCACCAGCGGGTATCATCCCTGTAATAGAAACGGTGTCGTGTGCTGGCATGTTGGTCCACTGCACGGTGTCTCCCGGTTGAATGAACAGTATCTTCGGACTAAACGCCGTCGCCGACGCTTCGACCCGATGAATTTGGTTTGCCGCGACCTGCGTAGAACACAGCCACACCGCCAACATCAGACCAAGTCGGCGAGACTTCATTTGCACTGTTTGCATTTTTGATCTCAATTTTGTTGAAAACGTGGATCCGAAACTGTCGCCCTGGTCTAGGAGACAGTTCGAATTCAACGTGCAGAAATGTACGTTTTGGACCCCGTTCAGGGTGACTTTCCCTGCGTATGGGGCATCGAGCACGAGGAGCCACTAAACGTTCCGCAAACGGCCGGGTCTTTTGCGCCCGTTCCGATCTTTCCAGCAGCGTAGCCGGCGGATTGATCACCACCGTAACTGAAGCCCGTTTCCGGATTTATTTTGACTTCGTTGCCTTGCATGTCGCGCGCCTGGGCGACATGCAAGGGTGCGGACCCAAAGTCAACCATCTGAAACGGATTCTCCACGGCGACAGCACCACTCATGGCGAGCGCGGCGCCCACCCCAGCAGTGCTCAGAAGTAATCCTCTTTTCATAAATATCATCCTATTTTTTCGCAATTAAAAGTGGCGGGTGGGTCCTTGACAGAAAGATCTGTCCAAGACTCTTGCCCACGAACTATGACCCAACACCACCGAATTGGTTGCGCGCCGATACATCGGAAGAATCGAACATCAAGCTATATGTTCCTCGAACGATGCCGCCGGAAACCACCGCGCCTCTTGGCGGCAAGATCATCGGCGTAGATTGCGGCCCAACGCGCTAGCGCCGGGCAAGCAGGTTTTCTGCGGGATTCTCGACGCATCCGCATAGGCACGGAATGCGGTGAACACTACACGCGCTTGATCGTCTCCTCGGCCGCGACGGCTTCGGCGCCGCGGGTCCATTCGCGCAGGACCGCGAAACCGACGGCCAGTAGCGTGGGCCCGAGGAATATCCCAATGAAGCCAAAAGCAAGTAAACCGCCAATGACTCCGAGCATGACTAACAGGAAGGGCAGGGCAGTGCCCTGGCTGATGAGGTAGGGACGCACAAAATTATCGATACCACTGATTACCAGAAAGCCCCACACGGCCATAAACACGGCCCATCCGGTCGATTGCTCATAAAGCAACCATATCGTGGCGGGGATCCATACCGCGGGCGGACCCCCGGGGATTATCGACACGACAGTTGTGATCAGCCCGAGGAATAACGGGCCCGGCACACCCGCGAGCGAAAAACCAATGGCTGCTGCCGCGCCCTGCGCGAGTGAGGTGCCGAGGATGCCGTAAACCACGCCTTTGACGGTGCGTGCCGCGAGATCGATCAGTGCCTGCGCGCGCTTCCCCGCAATGTGCTCCATCCCTGCGCGAAAACGTGCTGCGACGTTCACCCCGTCGCGATAGAGATAAAACGCCGCGAAAATGCTCAAGGTGAGCTGCAGGATTGCCTGTCCGACATCAAGGCCGCGCTTGAATAGCCAGGCACTGATCGGCTTGGCCTGCGCCTGCAACCAACTGATCGCCTCACCACTCGCTGAACCGCGTGCCAAGGGATCGTCGAGCATGGATACCCAGTAGTCGCGCACGTAATCACCGATTATGGGCAATTGGGCCAACCACCCTGGAGGTCGCGGTAATCCGGTGTCTATGAAGTGCTTCACGGCACGTGAGAGGTGGTTGAGGTTATCGCCGAGTTGCGCGGTGACTAACAACACCGGCGCCAACAACACCAGCGCGAGAATCATCGTCATGAGCAGTGCACTGAGTCGCCGACGCTGCCCACACAACCTCAATAGCCGCTCATAAATACCCCAGGTCGAGAAGGACAAGATCACAGCCCAGAGGAGCGCCGAGACGAACGGCGCGAGTACCGAGAGGCAGCCAACAACTAAAAAGACTAAGGCAGCAATCGTGAGTAGATTCTCGACTCGTGGATTCGTCATCGCCCGTTGCGCCGCTCAACCGCAACCGCAACTTCATTCCTACGCAGAATTGGCAAGGTAAAAGGCGCATCGTAGAACAACGTATAAGGATCGCTCACGTGCTGCCATTCCGACATTTCCAGCGCCGAAATTAGTTCGGCTTTTTTTACATCGACATCACTATCTAGCGCGCGGCCTGAAAAGCGTTTGGCCGCGATCAATTCGCTGGCGATCTCGACGATCTGCACACGATCATCGTCGGGCACCGGCGAAGTCGCCAAGGTATAACTCGCAGGTAG
>CAMATU010000163.1 GCA_945861225.1 Klebsiella pneumoniae
CAGGTCCGCGCGTACCATCTACGAGTCCACCGCGCCGCAGCGCGGCAAACAATTGTTCCAAGTAGGATTGGGAGATCGCATGGCGGGCCGCGATCTCGGCCAAGGACACGCGACTACTCGCCTGTAAGGCCAGATCGACCATTGCGGTCACGGCGTACCGGCCTTTGGTAGTCAAGCGCATGAGACCTCCAACATAAATCCCCAGCGGGTTAGTAGGTAGTTTCGGAGATCCTGAGGAATTTAGTCAAGAATTATTTTCAAACCGAGCGCCGCCTGCGGGCCAGTCCCTAATCCGCGACGCGGGCCGCCCGCAAACGCAGCTCCTCGCAGGAGGGAACATTCGGCAGATCAACCGCAATCCCTTGTTTGCAGAGCGCTTCCGCGAGCAGGGCGATTTGCTTTTCGAGGCCGTGCGCATGATCGAGGAGAGCTTCAACCGCCCGCACCAGGGGATCGTCCAAATCCTTGACCTGACCATAGGCATCGAAGCCGATACGGCGTGCAGTTTCTTCGCGTGCGGTGCGCTGATCATGGGCCTCGCCGCCGGCGATCCGGCCGGGGATACCCACCACTGTCGCGCCCGCCGGGACCTCCTTCACCACCACCGCGTTGGAACCTACGCGCGCATTTTCACCGATGATGATGGGGCCTAGGATCTTGGCCCCCGCGCCGATCACGACGCCATTTTTAAGCGTCGGATGGCGTTTGCCCTTGTTCCAGCTGGTGCCACCGAGGGTAACCCCGTGATAGAGCGTGACGTCATCCCCAATCTCAGCCGTCTCGCCGATCACCACGCCCATGCCATGGTCGATAAAAAAGCGCCGCCCAATGGTGGCCCCGGGATGGATTTCAATCCCGGTCAGAAACCGCCCTAAGTGCGACAGGGCTCGCGCGGGCAGTTTGAAACCTTGTTGCCATAACCAGTGACTGCCCCGGTGCACAATCAAGGCATGCACCCCCGGATAGGCGACCAGCAGTTCCAGCGTATTTCGGGCGGCGGGGTCGCGCGCGAAGATGCTGCGGATGTCTTCTCTGAGATGTTCGAACATGGGACGCCAGTGCCGATGTTAGGATGCGGGGCAGAACTTTAAAGATTAAGCGCGTCACGCGCGAGGCTTAAAAAAATGTCGGACGAGCAAGTTCCGCGTGAGAAGCTGAGCATACTACAAGTCATTCAGAGCGTGCTCGCCGCCAGTATCGGCGTGCAGAGCCATAAGAACCGCGAACGGGATTTCAAAAAAGGCTCGGCCAAGGCCTTCATTATCGCGGGCCTCATCGGGACAGTGATGTTCGTGATGACGGTATTCACTATCGTGAAGATGGTGCTGAAATCTGCGAGCGGGCAGTGAGCGCGAAGTGCTAGCCGCCGACCAATGAGTGCCGAGACCCCCCACAATTCCCTCGCCGAGATTCGCGCGCACATCGACCGGCTTGATCTGGAAATCGGTGGGCTCCTTGCGGCGCGTGACGAATACCTGAAACAGGCCGCGAAATTTGACCAATCGATAACCCTGACAGATGCGCCACAGCATTTTCAGCAAGTCAGCACTCCGGCAGCGCCATTGTTTCAGCAACTCACCGAAGGTTGGAACGCCGAACCCAATGCGCCTAATCCCCATAGCGAGATCGACGGCGCAGATTTGCTGCTCAAGTTCACTGTGGATGCCATCCAGTTCCCCGAGTTCGAACAAGACGAAATCGCCGTCCTTCGTTTCGTGAACTGTACACGTTACCGTCTTGGGCCGACGAACGATGAAGGCTGGTATCGGGGCCGCTGCAGGTTCAGTGGTCTCGCACCGGCGTGGGGTGAGTTCTATTCGATTAAGGGAGATCGCGAGCTGCTGAATGCGCCCCAAGACTGGCAGCCACTCGGAGTGGACCACGCGAGCAGTCAGCACTTTCTCTTCTACTTCCGGGATAACACTTTCGAGTGCGCGGCCGATCAATGCCTGATCGAACCCTGCGCGGACAACGCGCTGATCCGGACTGAAAAGAAGTTGTAGGGCGTTGCCCCCACTCAACGCGACCATTCGCTAAGTCCGACAAGCTCCTAAAAAGCGGAGCTACTTTCCCGGTGACCTTGGCCAGGCGATCCGAAACCTGCGAGAATTCCCCAATGCGACCGTCAATTGCCCTCGCTGCGCAACGCAACACCATCCTCGCGTTAGCGAAAGCGCGCGGGGCGAGTTCTGTACGCGTGTTCGGCTCGGTGGTTCGCGGCGAGGATCACGATGGTAGTGACGTGGACTTATTAGTCGATCTTCCGGATGGCACCTCGCTGTTGCAAATCGTAGGACTACAACACGACCTCGAAGATGCGTTGGGCATCAAGGTGGATTTATGCACCGAGCGTGAATTGCACCCAGATCTAAAACTGCGCATCTTGGAGGAAGCGCGCCCGCTATGAACCCACGCGATAGCCTTTTCTTAAACCACATTTTGAGCGCAATTACTGAAATCGAGAGTTTCATCTCCGGTGGGCGCAGCGATTTTTACGCAGATAGCAAGACCCAGAGCGCCGTTATACGACAACTGGAAATCATCGGCGAGGCGGTAAAGAACCTCAGCGCGGCACTCACTCAACAGGAACAGACAGTACCTTGGCGCCAAATCGCCGGCACGCGAGATCGTTTAATCCACGCCTATTTCAGAGTGGATCTCGATGCTGTGTGGTCAATGCTCGAACAGGATGTGCCAACACTTCGTGCTGATGTGCAGCGTATTCTCAACGCCGGGAGCTGACGCAACCGAACGTGCCGACGCGGATGCAGTCGGCGTGGCCTCAGTAGTCTGCGGAGTCGGTAGAATTTGACCGTAGATCGAGCTCAACTATTCCAATTCAACGTGCATAAGGAAACCCGATGAAACTCAGCAAACCCCGTGTGAACCCGCTCGACGAATCCCAGTGGAACGAGACAGTGAAGAACACTTTACGGGAAGTGAAGATTGGCACGGGTGCTGTGCCCAATATTTTCAAGACCCTCGCCCATCATCCGGATCTCATGCGGCGCTGGCTCGTGTTTGGCAATCACGTATTGTTCAAGTCAACGGTACCGGGCCGCGAACGTGAACTTGTGATCCTGCGCATCGGCTGGTTGTGCGAAGCAGAGTACGAATGGGCGCAACACGTGCGCATCGGCAAACAAACCGGCCTGACCGACGATGAAATTCATCGCATCAAGATCGGGCCCTCGGCCAAAGGCTGGAATGAACGGGATGTGCTGCTGCTGAAGGCGACCGATGAGTTACACAAGGATGCCTGTATCACCGATGCCACCTGGGCGGGCTTGAACCAGCATTACAACACCCAGCAGCTGATGGATCTCGTGTTTGCGATCGGTCAGTACAATCTGGTCTCGATGGTGCTGAATACCTTCGGTGTCCAGCTCGATGCCGATTTAGAATCTTCGTTTGCGAATACCTGACTATCCGCGCAACCGCCCCAGCTGCTCCGTCAAACGCGCGATCTGATCGCGATTATCCGCCGCGCGTTTGCGTTCTTTCTCAACCACGTCGGGCGGTGCTTTAGCAACGAAAGATTCGTTGGCAAGTTTGCCTTCCACCCTTTGCAGATCCTGGGTGAGGCGAGCAAGTTCCTTGGCAATTCGTTCACGTTCGACGACCGGATCGATGAGGTCCATCAACGGCACGAGGATAGTCATTTCGCCGACCAGTGCAGTGGTTGCGTCGGGATCGTCCAGATCATCGGCAGGCGTAATCTGTGCCACCCGGGCGAGCGTTTTTATATGGGGTTCCAGTGCCTGCAGGCGGTGGCGTTCGGCGTGATTGCCGCCGTGCACCTTGATCGGAATGCGCTTGCCCGGTTCGAGATTGTTCTCGGCGCGAATGCGGCGCACGCCGAGAATGAAGGTTTTCAACCAGGCAATTGTGTCGGCAGCTGCTGCGTCTTCGGGCAGGTCCGCCACCTGCGGATAGGCCTGCAGCATGATGGTCTGACCCAGCTCCCCGCGCAGTGGGGCCACTTTGCACCAGATTTCATCCGTGATGAACGGCATCAGCGGATGCAGCATGCGCAAGGTGCATTCCAGGACTTCCACCAAGGTGTGGCGCGTGGCGGTTTTTACTTCGTCCGGGATCTGCTCGTCGTTCAAGGTTACCTTCGCGAGCTCGATGTACCAGTCGCAATATTCGTCCCACACGAATTCATAAGTGGCTTGCGCAGCGAGATCGAAGCGATAGGTTTCAAAGCCGGCGTGTACTTCGCTGAGTACGCTGCGCAAGCGTTGGCGAATCCACCGTTCCGGCACGCCGAAGCTCGCCGCGTGCGGGGTGCCGCTGAGCTTGGTATCACCCAGCATCATCAAGACAAAGCGCGACGCATTCCACAGCTTGTTGCAGAAATTGCGGTAGCCATCGATGCGTCCGAGATCGAAACGCACATCACGGCCCTGGGTTGCCATGGAGGCAAAGGTAAAGCGCAAGGCGTCAGTACCGTAACTCGGAATGCCGTCCGCAAATTGGCGGCGTGTGGCCGCTTCGATTTTCGTGGCGTCCTCGGGGCGCATCAGGCCCGTGGTGCGTTTGGTGACCAGGGGTTCCAGGGTGATGCCGTCGATCAGATCGATCGGATCGAGAATATTGCCTTTCGACTTCGACATCTTATTGCCTTCGGCATCGCGCACCAGGCCGTGGATATAGACTTCGCGGAACGGTACGTCGCCCATGAACTTCAGGCCCATCATGATCATGCGCGCCACCCAGAAGAAGATGATGTCGAAGCCGGTGACCAGCACTGAGGTGGGATAGAAAGTGCTTAGCTCAGGCGTTTTTGCCGGCCAGCCGAGCGTGGAAAACGGCCACAGTGCGGAGGAAAACCAGGTGTCGAGTACATCGGGATCCTGCGTCAGCGGGAGCGCTGCGCCAAGTTGATGCTTGGCGCGTGCCTCGGCTTCTGTGCGTCCCACATAAATATTGCCCGCCGGGTCATACCACGCCGGAATGCGGTGCCCCCACCAGAGTTGGCGCGAGATACACCAGTCGTCGATATTGCGCATCCATTCGAAATAGGTCTTACGCCAGTTGTCGGGCACGAATTTGATGCGGCCGTCTTCCACGCAGGCAATTGCGGGCGCCGCCAAGGGCGCGATGCGCACGAACCATTGGTCGGTCAGGAACGGCTCGATCACGGCCTGCGAGCGATCGCCGCGCGGCACCATCATCTTGTGCGCGTCGGCACGGACTAACAGCCCGAGTGCGTCGAGATCGGCCACCACCCTGCGGCGGGCTTCGAAGCGATCAAGGCCCTGATAAGCAGCCGGCGCCTGGTCATTGATCGCGGCCTGCTCAGTGAAGATGTTGATCATCGGCAGCGCATGGCGTTCGCCGACTGCATAGTCGTTGAAATCATGCGCGGGCGTTATTTTCACGCAGCCGGAACCGAATTCGGGATCCACATACGTATCGGCAATGATCGGAATACTGCGTCCACACAACGGGAGTTGGACTGCTTTGCCGATGATGCGGCGGTAGCGATCATCTTCCGGATGGACTGCCACGGCTACATCGCCAAGCAGGGTTTCAGGGCGGGTGGTGGCGACGATCACATGACCGGTGCCGTCTTCCAGTGGATAACGGATATGCCAGATCTGGCCTTGCTCTTCCTGGGACACCACTTCGAGATCGGAGATCGCGGTATTCAGCACCGGATCCCAGTTCACCAGTCGCTTGCCGCGATAGATAAGGCCTTCCTCGTGCAAGCGCACGAAAGCTTCAACCACGGCCTGCGACAGGCCCTCATCCATCGTGAAACGTTCGCGGCTCCAATCCATTGAAGCGCCCATGCGCCGCAATTGCTGGGAGATGGTGCCGCCCGATTCGGCTTTCCAATCCCACACGGCAGCGGTGAAGCGCTCGCGTCCGAGCGAGTGTCGCGACTGCCCCTTCAAACCAAGCTGGCGTTCGACCACCATCTGTGTCGCGATGCCCGCGTGATCGGTCCCACACTGCCACAGCGTGCGCCGCCCCTGCATGCGCTGATAGCGGATCAGCGCATCCATCAGCGTATCTTGAAACGCATGCCCCATATGCAGGCTGCCGGTCACATTCGGCGGCGGCAGCATGATGCAGTAGGGATCACTGTCCATATTCGGCTTGAAGTAACCGGCGGCTTCCCAGGCGCGATAACGCACCTGCTCGATCGCGTGTGGATCGTAGGTCTTGGCGATGAGTGATTCGGTGGAAGGGTTGGTCGAAGTTGCGCTCATCGGGGGATTTTCTTGCGTTGTCTGATCAATCGAAGCCGCCTTTACAGGTGGCGTGCTTGGCGGTGTGACCGCAGGTTCATCCAGGGCGGCGGCTTGCGTTGGTGGTGCGGCAATTGTCACCGCCTCCTGCCTGCGGATCTGGCGCAAGTCTGGGCCGGGCGCGCGCGTGCCGAACACAGCAGGATCGATATTCGTCACGCGCTCAGTCAGCACCGGCGGAACCACGCCAGGCGGTGGCCGGCGCCCGCCGAGCACCTCGCGGAGTTCGTCGCGTTTGTGATCGATCAAGGTTTCGAGCTCGCGAATTGTCGAGCCCAAGTCGGTAGGGGTAGCGTCGTCCGGCGTAGTCACGTGGTCATCCGTTATGCGTGGCGAGTAAATACCCTCGATCCTTGTAGAAGCGATAGCGCTCGCGGGCGAGCTGCCGGGTGTGATCATCATGCCCGGTGGTTTCGATCACGCGTTCGAATTGGCTGAAAAAGCCTGGCACCTCAGCGTGGAGATTGACCAGGGTATCCATGCTCTCGGGCGCCATTTCCGCACACCCGAGCAACACTTTCGCATGGGGGGCGTCCGTGCTGCCGGCCAGCGCGTGGGGCACGAAGCTGGTGTCATGAAAAGTCCACAGCAATTCATCGAAGCTGGTCGCCATATCCTCATCCAGGCAATGCACATAAATCTGGCGCCCCGCTTGCCAGGCACGCTCGACCAGTTCGCACACGCAGACATCGTGTTGCCGTCGCGCCTGCGCCGGGAGCACGTGAAAATCGATACTCGTCATGCGTTCGCGGCGGCACAACGCTGGAGGATGAATTCAAGCAGCAGTGGCACCGGGCGTCCGGTGGCGCCCTTGGTTTTGCCGCCCGTCCATGCGGTGCCGGCGATGTCGAGATGCGCCCAGTGATAATCCTTGGTGAAGCGCGCGAGAAAACAGGCTGCGGTGATGGTCCCGGCTTCACGTCCGCCGACATTCGCCATGTCAGCGAATGGGCTTTCGATCTGCTTTTGATAATCCTCCCACAGCGGCAGACGCCACGCGCGATCACCGGCCAGTTGGCCTGCTGCGAGCAAGGCCTCAGCGAGGGAGTCCTGATTGCTGAGCAGTCCGCTGGCATGGCTGCCGAGGGCAACCACACAGGCGCCGGTCAAGGTGGCGATATCGATTACCACCTCGGGCTCGAAGCGTGCGCTGTAGGTGAGTGCATCGCACAGAATGAGGCGGCCTTCGGCATCGGTGTTGAGGATTTCGATAGTCTGCCCCGACATGCTGGTGACCACATCGCCCGGCTTGCTCGCGTTGCCATCGGGCATGTTCTCGGTCGCCGGCACGACGCCCACCACATTAATTGGCAGCGCGAGCTGCGCCACTGCCTGCAGCACGCCAAAGACACTGGCGGCGCCCGCCATATCAAACTTCATCTCATCCATCGCCGCCGCGGGTTTAATTGAGATCCCGCCGGAATCGAAGGTCACACCCTTGCCGACCAGGACCACCGGACGGGCTTTACGCTCGCCACCACGATATTCAATGGTGATCAGTTTGGGCGGCTGCCGGCTGCCGCGCGCCACCGACAACAGCGAACCCATGCCAAGTTTCTGCATGTCGCTTTCCGCCAGCACCGAGACCTTCAGGGTGGTGTGGGTTTTCGCGAGCTCAAGTGCGACCTCAGCGAGGTGGGTCGGTGTGCAGTGATTGCCAGGGAGATTGGCGAGATCCTTGGCCAGGGCAATGCCGCTCGCGATACCCTTACCGAGCGCAATCCCGGCTTCGACGGCCGCGGCTTCGGAATTCTCACTCAGTAGATAAACGCGCCCAAGCTGCGGCTTACGCGCTGGCTTGCTCTTCAATTTATCGAATCGATAGTTCGCGCTATTGAAAGCAACCGCCGCGTGGCGCGCCTTCCAGCACAAGTCGTGTGCTTTCACATTCACTTCGAACAAGGCACTCGCGGCGGTTTTGAGGCCGGCTTCGCACACGGTTTTGGCGGCCTTGTTCAGAATCGTGAGATATTCGGGGCCGGTCACTCCGTCTTGTTTGCCACAGCCCACCAGTAACACGCGCTCAGCAGCGATTCCGCTGACGTCTGGCAGCATTAGCGCTTCCCCCTGATTACCGCTAATATCGCCTCGCTTGATCACGCGAGTCAGTGCGCCGCGACTGGCCTTGTCGAGCGACTGCGCCGTCGGGCTCAGGCGCTTGCCAGCGAATACCGCGACTGCGAGGCAAGCCGTTTTCAGGGTGCGCGCGCTACCAAGTTTGATCGAGATTTCCATCTTGCCGTTTCTCCGCTGACGTTCCGCCCCATGATTGCCCTGCGCGCGCGGGGCGAGCGGGATTCACCGCAGTGTATTCTTTCGATGATTGAGCAGTAAAGCGCGTTTAAGCTCCATGAAAATCCTCGATCGCTATATTGGCTGGAACATCATTTCCGCGACGGTGACAGTGCTGTTAGTGCTCGTCGCGATTTTTACTTTTTTCTCGTTTATCGACGAACTCGACGATGTTGGCCGCGGAAACTATGGACTGGCGCGGGCCGTGGTGTTCGTGCTGTTCAGTGTCCCGAGCCTGACCTACGACCTGTTCCCGATGGCCGCGCTAATCGGTTCCCTGATCGGCTTCGGAACCATGATGCGGAACGGCGAACTTTCAGTAATTCGCTGCGTTGGCGTATCTAAAGGCCGGGTCGTCTTTGCAGTGGTAAAGGCCGGCTTAATACTGCTCGGTTTAACCATGCTTAACGGTGAGTTCATCGCGCCTCCAGCGGAACGCTTTGCGCGGGATTATCGCAATATCGCAATTAATGATCGGATTACCTTCAAATCTGAAAATGGCTTTTGGGCGCGCGACGGCAACAACTACATCAACATTCGGGAAATCCTGCCCGGCGATCAATTGCGGGATGTGTATATTTACGAATTCGATGCCGCGAATGCGCTACGGTTGAGTACCTATGCGGAATTCGCGCATTACGCCGGCCGTGAGTGGGTGCTGCAAAATATTTCGCAGACGGTGTTGACTGAAGAGGGTTTAGAGAAGCGCACCCTGCCGGAGGCCGCCTGGGATTCGATCCTGAAACCTGATCTGTTACAGATGGTGACCATCAATCCAGACAGCCTCTCGATCTGGAATCTGTTCAAGTACAGCCGGTTTCTGCTCAATAATGGACAAAATGCACAGCGCTACCTGCATGTGATGTGGCTGAAGCTCACCTATCCGTTGGCGAGCGTGGTGATGGTGGTGCTGGCCGTGCCGATGGTGTTCCGCGCTAATCGCAATGTGACAGTCGGCCAACGCGTACTGGTGGGCGCCCTGATTGGGCTCGGGTTTCATTTACTCAATCAGGCGGCAGGACATTTGGGGGTGGTGTATGAGATTCCGCCGATTTTGAGTGCGACGGGACCGGCATTGCTGATGACCGCCGTGGCTGCTTATCTATTGGCGCGAACGCCTTAGGGCCCGTGCCAAAATTACTTGACGAATAGCATATAGGCGATCAGGCTCTCGTTTCATGAAAACCGAAAAGCAGATCCGAGCACAGTATCGTTTAATCCGTGGCGCATTGGATGAACGCGGTCGCCGCGAGTGGGCAGCCTC
>CAMATU010000164.1 GCA_945861225.1 Klebsiella pneumoniae
TATCAATTACTTGGCCAACAATGCGCAACGCGCACATCCCAAGCGAGACGCAATATCCGGACGCCTTAAACTCGGGCTCCAATATGTCTTCGGCACGCCTTAAGAACTAACCTATGAGCAACGCTTAAATCGATGCATCTTCCCATTCATAAGTGGCATTCGCGGCAGCCTGCTGCTTTCGTCAACGCTTGGTTACCGGCAGACCAACACCGGCAACTTGGAATGCGTGAGGATTTTGATAGTTTCGCTGCCGAGCAGCAGACCGGACAATCCGCGCCGGCCATGCGAGGCCATGACGATCGCATCACATTTCCTGCTGCGGGCAGTCTTCAGCACCGCCTGCCAGGGATGCTCATCGGTCGCGATTACCTGCGCACACGTCACGCCTAAGGCTTCCGCGACGCCGACCGCTTCCGCGAGAATCCGCTTGGCACTGCGGGTGACACTGGCTTTGTATTCCTTGGGATCGATCACCACTGGTACGTAACCAATAGGATCGCCATACAGCGGCGGCATATACGGCGGGACCACATGCACGGCGGTCAAATGTGCGTTCAATTCTTTGGCGAGCCGGGACGCCGTCTTAACCGCCTTAAGCGACAACTTTGAACCATCAGTAGACACGAGGAGGTGCTTGTACATCACTGACCTTTCTGGCGTATACGCCATCGACAAAAAGTTTGGCCTTACTTTAGTCACGCGCCAGCGGGCTCGTGTTGACAGAGGTCAAGTGCCGAAACTTCTACTAAGAACGCTGGTGATGCACAAGCGACGCGTTCAAATGCGCTATGCTTCGTCGCCTGCGATTGATTCAGTCTCCCATGGATACGCCCTTTCAACCTAATCTGACTCTCGACCCACTCGTCGCCCTCCGCGGGGTGTCCTTTGCGCGCGGCTCACGCGTGATTTTCGATCGGATCGACGTTGCGATCCCGCGCGGCAAGATCACCGCCATCCTCGGTCCCAGCGGCGGCGGCAAGACCACCTTGCTGCGCCTAATCGGTGGCCAGCTTGCCCCGACCGAAGGTCAGGTGATGGTGTTCGGACAGGACGTACAGGCGCTATCAACCAACGATCTTTATCGCTTGCGCACGCGCATCGGCATGCTGTTCCAAAGCGGCGCGTTGCTGACCGATCTCGATGTATTCGAAAATGTCGCCTTCCCGCTCCGCGAGCACGCCAAGTTGCCGGAATCGATGATCCGCACCATCGTGCTCATGAAACTTGAAGTGGTCGGTTTGCGCAACGCGCGGCATCTCTATCCGCGCGAGCTGTCGGGGGGCATGGCCAGGCGAGTCGCGCTCGCGCGGGCAATTGCGCTCGATCCGTTGATGGTGATGTATGACGAACCGTTCGCCGGCCAGGATCCCATCTCACTCGGCATTCTGGTGCGGCTGATCCGGCAGTTGAATCAGGCGCTCAAGCTAACCAGTGTGATTGTCTCGCATGACGTGATCGAAACCGCGAGCATCGCGGATTACATGGTACTGATCGCCGATGGGCGAGTAGTGACTCACGGGCCACCGGAGGCGCTGAAAAATTCTCGCGATCCGGCCGTCACGCAGTTCATGCACGGTGAGCCGGATGGTCCCATGCCTTTTCACTACGCGGGTCCGGGCTATCTGGAAGATCTGCTGGGCGAGCCTCCACCATGAGCGAACTGCTGGCGCGCCTGGGTCGAACTAGTCTGCTTGCCCTTGAGCGGCTTGGGCGCGCGAATATTTTTCTGCTGCAGACTTGCGCACGGCTTGGATTTGCGCTGACGCGGCCAGCACTTGCGGTAATTCAGCTGTGGGCGGTGGGTGTGCAATCGCTGCTCATTATTACCGTCTCCGGGGCTTTCGTTGGCATGGTGCTCGGCTTGCAGGGTTACAACACCTTAGTGACTTTCGGCACCGAAGAATCGCTTGGCGCGGTGGTCGCACTCTCGCTCATCCGCGAGCTGGGGCCAGTGCTGACCGCGCTGCTGTTTGCGGGCCGCGCAGGTTCAGCCTTGACCGCAGAGATCGGACTCATGAAGGCGACTGAGCAACTCGCCGCGCTGGAAATGATGGGCGTGGATCCACTGCGCCGAATCGTGGTGCCCCGCTTCATTGCCGGTATTTTGGCGATGCCGCTGTTAGCCACAATATTCACTGCGATTGGCATTCTGGGCGGTTATTTCTGCGGAGTGGGCTTGCTTGGCGTGGATGCCGGCGCGTTCTGGTCGCAGATGCAGCTGCATATCGATCTGGTGGAGGATGTTGGACAGGGTGTCCTGATCAAGAGTATCGGCTTTGGCGTGGTGGTGACCTGGATCGCGTTATTTGAAGGTTACGACGCAGTGCCAACTTCCGAAGGGGTGAGCCAGGCAACCACCCGTACAGTCGTGAATTCTTCATTGGCGGTGCTCGCCCTCGACTTCGTGCTGACCGGGATCATGTTCCATTAAGGTTCTGTAGGAAAAACTATGAAAATCACGCGCACCATGGAAATTGGCGTTGGCTTGTTCGTGAGCCTGGGGCTGGCCGCGTTGTTGATGCTGGCCTTGAAGGTCGCCAATGTGAACTCGCTTGGCGCGCCTGAAGGTTATCGGGTGACCGCGAGTTTCGATAATGTCGGCGGCTTGCAAGTGCGCTCGCCCGTCAAAATGGCCGGTGTGCTGATTGGGCGAGTGACGGGCATCGATTATGACGTCGCCCGTTTCAGAGCGGTGGTGGAGATGCGAATCGATCCGCGCTTTCAGCGCATCCCCCGCGACACCGCCGCGAGCATCTACACCGCGGGACTGCTCGGGGAGCAATACGTGAATCTTGATCCGGGTGGTGAAGAAAGTTTTCTGAGTGACGGTAGCGAACTCGAATTGACCCAGCCTGCAATCATCCTGGAGCGCACCTTGCAAGAGTTTTTATTTTCAAAAACAGTTAAAAGTGAAGCCAAGACACCATGACTAGACCGCTTTTTTTCAGGCTGCCTGCATTTGCTCTCAGGCCGACGATGTTTTTTTACCTGCTGCTGTTCGTGTGTGTGCAAACAGCAGGCGCCACCGCCGCCGAACCACCGGCGCAGTCGTTAGTCCGCACGACCGCGGAAACTTTCTTAGAACGCATGCGCACGGATGCCGCCGAGAATGCTGCTGACCCGCAACACATCATCGCCAGTGCAGAAGCGCTGGTGCTTCCCCACTTTGATTTCGAACTGATGTCCCGGCGCGCGCTTGGTCGCTACTGGCGCGATTTCTCCGCAGAACAACGCGCACGCTTCGTGGCTGAGTTTCGCACGCTCATGCTGCGCACCTACGCGAACACCTTGAACGATTATCGGGATGCCAAGATTGCCTATCTGCCCTCACGTCAACTGGCCCCGGAAGCCACGCGCGTGCGCACCGAGGTTGCCCGACCCAGCGGCGGTGCCCCCGTCCAGATTGACTACGAGGTTCGACAGCAAGCAGCTGGCTGGAAGATATGCGATGTCGCGCTAAACGGCGTGAGTCTGATCATCAGCTATCGCGCAGGATTCGCCAAAGACATCGGAACGCTCGGCGTGGAAGGGGTGATCGCGCAACTTGCCGAGCGTAATCAGGGGCCGCTGTAGCAGGTTTCCAGCCAGTCGCAGACCCGGCGATCCTAGGGTGAATGATGTGCGGTATGGATCCCGGATAAGCGCTCCGCGCTTTCCGGGATGACGATCTGATGACAGGCTTGGGCATCAAGACGAATCCAAGCGTCGTCATCCCGGGCGCAGACCCGGGATCCAGGGGCGCTCGATATTCCGCATAGAACCCGGATAGGCGTTCCGGGATAGCGTGCCTGAATAAGCGTTGTGCATTTTCCCGATCTCGATCAATTCGCCCCGCGGCGGCGCAGCGTATTGTTCACGGATGAACCTCTCGCTTTTCCCACTCGCGTTCACCTTGGGTCTGTTGAGCACGCTACATTGCTGGAGCATGTGCGGCGGATTGCTGCTCGCGTTCTCGCCACCTGCGCGGCCGCGCACCAATGCCTTGTCTGATATTCGCCGCCTGCTGAGTTACAACCTTGGTCGAGTCACGAGTTATGCGCTTGCTGGGGCACTTGCCGGCGGGTTCGCCACCTTTGCCCTGCAGAAAGTCTCTCCGCTATGGGGGCATCGGTTCCTGGAAATTCTGGCCGGATTGTGCCTGATTACGAGCGGCCTCGCGCTCTTGCAGCGCATCCCTGCGTTGGCGGGGTTGCAACGCCTTGGCTTGTCACTCTGGCGACGACTACAGCCGTTGAGTCGCGGCTTACTGCCCGCTGATCGCCTGTACAAGCGCTTTCTACTCGGCATGATCTGGGGTTGGCTACCCTGTGGCTTTGTCTACTCGATGCTCGCACTGGCCACCGCGCAAAGCTCGGCACTCGCGGGCGCCCTGCTGATGACGGCCTTTGGCCTCGGCACACTTCCCGGCATGTTGACCGCGCAAAGTGGAATCCAATCCGTGCGCAAACGAATCTTGCACTGGCCCACCTCGGCGCTCGGTGCGTGGCTATTGATCGGTAGCGGAATCCTCTTGCTCTATCTGCAAGCACCATGGGGCGAGGGTGGGATACATGCACACCATGATCATTCGTCTTCGCGGAGTATTTCCGCCGCTGCGCGTTCCAGATCTTCGAATTGGCCGGCGCCGACCGCCCACCAGAAGGCCCAGCCGATCGCCACCAGCAGTACAATCGATACGGCAATCAAGAGATAAAGAATCTCCATCAGCGCTGGTACAGACGACTGGCATTCGCGACGACCGCCAGCGAACTCATCGCCATCAACAACGCCGCCACCCACGGCGCGACGATCCCGCACAACGCCAACGGTAGCGCAAGTCCGTTGTAGGCCAGTGCCCACCACAGATTTTGGCGCACGATGTGGTGAAACCGCCGCGCCATCCGATGCACCAGCACCAGACCAGCAAGATCGGGTTTCAGAAGGACGATGTCGGCGTTCAGCTTGGCATAAGCGCTGGCGGCCGCGAGGGTGATACCCACATCTGCGCGCGCCAAGATTGGCGTATCGTTGATGCCATCGCCGATCACGGCGACTTTGGTGCCCTTATCCATCAGTTCTTCCAAATAGCTGAGCTTGGCTGCTGGATCGCATGCCGCATGCGCGTCGACGATCCCCAGCGTCTGCGCCAAAGCGGCGACTGCGGTGGGGTTATCTCCGCTCAACATACTCGGCACGATGTCACGTTCGCGGAAATACGCGACAGTTGTGCTGGCCTCAGCGCGCGTTTCGTCGCTCAAAAGAAAGCACGCGAGCGGGCGTTGCGCATCCGCCAGATAGGTCACTTTTAAGGCGCCCGCTGACCCTGCATCGAGCGTCGCGGTGGATACGCCCATACGCGCGAGATAGGCCACTGACCCGAGCAGATACTGTTGACCGGCTACTTTTCCACAAACCCCATAGCCAGTGGTCTGTACGCGCGCTGTCACGTGCGGTAGTGCGCCGACAACTGCCGCTTGCAGCGCAGCCGCAATGGGATGCGCGCTGCCTACCGCAAGTGCACCAGCCAAGGTCAGCGCCTGCTCGCAGGTGAGTGCTGGCACATAAGTATCAATCGTCTGCAGATGCATTTTCCCGACCGTTAAGGTGCCGGTTTTATCGAAGACCATGCGTTGCACCTGCGCCAAGCGACCAAGGGCATCCGGCTGGATAACCAGCACGCCCTGCCTAAGCAAACTCGCCATCGCCATACTGAGCGCAGTGGGGACTGCCAACGCGAGCGCGCAGGGGCAAGAAATTACCAGCACGGCTAAAGTCGGTGCGAGCCACGGCTGGTCTAACCATACGCCGTAATAACCCGCCGTCAGCAACGCTAAACCAAGCACGATCCAGATAAACACGGAGGCCGCTTGGGCCGCCTGCGCGAGCATCTGCGGTTTGCGCGCCTGCGCGTCGCGCGCGAGGCTTCCAATGCGCGCGAGCACGGTGTCGGCAGCGAGCGCCGTTACCCGCATGTCGAGCGGTGATTCGATGTTAGTGCTGCCACTCAAGAGCGCCGCGCCGGCATGTTTAAGGCGCGGCGTGGCTTCCCCCGTCAACAGGCGTTCATCCACCGTCGAGGTCCCGGCGAGCACCACGCCGTCGCATGGCAGCGTGGCGCCGGCCGCGATCCGCAGGCTATCACCTACCTTTAAAGATGACGCGCTCACAGTCTCACTCGCGACCTCGGTGCCCGCCCCCAGGCGCTCGACCAAACACGGTTCGATCCGCTGGAGATCATCCACATAGCCCGCGCTGCGCCGATAGGCCATGAACTCGACGAGTCGGCTGAGCAGCAACAGGCTGACAAACATCGTCACAGATTCAAAATAGACCTCGCCGACACCGCGCCATACCGTGAACAGACTCCCACCGAAGCCGAGCAGAACTCCCAAAGCGATCGGCACGTCCATCGTCACCGCCTGCGCGCGCAATGCGCGCCAGGCGCCGCGATAGAACGGCCAGGCGCAATAGCTGACTACCGGCATACTCAGCGCTGCACAGAACCAATTCAGCGTAGTGCGAAAAGATTGCAGATCACTGTCGGCATCGAAATACAACGCGACGGCGATCATCATTACCTGCATTGCGCACAGCGCCGCGACACCGAACCGTCGTAACTCGGCACGATATTTTGCTGCCAACTGCGCTGGTCGCAGGCCGGCGGCGAGCGGCACCGCGGCGAAGCCCAGCTCGCGGGTGGCCACGACCAGCCGACTGAAATTGACCTCAGCGGGGCGCCAGCTTACGCGGGCATGGCGCGTGGCGTAATTCACCGTGCACTCGACGACGCCGGGGATCTGGCCCAGCCGACGTTCCACCAGCCAGGCACAGGCGGCGCATGAGAGTCCATCCAACGTTAAGGTCGCCGCCCGTGTGAGCGGCTGTTCATTCCCTGCCACTTGCAAATAGCTCACCTCAAACTCGGGATCATCGAGGGCCGCCAGCATGGCGCGGATCTCGGGCGTCACTGCCACAGGTCCGGGGGTAGATATCACGCGCTCGCGGTAAAACGCGCCGAGACCATGGGCAAGTATCGTCTCGGCCACCGCCTGACAGCCCGCACAGCACATGGCGCGATTCACCCCCTCGATCATGGTCGTCCACCCAGCATTGCGTGGCAGCACCTCACCGCAGTGGTAACAGGTCGTGACCGCTTGCGAGGAGAGGTGCGCGTGCGGAGTTTCAATCAGAAGACTTGCAGTCATCAACGCTAAATCAGTATTTTTCACGGAGAACACCGCGGATCTATCCTTTCTGGTCGCCCCTGAAAAGTCACTTTACATTGCGCCCCATGAGGACACGGGCATCGCGTTCAGCACCGTGCTGGGTATTTCCGCGCTGCCGTCCGGTACAAGCTTCCCTCACCCGACTGTTCGATCCATTGATGTAGATCAACGGCTGACAGCGCGGCACTCGCGACAATAAACCCCGCTGGTTTTTTGTTTTCGTGCGAGGACTTCGTCGATGAGTGTGGCGGTCGAGACCTATAACTACCGGGTAGTGCGACAGTTCGCGTGGATGACCATCGTATGGGGCATTGTCGGCATGTTGGTGGGGGTCGTCATCGCCGCCCAGCTCTGCTGGCCATCGCTCAATTTTGGCATTCCCTGGCTCACATTTGGCCGCCTGCGTCCGCTGCACACCAACGCGGTGATTTTCGCCTTCGGGGGCAGCGCATTGTTCGCCACCTCTTACTACGTCGTTCAACGCACCTGCCATGTGCGGTTAATCAGTGATCGTCTGGCGGCTTTCACCTTTTGGGGTTGGCAGGCGGTAATTCTCTGCGCGGCTATCACCTTGCCCCTTGGTATCACGTCGTCCAAGGAATACGCCGAACTCGAGTGGCCGATCGATATCCTGATTGCCGTGGTATGGGTGACCTATGCCTATGTGTTTCTGGGCACGATCGTACGCCGCCGAATCCGGCATATCTATGTCGCCAACTGGTTCTACGCGGCATTTATCGTGACCGTCGCCATGCTGCACATCATCAACAGCATGGCCGTGCCGGTCACTTTTCTGAAATCCTATTCCGTCTATGCCGGCGTGCAGGATGCCATGGTGCAGTGGTGGTACGGCCACAACGCGGTGGGCTTTTTTCTAACCGCCGGCTTTCTCGGCATGATGTATTACTTCATCCCCAAGCAGGCCGAGCGACCGATTTACTCCTACCGGTTGTCAATCGTGCATTTTTGGTCGCTGGTTTTTACCTATATCTGGGCCGGACCACATCACCTGCATTACACCGCTTTGCCAGATTGGGCGCAGTCGCTTGGCATGGTGATGTCGGTGATTCTGTTGGCGCCCTCTTGGGGCGGCATGATCAACGGGATCATGACCTTGTCCGGTGCCTGGCATAAATTGCGCACTGACCCCGTGCTCCGCTTTCTGATCGTCGCCGTGTCGTTTTACGGCATGTCGACTTTCGAGGGGCCGATGATGGCGATCAAGACCGTGAATGCGCTCTCGCACTACACCGACTGGACGATTGGTCATGTGCACTCCGGCGCGCTTGGCTGGGTGGCCTTCATCACGCATGGCTGCATGTACTACCTGCTGCCGCGGCTTTATGGACGGAAACTCTACAGCCTGCCACTCGTCGAAGTGCATTTCTGGACCTCCACGCTTGGCATCGTGCTGTACATCACGGCGATGTGGGTGGCGGGCATCATGCAGGGACTGATGTGGCGGGCCACCAATGACGACGGCACCTTGACCTATGCGTTCATCGAGACCGTGGTCGCCATGCACCCGTTTTACGTTATCCGCTTCCTGGGTGGCGTGTTGTTCCTCACCGGCTCGCTGGTGATGGTCTACAACTTGGTCCGCACGGTCGCCGGCGCAGAAGCTGCAGTAGGGCCGATCCCGTTGCCCGCCGCTGCTCATTGAGAATTTAAAGAGGTATTGCATGGCGTCCCTGCACGACAAAATTGAACAGCACTTGGGCTTTATGGTGGTGCTGATTGTGCTGGTGATCAGCGTAGGCGGCCTGGTCCAGATTATCCCGCTGTACTTCATGCATTCGTTGACGACACCTGTCGCAGGACTTAAACCCAACGATGCGCTGCAGCTCAATGGGCGCGACATCTATGTGCGGGAAGGATGTTACCTCTGTCATTCACAAATGATTCGGCCGTTCCGCGCGGAGACTGAACGCTATGGCCACTATTCGGTGGCCGGCGAGTTTGTGTATGACCATCCCTTTCAATGGGGCTCCAAGCGCACCGGCCCCGATCTCGCGCGCGTCGGCGGGCGTTACAGCGATGAATGGCACCGGATCCACCTGGAAAATCCGCGCGATGTGGTGCCCGAATCGATCATGCCGCGATATCCCTGGCTGACGCACGCGCAGATCGATCCGATTTTTACTCAGCAAAAAATGCGCGCGTTGCGCAAAGTCGGGGTGCCATACAGTGCTGCTGAAATCGCCGGCGCGCCAGCGCTGATCACCGGCAAAACTGAAATGGACGCACTCGTGGCTTATCTGCAGAGCCTCGGGACGACGGTGCGGTTTAAGCAATGAACGCGGTTTTGAGTTTTGTCTTTTCGGCTTGGACGGTGGTGGTCGCAGTAGTGTTCCTGCTCGTCGTGCGCTGGGCTTTCAGCGCACGACGCGCACAGGAATTCGCGGCCGCCGCGCAACTGCCACTGGAGGCCGATGATGATGGCCGCATTCCAGCGTTAGCGCCTTGCGGTCTTAAGGAGCGAAAGTGATGGTCGATTTCGTGAGCCCGGGCTGGAGCTGGTTTATCGGCATTACCACTCTGGTGGGTATCATTGCGTTATGGCTGCTGGCCGCCGGCCTGTCAGCGCGACGCGCTGCAGGCACCAGCACGGAGG
>CAMATU010000165.1 GCA_945861225.1 Klebsiella pneumoniae
CAAGTTGCCGTGATTTCCCTTTCATCATCTCAAGATCCTGAGGTAACCTATTGATCATCTTTTGCTTTGATCAACTGGTTAAAATTTATTCAATTTGACCCACGGCTGCATTTAGATCACTAAGAATGAACCCTCGCCGGACTTCACCCACAACCTTATCCACAGATTCTGTGAATAACTTTGCGCGCGCTCGTGACCACCGTGTAGGTATGCCGTCATGGCTGATCGGCCTCTTAATCTTGACGACATCCTGCCTCGTGCCCGCACATAAGGCGACCGCCGCTGATGCCGCGAGCTATCTCACGGTGGAAACGGTCCTCGATGGCCGATGCCACAACCTGAGTGAAGGCGGAAAATTGGCCGTGCTGCGTAACACCCACCCAACCAAGACCATCCGCTATCGGCTACTGCGTTTATTTATTGATCGCCCGCAAGGCTTGCTGGGGGGTTCGCTCGCCCCTGCAGCAGGTGTCCAGAAACTCGGCTGTGACAAAGTTGGGGGTCGCGCGCAGACTTGGCAAGTTAAACGCGCGCGCTTTGCGCAGGAGTGAATTGCATGCATCGAACTCTCGAATCTGCCACGGCCAGGACCGACTTGTGCCAAACCTACTCGCCACGCGCGCGCAGTGTGCTAGGTATTTGCCTGACGATGAGTACGCTGGTATTTGCGGCCGAGGGCGTCCACGCCTATCGCTCCCCCGGTGATATGCGTGTCGAAGAACGGATGGCAATGATGCAGCTGGTGGGCGAATACAACAGCTGCATCTATCGTGAGGGGATGGCGAATGTCGATAAGTTTGCGGATATCCGACAGTCGGCGGACGCCGCCATGGCAGCCTGCGAAAACACCAGCAACAAACTTCGTGCGGCCATCGACGGCTTCGGTTTCGAGCCTGGCTTCGGTGAACATTTCGTGCATCACGCGCAGTCCCGTGCCGCGCGCACGTTAATCCCTGAATTGGCGATTAGAAAAAGCGGAAACTAGCAGTCAGGGCGCGGCGCCAGCACGATCGAACCCAGTTGCTCGATAAGGGGGGCAAGTTCATTCAATGCCTGGTGATAGACACCGCGCTTGAAGGCCACTACCTCTTGCAACGGATCCCAATAATCAATCCATCGCCATTGATCAAACTCTGGCTCGGTGTCTGTTAGCAAATCGACTGAGGCGTCATCCGCGGTCAGGCGCAATACATACCAGCGCTGCTTCTGGCCAATACACAGCGGCTTCTGGTCGTGGCGGATGTAACGGCGCGGCAGACGGTAGCGCAGCCAGCGCCGCGTGCAGCCAATCACTTCGACGTGGTGCGGCCGTAGTCCAACTTCCTCGCGGAGTTCGCGAAACATCGCTTCTTCCAAACTCTCGCGGGGATTCACACCACCTTGGGGAAACTGCCAGGCAGACATGCCGATGCGGCGCCCCCAAAAGACCTGGCCTCGGTCGTTCAGGAGGATGATTCCGACATTTGTACGAAAACCTTGAGCGTCGATCATCGGAATCAGAATGCGTGGTTAAAACTCGCCAATCCAAGGCTCCCCTAAAGCGCTACGGGTCTGCAAGCGCACGTCTATGGCGAGCTTGCAGGTCCGGCTTCAGTGCGTGGGATTGTCGCCCAGGTTGCTACGAAGTGGCAATCGAGGGAGTACTCAACCGATCAACTGCTGGATCGCTGCGCGCTCTTCTTTGAGCTCATTTTCGGTCGCCTGCATGCGCGTTCGACTGAATTCATCTACTGCCAAGCCTTGCACAATGGCGTAATCGCCACCGCTGCAGCGCACCGGGAAGGAATACATCAAACCCTTTTCGATGCCATAGCTGCCATCGCTCGGGATCCCCATGCTGGTCCAGTCATCCGCCGCCGTACCAAGCGCCCAATCCCGCATATGTTCAAGTGCCGCATTGGCCGCTGACGCGGCGCTGGAGGCACCGCGCGCCTCTATGATCTCGGCGCCGCGCTTGGCGACTCGCGGGATGTAGTCATTTTCATACCAGGCACGCTCGACACTCGCGAGCGCAGGTTTACCTTTAACCAAGGTCTGACTCAGATCCGGATACTGAGTGGTGGAGTGATTGCCCCAGATAGCGACTTTCTTGATTTCAGCGACCGTACTGTCAGTTTTTGCGGCTAACTGCGCGACCGCACGGTTATGGTCCAAGCGTGTCATGGCGGTGAACTGACGCGGATTGATGTCCGGCGCTGAGACCATGCAGGTCCAGGCATTGGTATTGGCGGGATTGCCGACCACCAGGATTTTGATATCCCGGCTCGCGTGAGTGTTGATCGCCTTGCCCTGGACTTTGAAAATCCCGCCATTCGCGGCCAGCAAGTCCGCGCGTTCCATGCCTGGCCCGCGGGGTTTCGCGCCCACCAGCAAGGCGTAATTAGCGTCCTTGAAGGCGACGTTCGGATCATCCGAAATTTCGATTTTGCTCACCAACGGGAACGCGCAGTCATCGAGTTCCATCACCACGCCTTGCAAGGCCTTCAAGGCCGGCGTCACTTCCAAGAGCTGCAGAATGACCGGCTGATCGGCCCCCAACATCTGGCCAGCCGCAATGCGGAACAACAAGGAATAGGAGATTTGGCCGGCGGCGCCGGTCACTGCGATCCTGACGGGCTTTTTCATCTTGCTGTATACCTGCGATTAAAAAAAATTCTCTGAATACCTTACACGCAAACTCACTTGCGACCTGCCACCGGCACATAGTCACGCTTGGGTGAGCCGACATACAACTGGCGTGGTCGCCCGATACGGAAATCGTTGGTGTCGGAGAGCATTTCCATCCACTGCGCAATCCAGCCTGCAGAGCGCGCCAGCGCGAACATTGGGGTGAACATATTGGTCGGGATATTCAGCGCCTGGTAAATCAAGCCGGAATAGAAATCCACATTCGGATAGAGCTTGCGCGAGATGAAATACTCATCTTCAAGTGCTATGCGTTCCAGTTCCATTGCGATGTCGAACAGCGGTTGGTTGAGGTGCATTTCGTTCAACAGATCATGACAGGCTTGGCGAATGATTTTGGCGCGCGGATCATAATTCTTATAAACCCGGTGCCCGAAGCCCATCAACTTGAAGTTGTCGCTCTTGTCCTTGGCGCGATCAATAAACTTCTGAATGTTCTTGGGATGTTCGATTTCGGTGAGCATGTCGATCACGGCTTCATTCGCCCCCCCATGCGCTTTGCCCCACAAGGTGGAAATACCCGCCGCGACGCACGCGAAAGGATTAGTTTCCGCACTGCCCGCGAGGCGGACGGTGGAAGTGCTTGCGTTCTGTTCGTGGTCGGCATGCAGGATGAACAGCAGTTCCAGCGCACGGACCGCCACTGGACTCGCAACGAAAGGCTCAGTGGGCCATGAGAACATCATGTACATGAAGTTTTCGACGAAGCTGCGCGAGTTATCGGGATAGACAAATGGCAGCCCACTGCCATAACGGTAAATTTTTGAGACCAGGCTCGGCATCTTGGCAATCACCCGCTGCGCAGTGAGGCGCCGATGCTCGGGGTTATAGATGTCGGTGGTGTTGTGGTAGTAGGAAGCGACGGCGGCCACCACCCCAGCCAACACCGACATCGGATGCGCGTCATAGCGATAGCCCTGGTAGAACCGCGAGAGATGTTCATGGGTCATGCCATGCATCTTAATTACATGCAGCCAGTCATCAGTTTGCTGCTGGTTGGGGAGCTCACCGTTGATGAGCAGATAGGCTACTTCGAGAAAGCTCGATTTCTCGGCGAGTTGTTCAATCGGGTAACCACGATACAGCAGCACCCCCTCTTCACCATCCAGGTAGGTAATAGCGCTGCGGCATGCCGCCGTTGAACCGTACCCGAGGTCGAAGGTGAACATGCCTAATTCTTTGTACAGGTTCTTCAGATCAATAACGGGCGCACCGTATTGGCCTTCGTAGACCGGGCATTCCACCGATTTACCGGAAGTCTTGTCGGTAATGATTACGGTACGGGTTGTCATGCTGCTGTGTTCCTCTTTGAATGCTATCGGTGGCGCGCGAGCGGACCGCAAAGCCCGCGAAGAATAGCGTTGCCCCGCCACTGGCTTCAAGCGCTTCCGCAAATGCACGCGGCAGCTTCTTGACTCAGCTGCGCGTCGCCGCTGGGCCGCGCAAAATATTCGCCATTCAGTCTCACACTGTGCATGAAGATCAGCACCAAAAGCTGCGCCAAACTTAATGACTTTGCGCAGGCATTGATCCAAGATCCCAGCCCATCTGCCGACATATTGGCCAGACCTTATAGCGACCCACCGGTGTACTTCTGTAAAGCAGTACGCCACCAGAGAGGAAACCCATGCAGCCGCCGTCCTGCCTATTCAGTGGCAACGCCTCCTTTATCGAGGACTTATACGAAGCCTATCTAAATGACCCTGCGGCGGTCGCAGAGGACTGGCGGCAGTATTTTGACACGCTGAACTCTGCTAATCCGGGCGCTCCGGACACGCCGCACAGTCCTGTTCGTGCACAGATGCTGGCGCAGGTGGCACGCTCGGCACAACCCTCGGATGGAGTGGCCATCGACGATGGGAAACAAGTCGCCGTGTTGCAGCTGATCAACGCCTACCGCTTTATGGGCCATCGCCAAGCCCAACTGGATCCCCTGCATCAACATGCGCGTCCACTGGTGCCGGAGCTTGATCCGGCCTTCCACGGACTCACTGCCCAGGATATGGGCCGCGTATTTAACAGCGGCTCCTTGCAGGGCCTGGGTTCCAATCAAGCCACCCTGCAGCAGATTCTCGCGCTGGTCCGCAGTACCTACTGCGGCACGATTGGTGCCGAATACATGCATATCGTCGAAACGGCCCAGAAGCGGTGGATTCAACAGCGCTTAGAGCCCATTCGCGGTCGCGCGCAATTCTCCGCTGACAAAAAGCGTTGGCTGCTTGCGCGGCTGGTCGCCGCCGGTGCGCTCGAGGAATATCTGCATAAAAAGTATGTCGGGCAGAAGCGCTTTTCGCTCGAAGGTGGCGAGAGCACCATTCCACTCCTCGACCAGGTAATGGAAGACGCCGGCCGCCACGGGATCAAGGAAGTGGTAATCGGGATGGCGCATCGTGGCCGCCTGAATGTGCTGGTCAATATTGTGGGCAAGCACCCTTCCAAATTGTTTGACGAATTCGAAGGACGCAGCCGTGAGGCCCGCCTCGGCGATGTGAAGTATCACCTCGGGTACTCCTCGGATATCGAAACGCCGCACGGTCCCGTACACGTCACGTTGGCCTTCAATCCCTCGCACCTGGAGATCATCGATCCGGTGGTCGAAGGATCCGTGCGCGCGCGCCAGGATCGTCGTGGCGACATCGAACGCAATCAAGTGTTGGCAATTCTGCTCCATGGCGACGCCGCTTTCGCCGGTCAGGGTGTGGTGATGGAAACTTTCAATCTCTCGCAGACGCGCGGCTACTCCACCGGTGGCACGCTCCATCTCATTGTGAACAACCAGATTGGTTTCACCACCAGCGATCCCCTCGATGCCCGCTCCACGTTGTATTGCACCGATGTCGCCAAGATGGTGCAGGCGCCCATCTTTCACGTGAACGCAGACGACCCGGAAGCGGTCGCCTTGGTCGCGCAGATCGCGCTCGATTTCCGCATGGAATTCTGCAAGGACGTGGTGATCGATCTCGTGTGTTATCGCAAACACGGGCATAGCGAAGCTGACGAACCGGCTGCCACCCAGCCGATGATGTACCAGCACATTCGGCGTCATCCGGGGGTGCGCAAAGCGTATTCCGAGGCGCTGATTAACGAAGGCGTGGTCAAGCCGGGCGCGCTTGAGCAGCTGACGGCAGACTACGTGGGCGCGCTTGAAAATAACGTGGTGGTCTCGCGCCCATTCTCGAATGTGCATGACACGCGCTACCTGATTAACTACGAGCCGTACCGCAATACGCATTGGCGGGCTGCCGCAGACACCTGTCTCAGCAGCGACCGCATCGCGCAATTGACGGCCGGCATGACCCGCTATCCGGACTCATTCGAACTCCATCGTTCGGTCAACAAAGTGGTGCAGGACCGCCGCAAGATGGCCTTGGGCGAACTGCCGCTCGATTGGGGCTATACGGAAACGCTCGCCTACGCCGCACTCTTGAGCGAGGGACACCCGGTCAGGATTTCGGGTCAGGACAGCGCGCGCGGTACTTTCTTTCATCGCCATGCGGTGCTGCATGACCAAAAAACGGGAGATACCTATCTGCCGTTGCAGAATATTGCGTCCGATCAAGCGAGCTTTCTGGTCATTAACTCCACTTTGTCTGAAGAAGCCGTGCTCGGCTTCGAATTTGGATACGCGAGCTCAGACCCACGCTCGCTCGTGATCTGGGAGGCGCAGTTCGGCGATTTCGTCAACGGTGCGCAGGTGGTGATCGATCAGTTCATCGCGAGTTGCGAGGAAAAATGGGGGCGCTTCTGCGGCCTCACGATGTTGCTGCCACACGGCTATGACGGGCAGGGCCCGGAACATTCGTCCGCGCGCCTGGAGCGCTTTCTGCAACTGTGCGCCGAGGACAACATGCAGGTGGTCTATCCCACCACTCCCGCGCAGATGTTCCATCTCATCCGTCGCCAAATCCTGCGTCCTTATCGTAAACCGCTGATCGTAATGAGTCCGAAAGCGCTGTTGCGCCATAAGCTTTCGGTCTCCGCCCTGGACGATATTTCTCTGCGCGGCTTTCTGCCAGTCATTGACGAAATCGATCAGCTTGATCGCACGCGCGTTGAGCGCCTGCTGATCTGCAGTGGCAAGGTGTATTTTGACCTCCTCGAGGCGCGGCGCACGCACCAAATCACCAACCTGGCGATTGTGCGTCTCGAACAGCTGTATCCTTTCCCGCGCGATGAATTTCAAACCATCCTGGCGCGCTTCCCCAACGCCAGCGAGTTCGTGTGGGTGCAAGAAGAGCCACGCAACCAGGGCGCCTGGACGGTGATGCAATCAAAACGCCATCTCGGTGGCTGCTTCTCATCGCCGCAGGCGCTACGCTGCGTGGCGCGGCCCTACTCGGCATCGCCGGCGGTGGGCTATCACGCGTTGCACGTCAAACAGCAGCAGGACTTGGTGGATGAAGCGCTGCAATTGCCCCGCGCCAGCGCGCAACTCGCGCCCGATCATCAGAAGAAATCAGCGTGATGTCGCGCCGTAAAACTGCTTTATAGAGGGGAAATCTCGTGTTAGTCGAAATAAGAGTGCCGGTCCTTGCTGAATCGGTGCCGGACGCCACGCTGTTGGCATGGCGCAAGCAACCTGGCGAGCGCGTTGAACGCGGCGAAAACCTCATTGATCTCGAAACAGACAAGGTCACCCTGGAAATTGCCGCACCGGATTCCGGAGTCTTGGTCGAAATCAGAATGCATGCGGGCGACACTGCGCTAAGCGACGATATTCTGGCGGTGATCGACACTGCAGCGACCGCCACTGTCGGCGTCGCACCGGCTGCGGCAGCAGGTCCCGTGCTAAGCCCGCCGCCGAGCAAACTCGGGCCCGCTGCCCGCAAGCTCCTCGACGAACACGGTGTCGATGCCGCCGCCATTCCCTCTGCGCGCAATGACGGTCGAGTCACCAAGAGTGACGTGGTTAATTATGTCGAGCGCAGCGCGTCGCCCGCGGCGAGCGCACAGCCGGCGCCGGTTGCCACTGCCGCGGGAGCCCGCACATCAGGTGCGCGGGTGGTGGAACGGGTTGCTATGACGCGTCTGCGCAAGCGTACTGCGGAACGCTTGCTGCAGGCCCAGCAACAAGCCGCCATCCTGACCACCTTCAACGAAGTGAACATGCAGGCACTGCTGGAGTTGCGCACCCGTTACAAGGACGAATTCGAAAAGCGGCATGGCGTTAAATTGGGGTTCATGTCCTTTTTCGTCAAAGCCGCCGTTGAAGCGCTCAAGAAATTCCCGATCGTCAACGCCGCCATCGATGGCGATGACGTGCTCTATCACGGTTACTTTGATATCGGGGTTGCTGTTGGTTCGGAACGCGGGCTCGTGGTGCCGATCCTGCGCAACGCCGAAGCGCTGTCATTCGCCGATATTGAGCGCCAAATCCGGGATTTCGGTGAACGCGCGCGCGACGGCAAACTGACTATCGAGGAACTGACTGGCGGCACCTTCACGATCAGCAACGGCGGCATCTTCGGTTCGCTGGTGTCCACCCCAATCCTCAATCCTCCGCAAAGCGCCATCCTCGGCATGCACAAGATTCAGGAACGTCCGATTGCAGAGAAAGGCCAGGTCGTCATCAGGCCCATGATGTATCTCGCGCTGTCCTATGATCATCGCATTGTCGATGGTCGCGAAGCCGTGCAATGCCTTGATACCCTGCGGCTCTCGTTGGAGGATCCTGGCCGCTTGCTGCTACAGGTCTGAGATGGGGTAAGCACCGCTGCTGGCCCTGGCCCCTGTCTTGCTTTCTTGTGCGGTGCAACGCACAATCGCCTGAAGTCCAATAACGAAGCCGACCACTATGACTGAATCTGCTACCAAGCGAGTTATCAAGAAATATCCCAACCGCCGGTTGTACGACACCAGCGAAAGCAAGTACGTGACCTTGAGCGACGTGCGAAAGCTTGTCCTGAGTGACGTGCCGTTTTGTGTGATCGATAAAAAATCGAACGAGGACATCACGCGCAATATTCTGCTGCAGATCATTGTCGAACAGGAAGACAGCAGCGAGCCGCTTTTCTCGACCGATGTGCTGCAGCAAATGATCGGGCTCTACGGCAATTCAGCGAACAAATTGGCCGGCGACTTCATGCGTAACAGCGTGAACATGTTCTATCAGCAGCAAAAACGCCTGCAGTCCCAGGTAACTAGTGCCCTCAACCTCGCGCCCCTGCCAAATGCTTTCACCGAGGTTGCCAAACACAATCTCGAACTGTGGCAGAGGATGCAGGACAGCTTTTTCAAATCCGGTGGACTGCTGAAGCCGGAACCAGAGAAGAAGGATTAACCACGCGCGCGTCGATCTTATTACCGTAGGAGCGGCGTTAGCCGCGAGTGGGCGATTCAGCGCTGCTCGCGGCTGAAGACGCTCCTACCGCTTCCAATCAGGCGGCGAGTTGCCGTGCCAGCTCACCCTTAATCCGCGCCACCTGGCGCGTTAACCCTTCTGGAACACGGCTGCCGAAGCTCGCGAAATAGGCGCCAATCTCCTCCACTTCGTGCTGCCAGATCTCCGGATCAATGGCGAGCAGGGCATCGAGTGTGGTCCGCTTTAAATCGAGGCCCGTCATATCGAGTTCATCCACCTTCGGCACGTTACCAATCGGCGTGCGCTGCGCGCCGGCGCGGCCGGCACAGCGATCGACGATCCACTTCAGAACCCGCATGTTGTCGCCGTAGCCCGGCCACATGAAGCGTCCGTCGCCATCTTTTCTGAACCAGTTAACGTGGTAGATCTTGGGCAGCTTATCCGAGCGCGCACCGAAGCCTGTCCAGTGCGCCCAGTAATCCGCAAAGTTGTAGCCACAGAAGGGTTTCATCGCCATCGGATCACGCCGTACCTGGCCCACTTGGCCGACTGCCGCAGCGGTCGTTTCCGAGGCGACTGACGCCCCCGTAAAAACCCCGTGCTCCCAATCCAGCGCCTCGTACACCAGTGGGGCCACAGTGGAGCGGCGCCCACCAAAGATGATCGCCGACAACGGTACGCCTTCCGGGGCATTCGCCTTGGTCGAGTAGCTCGGGCATTGCGAAGCGGCGACCGTAAAGCGCGAATTGGGGTGCGCGGCCGGACCGTTTTCGCGCGCATACGGGCGCCCCTGCCAGTCAAGCAAGCC
>CAMATU010000166.1 GCA_945861225.1 Klebsiella pneumoniae
GGGCCCAACCCACACTCACCGGTACAAGCTCAAGCCCCAACAACACCGCGCCCAGGATCGAACATCCAAAGGCGAGCGCGATATTCCGTTCGAGCTGTTGGCGGCGCGCGACCAACCAGCCGCCGGTCAGCATGCCGATGGCGCTGGCCAGCATGAACACCGTGATGCTCATCGCCGCGGTAGTGCGCGATAAGTCGTAGAGATGGGCAAAAAGGGTGGGCGCAAAATTCTGGATACCGCCGGACGCTATGGCGAGGATGAAGAAGAACGCGAAGCACCACCAAATGGCGGGCAAGGTCATAAAGCTGAAGATTGAGGCCGCCGGTGCGGCCGACCGGGTGCCTGACGGTCCTGGTGAAACCTCAAGCGCATCCCGATTGAACGCGAGCAAGCCGATTACCAGCAGCGGTAGCCCGGCCGCCGGCAACAGACTCGCGCGCCAACCAAAGGGCTGCGCGATGCTCACCAGGAACACCGGCGCCAACGCCCAGCCGAGACTGCCGGTCACGCCGTGCACGGAATAAGCGGGACCCAAGCGGGCCACACTAACCCGCGCGTTCAATAATGAGTAATCCACCGGATGAAACACCCCGTTCCCCAAGCCGATGAAAACCGCGCTCACCAGCAACATCGTGTAGTGCGTACTGAACGCAAAACTCACGGTGCCAAGCGCAAGGCACCCCAAGCCACCCAGTAACGTGACGCCCGCACCAAAGCGATCGACCACAAAGCCTGCGATTGCCTGGCTGCTGGCCGAGACCACAAAAATCACCGTCATCACAAAGCCCAGCGCCGCGTAGCTCAAGCCAAACTCGGCCTTCAGCCAGGGAAACAGCGGCGCAATAATGAGCTGAAAAAAATGGCTGGTGAGATGGGCCAAGCCAATAAGGCTGATGATGCGGGCATCTTCGCGTAGCGGGGCTGGTGTGGACGGCGCGATGCTGGCCCCGATCGTCATGGAATGCGCGCGCCGGAAGTCGCCCACATCGGTTTCTTTAGATCGCGTGTAAGGCGCATGCGAGAGCCGACGGATAAAGCAGGACGCAACCTTAGCATCCGGATCGCGGATCGTCACGCACAGATCACACCGGCTACAATGCGCCCGGTATGCATCAAATCCTAAGGCGATACTCTGCGTTATTGATGGCGTTCGCGCTCAGTATTTTCAGTACGTGGTGGCTAAATCTTGCGGCGGCGAGTGCAGTTCCACCGCATTTTCAAGGGGATTCTCTTGGCTACTGGCAGCTCGCGACTACGCTTTCGCGGGCGGGAACTTTTAACAGCCTGACGCGTACCCCGCTGTACCCGGGATTCTTAGCCTGGATCGCGCAAGCGTCGTTGTCCGCTGCAATCGTCACGCAAACCTGCCTAACGCTGTTAATCGCCTTCGGCGCTTATCAAATTACGCGGAACGGTGAAGGTGAGTCTTCGCGCGCACCGGCGCTGGCGGCGTTGCTCATTGGTGCAAGCTTTAATGTGAACGCGGCAGCCGGGTGGATTCTGACCGAGACCCTGTTTACGTTTTTACTGGTGGTGATGGTGTGGGCGATACTCCGCGCGAGTCAGCACAAACATCTCTACAGGTATATGTTCGGCGCAGGCCTATTGTGCGGAATGCTGGCGCTGTGCCGGCCGATCGCCCTCTATCTCGGAATTGGACTCGTGGGATTTCTGTGCACGCACAGTCGACTGCGACGCAGGCCCGGCGCCATCGGTATCTTCATTCTCTGCGGCGCGCTTCTACCCGCGACCTGGGCCTGGCGAAATTTCACGCAGACCGGGAATTTCACGCTCAGTACAATTGCGGCGATCAATCTCTACGAATATCGCGCAGCCTGGATCGTCGCGCAAACGGAGCACATCTCGCCGCAAGTCGCGCAGGCCGACTTGCGCGCGCGTTTCAAAAGAGAGCTCGGGGACCGCACGATGACGGAAGCCGAACAAGCGCAGCGCTATACCAGGAAAGCGCTGAAGATATTGGCGGATGCACCGCTGTTGACGCTTCGACAGGGGCTTGAAGGTCTCGCAAGAATATTCTTGGACTTCAACAATTTCGAAAGCAAGCTGCTTTGCAGCTATCTGGCGTCACGTGCTGCCAGCACGCATACGCAGCGCGACCAGGGCTTGTATGCGCCTTGCAAGGCCGGCTTGATTATCTATCAGGCAGTTTTTTTGCTGGTGGTCTATGTCGGCATTGGCTTGATTCCAATGTGCTGGCGCACCTTTGGGGGCGACAGCCGCTTTCTGATTGCGTTAGCGGCGGCGCTCATCGCCTATTTCGCACTCCTCAGCGCAGGCGCGGAAGCCAATGTCAGGTTCCGCATGCCGTTCGAGCCTTTGCTGTGCGTGTTATCCGCCCTCGGGTGGTCGCGGTGGACTAAGGCACCCTGGGTGCCAGGTCGTCTGCAAAACTCAGGCGCCTCGTCTTAATCGGTGACGAGTTCCACCACAAACCCATCGGGCAGTTCCCGTTTGCCGGCGATGAAGTCGCCATTGATATCGGTAACCCACAGTCGGTGGCCGATGAACTGTACGCCCATTGCGTTATGGAAGCCGCGCGCGACGAGCACCGCCTTGCCGGTGGCGGTGAGCCGATAGAGTTTGCCATCGGCGTTCATGGCCTGGGTCATCGGCACTGGCACTTGAAAGAGTCCGATATCCGCGAAAAAAAGTTGCCCGCCGAAGGCGCCAAAATCGGCAGGTGCGTAGTCCATGCCCATGGGGCGCCCGGGTCCTTCGTATACAGGCTGCGCGGCGATTTCTCCCGTGGGTGATACGCGCACGATCGCGCCCGCTGGTGTGGCAGTGCTCGTGATATCGAAGGGACCGCGGCTCACCGAGACCAACATGCTCTGGCCATCGGGCGCGAAGGCAAGCATCGCCGGCGCGCTATAGCGCTGACCGTCGAACACGACGAAAGGCGTGCACTTGCCGTCCGCTGTCACCTGGTAAATCGCATCGTTGTAAATGGTGACCGCGAACAATCTGCCCGCGAACGGACTACCGGGCGGGCCGAAACGCGCGTCCAAGCCAAACCCGGCGATTTTCTTACCGCCTGCGCCGGGCAACGTGCAGAAGATGCTGGTCGCATAATCCTGCGTGGGGTCAACCCGCTGGATCACGTGATTGACTAGCGCGCCCTCCATCGCAACCTTGGGCTGGGCCAGGCTGAAAATCTGCCCGCCATAATCGCCGAAGCCCTGCGGCGCAAGGTCGAAGCCCACTGTGGGGAGCAGTTTGCCGAGACCCGCGAGCACGGAAATATCGCCGTCGGCGCTGAGGGCCAATAGGCGGCTCCCCTTGTCCTTCTCTTCGCCACCATCGTCGTTCAGCCAGGTCACTTTGCCCATCGGCCGCATCACCAGCGGATCGTAAAGTTGACCAGGGGGAATGAGGACCTTGGCCGCGAAGCCTGGTTCGGTTTGAATGGTCGGCGATGCGAGTAGGCGATCGACCACTTCGTTAGCGACGGATTCAGCCTGCGCCGCCGGCAATACCGCTGCGCCAAGCCACCCGCTCAGCGCGACAATCCAGAGCCTCTGCATGGTTTTCGTCCTCTTATTCGGTTCTTCCGCATGCTACGGCGGTTCGGTGTAATGCGTCCATTCAATTGATGTGCGGGTTATAAATCGGCGCGAAGAGTGCGCGCGATTACCATGCGCTGGATTTCATTCGTGCCTTCATAAATCGCGAGTACCCGCGCATCGCGATAGAGTTTTTCAATTGGGAAATCCTCCAGGCATCCGTCATCACCAAAAATCTGCAGCGCGTCCGAGCAGACCTTCTCAGCGATCGTCGAGGCATAGAGTTTCGCCATGGAGGCCTCGCGCACGCAAGGCTGGCCGGCATCTTTCAAGGCGGCGGCGTGCACAGTCATTTGGCGCGCGCCTTCAATGGCGGTCGCCATATCCGCCAGTTTGAATGCAATCGATGGTGGTCTTCGGAGCGCTTTTTTGTCCGCATATTGAAGCGCTGCGGACAGCGCCGCGCGGGCGACGCCCACGGCTTGCGCAGCCACGCCAAGGCGACCATTTTCAAGATAGGCGAGGGCAATCCGGTACCCGCCGTGCAGAGGGCCAAGTAAATTACCGGCCGGCACGACTAAATTTTCCAGCGCTATTTGACAGGTATCTGCGGCGTGGTGACCGAGCTTGCGTTCGGTGCGGACGACGCGATAACCCGCTACGTCTGTCGGCGATAAAAAGCACGAAAGGCCGCGCTTGCCAGCCGCGGGATCAGTCACCGCGACGATTAGTGCGACGTTTGCACTGCGTCCGCCGGTAACGAACTGCTTGGTACCGTTGAGCACGTAATGATCGCCCGCGCGCACCGCACGCGTGTGCAGCGCTGCGGCGTCCGACCCCGCGTGGGGTTCAGTCAGCAGAAATGCGCTGTGTTGCGTGCCGCTCGCCAGCGGGCGCAAGAAATGCGCTTGTTGGGCGGGCGTGCCGTGATCCTGGAGCGCCGCGCAGTTCGGCGAATTGTTTACGCACATCAGGTTGCACAAGCCGCAGTCCCCCGCCGCGATTTCCTCGACGGCAAGCACATAGGACACCATATCGAGTCCAGCGCCACCCCAGGTTGGATCGACGCACAACCCCATGAAGCCGAGCGCGCCGAGCTTGCCCAAGACCGAGACCGGCACCGTACACTCGCGATCCCACTGTGCGGCGTATGGTGCGATCTCGCGCGTGGTGAACGCACGGGCAATGGCGCGAATATGATCTTGGACTGGTGTGATTAGCATTATCTGTGGAGAATTTAGTCCCAAGCGGAGCATAGCGCACGGGTCACCGAGCGCGCTCCCCGGCGAGCGTCTAGCGCGCGTAGAATTGGCGCCAGTTCCAACAATCTATGGGAAGTGATCCAGGCGTATGCGCATCGGACTCTGCACGCGAGGTTTTGGCCGGCTCTCAGAAATCCTGCACGAGCTGCTGCCGCAGGATGAGATTTTCGAGTGTGCTGCCAGTGAGGTGGTTGCGCGCGCAGCAGATCTCGACGTGATCATTCCAATCGTCGCGCGAATTCCCGCGCCTACCTTTCAGTCGTCGCGTCTCAAGCTGGTGCAGCAATATGGCGTGGGGCTCGATAGCATTGATATTCCCGCCGCGACTGCCGCCGGGGTGTGGGTGGCGAATGTGCCGAGTGTCGGTACCGGCAATGCCGAGTCGGTGGCGGAGCTCGCAATTGCGCATCTGCTGATGCTATCGCGCGATATGCCGCTGGCCTTCCGCCGCTTCCGTGAACGCCGCTTCAGTTCGCCGCTCGGCAGCTGTCTCTGGCAAAGCACGGTGGTCATTCTGGGCTATGGCGGGATTGGCGAGGAGATCGCGCGGCGCCTAAGTGGCTTTGGTACGCGCATCATTGCCGTTTCGCGGCATGGCCCGGGCGGCACGCGACCACGCGATCCAGCGGTCCATCTCGATCTGCATGTGGGCGCCGAAGATACCCAGCGGGTGGTTCGCGAGGCTGATTACGTCGTCGTCGCCGCACCCGCCTCACCGGAGAATATCGGGTTGGTCGATGCGGCGGTGTTCGCGTGCATGAAGCCCGGCACCTTCATCGTCAACATTGCGCGCGGACCGGTGATCGATTATCACGCACTGCTCGCGGCGCTCCGCACGGGACAGGTGCGCGGTGCCGGGCTCGATGTCTTTTGGCAGGAGCCTTTCGATCCCGATGATCCACTGCTCACTGAGAATGTGATCGCGACGCCACACGTGGGTGGCGTGACGGAGCGGAGCTTGTTCGGCATCGGGCAGGCCGTGGCCGCCAATGTTGAGCGCGTGCGGCGAGGTGAGATTCCGCTGTGTTGCGTGAATCCAGCGGCGGGCGGCATTCGGAGATAGGGCCTGGCGCGAATGGCACTTAATCTTTAGCTGTGAAATCCCTAAACAGACCGAACTCGGCCCCTTCGTCATCCCGGCGTCATCCCGGCGTCATCCCGGAATTTGCGCCAGCAAATATCCGGGATCCATGCCCTTTATCGAAGGCCCCCTGGATCCCGGGTCTACGTGACTGCGTCACTCCGCCCGGGATGACGGTATGCCTTAAGTAAGTGCCATTAGGGCTTGGCGCTTATCTGGGGGCCGGGTAACGGCGGCCCGGTCGCAGCGGCCGAAAGCACGGCGCGGTGTGATAAAAATCTTCACGCGAGGTATTGCAATGCCAGCCACTCAGGCCGACCAGCGGCAGCGGACGAAGATCCTGTGGATCGCGCAGATCAGCGAGATTTGCAATGTGGCTGGCCACTGCCTGCAGTATTTCGGCGTCGTTGCGCACCGGGTCCACAACGACCAGACATTTCGCCACTGGCAGAATCTCCGGCACCAGAAAATGTTCGAGCAGCGCATGTCCGAAGAGGATTACCCGCGCGTCGCGCGCCCATTGCGCGCGTTTGCGCCACAGCAGCGCGTGCCAATCATGGGTATCCCACAGGGGCAGCAGTGCGCTATCACGCAGGACAACCACTGCGCCCGCTTCATCAAAATGCGTCAGGGCATATTGCGGACGTGAACGGTGCGCGGCGTTGCCCGCCTGAATTTCCTGTACATAGGCGGTGTTGACCGCGCATTTGAGTGCGCCACGATCCAGCCACATCAGTGCGTTGAAGAGGTCATGCCAATGCCCCTCGCGGGTCGCGATTATCCCGGTTTCAAAAATTCGTGCTTCGTAATGCAAGCCGTCGGCGAGGAGTGCCGGGGTCTGCGCGACAAAACGCAGTGCGCGACCGGAGGTGGCATGGCAAGCACCGCCGAGCGCCTCATTCAACGTGGCAAGCGCGGGCCACGCTTGACCGCGCAGCAGATCGGCGTGGGGAAAGCCCGCATAGGCGGGATGGCGGAAAATTGCAGCCGGCACGGATTCACGTGCCGGTGCTTCAAAACGCATGCAGGTTCAAGCAGGGCGTGGATTGCTCGCCGAAAACAGGCGGCTCAGGCCGCCATCGTGGTCGCCATATTCCAACTTTTGAGTTCTGGCATGACATGTTTGGCGAAGGTGCGAAGCGTACGCTCCAACGCCGCATACGGCATCCCCGCAAAACGCATGCACAGCATCGCATCGTAATCGCCGACCAGTTGGCGGCGGGCCTGAATTTTGTCCAGAATCTGTTGCGGCGTGCCCCACACCTGGCCGGCGACATAGGCATCGGCAATGGCTTCAGCGCCTGCCGCCTGCATGGCCTTGGCAGTCTCGCCGTATTCCGCGTAACCCTTGGTGGTCGCGAAATGATCGCCCATCATCTCGTAATGCTGAAAGAGGCTCAGGAGATAACGCCGGATATGGGTGGAGGCCATGTCAGTCGCGCGATCGGCACTGGTGTCGCAGACACAGAAATCCACAAAGAAGGGCACCGGCGGCGCCATCTTGTGTTGTGCGCGGTAAGCTTTGGCGTAGGTCTGAACTTCCTGCTGATGAACTTCCATCGGCTTGTAAGCGAACTGCATCATCTTCACGCCGTGCTTGGCCGCTTCCAGCACCGAATCTCCGGACATTGCGACTTGCGCGGTACGTCCCTTAAAGGTTTTAGTCGGTCGGGGCCGGATCACCGCGCGCGGTTGTTTGAAAAATTCGCCGTCGTGCGCTTCCATGACGCCGGTTTCCAGCGCCTGCAAAATCATCGGCACCGCTTCATCAAAGCGTGGCCGGGATTCATCCATCGCGACGCCCATCTGCGCATACTCGCGGCGCGAGAGTCCGCGTCCTAAACCAAGAATCAAGCGGCCGCCGCTCAGCAGATCGAGCAGGGCAACCTTCTCAGCCACGCGCAGCGGCTGAATATTCCATGGCACGATCACCGCACCTGTCATCAGCTTGATGCGGCGCGTCTTTGCCGCGAGATGCGCGAGATAGACGAAATTATCCGGACACAGTGCGTAGTCTTCAAAATGGTGCTCGACCATGGAGACCAGATCGTAGCCGAGCTCATCGGCGAGAACTCCGCTGCTTACTTCCTCCTCGTAAACCTGCGCGTCTGTGATGTTGTCGTACCCGAAACTCTGAGCAATTTGGCAAACCCCGATTTGCATGGCCGTTCTCCTCGTTATCAGTTGACGTTTATAGTGCCACCGCTATGTCTGCAGAGATCTTCTCCGGCGTCTCCACGCTGCCGTAGCGTTGTAGAACCTCGCCCGACTTGCCGAGCAGAAACTTGGTGAAATTCCACTTGATGGCTTCACTGCCGAGAACGCCAGGCGCCGCCGCTTTCAAGTGGGTATAAAGCGGATCGGCCTGTGCGCCGTTGACGTCGATCTTGGCAAACAGCGGGAAAGTGATCTGATACTTCCTGGTGCAGAATTCTTTGATTTCAGCAGCAGTCCCCGGTTCCTGTCGTCCAAACTGATTACACGGGAAGGCGAGCACCACCAGCCCGCGCGCGCCGTATTGCTGCCAGAGGGCTTCGAGGCCGGCGTATTGCGGTGTGAACCCGCAGCGGCTGGCGACATTGACAATCAGCAGCACTTTACCCGCATAGGTTTGCAGCGGCTGGTCAGCGCCGTCGATGGTGCGGACGGACAAATCATAAATTCCCATCGGCTTCTTTCCGCGCCCGGCAGTAACGTGGGCAATGCCTGGAACCGTGGCACAGCTTGCGCGAGAGGGCAAGCGCGCGCTGGCTGCCGGCGCCGCTGACCAGGCATCACCTGCCGCTGCCCACCGTTTGAATGCGGAGGCGGGTGAACTTTTTCGACGAAGGTTCTAAGCCCAGCCCAAGTCCGTTAGGCTGGAGGCCGCCGCTTACCCTATTTCAAAGGAGAAGACTTTGTATCCAGGAGCGCATGCCCAAGCCCATCCCGACAAGCCCTGTTTCATTATGGCGAGCACCGGGGAAACGGTGACTTTCGCTGAGTACGAACAACGCGCCAACCGCTGCGCGCACCTGCTTCGCCAGCACGGCCTTACGCGCCTCGATCATTTCGCGATTTTCATGGAAAACAACGCACGCTATCTCGAAATCTGCGGTGCCGGTGAACGGACCGGGCTGTATTACACCTGTGTGAATTCCTATCTCACGGCCGAGGAGCTCGCGTTTATCGTCAATGACAGCCAATCGAAAGTGCTGATCACGTCGCGCGCGCGGCGCGAGGTCGCGCTTGAAGCGATTAAGCATTGTCCTGATGTGCTCCTGCATTTGATGGTGGACGGCAGCGGCGACGATGGCCCATTCATCGACTACGCGACGGCGGTAGCGGCGTGCCCCGCCACCCCAATTGCAGATGAACAGCTCGGCTGCGCGATGCTGTACTCCTCGGGCACCACTGGTCGCCCCAAGGGCATTCTGCGCCCGCTGGCGGAAGTACCGCCGGCCACCTGGCTGCCGCTGTATCAATTCGTGAACCAGCTTTGGCGATATCGCAACGACATGGTCTATCTGTCCCCGGCACCGCTCTATCACTCCGCGCCGCAGGCGGCAGTCGGACTGGCCATTCGCAATGGCGCAACTTCGGTCATCATGGAGCGCTTTGATCCCGAACAGTACCTGGCGTTAGTCGAACAGTATCGCGTCACGCACAGCCAATTGGTGCCGACGATGTTCAGTCGCATGCTGAAGCTGCCTGACGCCGCGCGCCTGCGTTACAACCTGTCCTCTTTGGAGATGGCGGTGCATGCGGCGGCGCCGTGTCCCGAACAGGTCAAGCACGCCGTGATGGAATGGTGGGGGCCGATCGTGCATGAGTACTACGGGGCTACAGAGGGCTTAGGCTTTACCGCCTGCACCCCCGAGGAGTGGCTGGCACACCCGGGGACGGTCGGGCGTGTGCTGC
>CAMATU010000167.1 GCA_945861225.1 Klebsiella pneumoniae
CTCCATTCTTGCAGAGGATGGTCCGCTCCAGCGGCGCGAACGAGTTTCCGGTGTGCGCCGACGCCAATTCCGCTTGCCACGTCTCAGCTACCCACTGTCGATAGGCGGGGTTTGGGTAGGCTTTGGGCCGCCAGTCTGCGAGCGTGGGGATGTCCGTGGATTCATAACCGAAGGTCTGGGTGAACGCCGGGTTGACGAAAGTGATGCGCTGGGCATCGTCGTTTAACGCCATGGGGATCGGCGAGGCGTTGATGATGGCGCGGAATTTCGCTTCGCTGGCGATGACAGCCGCTTCGGCCTGCTTACGCGCCGTGATGTTGGTGGAGATGCCGAGTGCGCCGACTATTTCTCCCGTGCCGTCTTTGACCGGCACTATTTGTTGCAGGTAAGTGAAAGCGTTGTAAGGCAATTCAATGGCAATGGATTGACCTTGTAGTGCCATCTTCAGCAATGGCTCAAAAGTAGTCACGATGTCCTGCGGAAAGGCTTCTTGCAGTGTTTTGCCAACGATTGTCGATTTGTCGAAGCCACTTTTTTCCCATTCACTGCCTTCTGCCAGCTGGTAGCACAATTGAGTGTCCACTAAATAGACCGACGTATCAGGCAGTGCGTTCATGATTAGGCGGTAAAGGTCACGGCTCTTGAGTAATTCATTCTCGGCCTGTTTGCGTGCGGTGATGTCGGTGGAGATACCGGCAACACCGAAAACCCGTCCGGACGCATCACGGAGCGGATGTTTCACGGTTTGATAAATGTGCGTACCGTCGGCTTCGACGTTGCGCTCTTCAACTTCGAATGCTTGCCCGCTCGCGGCGATTTCCAAATCATTTTTGTGGTGCTCGTCGGCGATCTCTGAGGGCATTAACCCGGCGAGTCCTTCGGCGCGAGTCTTGCCAATGAGAACGGAGCGCGCGACGCCATAAAGACGCTCGTACGTACGATTGACCAGAATAAACCGCCCTTCAAGGTTCATCGCGTAAATGAGCGACGAGGAGTCGTCAATAACGGAGTCGATCAAGGCACGGCTGCGCTCAATTTCAGCCTCCATTTGTTTGCGTGCGGTGATGTCAGCCAACACCAGGAGTAACCCGCCCTTGCCATCCTCGCTTGTATCCGAGGTGACCATTAAGTTTGCCCACCAGTGCGAGCCGTCGTTGCGCACCATTTGGATCTCACAGGAGGTGGCATCGGTTGCCTGCTTGGTGTGCGGCGCTACCCCTGTAGTGTTTGCCAGTATGCGCTTTCGCAGCAGATGGAAAGCGTTAACGTTCTCCGGGTGGATGAAGCGTGAGAACGGCTGCTTGATCAATTCACGTCGTGGCACGTCCAGTAACGTGGCAGCGGTAAGATTGCTCTCCCGGATCAGTCCTGCATTGTCGACAGTGCAACAGCCCACCGGCGCTAGGTCATACAGATCGAAATACCGCGCGCGCGAAATATCCAGGGTCGTTTGGGCGCGACGCAGTTCCTCGTTCTGCATCTCAAGTTCGATCTGATGTACGCGCAGCTCATGCAGCCGTATCTGCAACGCGGCGGGCGACAAAGTCGCCTCGACTTCTGGTGAGTGCGTCGCTCTGTTTTGCAGCTCGGCTTCGGCCAGCAGCCGCAGTTGAGCGGCGGAAACGGTGGGGTTATCGGACAAGGACATGGACTAATTCTCCTTAGACTTTCCAGTGCTCAGCCAGCGCGCCGCCGCTCGGCAAGGTAACCACTACGACTTGGTACACCGCAGAATCGCACAGCGGGCAACAGAAGCGGACGGCGGTTTTCAGTTCGTCGGGTAAAGCGATGCCCGCGCTCGTGTTCGAGCAAGGCAAGGAGTGCACTGGCAGCGCGGCTGAGGCTATCGGCGAGAGCGTCGAGACCGGACATGCTTAGAAGACGTTCATCCCTTCTGTCTTCAATGGCTTTTCTGGTCGACGGCAGTCCCTGCTGGGTCAACGTAATCACAGTGGCGTGAGTGGGGAGCGAGCGCAGCCAGAGCGTAGCGAGAAACCATAAACGTGGGCGAACCTTCATCGCGACCCCCGCGCTACTCAATACGCTAGATGATTCGCAATCTGTGCGCCGTGGTGACTCAGTGGTGACTCAAGAAATTTCTCAGAGCCAATAAATTACGTAACCCATTGATTTATTGGCGCGCCCTGAGAGACTCGAACTCCCGACCACCTGGTTCGAAGCCAGGTACTCTATCCAACTGAGCTAAGGGCGCTTGGGGTCTATTCTGACGCCCAGGGATCCGATTGCGCAACCGATGCGAGCCGACGTTAAGCTCGGCTTCAACTTTTGCGAAGCTTGGTGACTCACGGGGTATGGCGTATGAGATTTCTTTCGCAAGCCAAGCGGCGCACCTGGTGGCGCTGGTGGTGGGGCAGCGCGATCCGCTCACTCGTGTGCCTTACCAGGCTGGCGCTGCTTGACCTGCAACTACTGACTGCTGAATTTCGTTTTCATGCTGACCTATGCGGGCAACTTCGCGCTTGGGGTCCTGCTCGTCGCAGGTGGGCGCCCAGGTGGCTGTTGGATGGCAGGTGTGGCGCTCAGTTGCGCGCTCTTCGATGCCGCTGAGAACACGCTTCAATTGATGATGCTGGAGCAGGGCGCCTCGGCGTTCACTGCCAGCTTGAATCTGCTCTGCGTGATTCTTAAGTTCACCTTGGTCCTGGCGACAGTCAGCTTTCTGCTCGCTGGGCTTGTCCGGGCGCTGCAAGCACGCAGCAAACACGCGTGGCGGTGATCAGGCAAGTCTCAGGCTGGCGGTCGCCGAAGCAAGTTGCGACAATCCGGGCATCAGTCTCGCGAAGCTAGACCGTCTCGGCAGCCCCCCCAAGGAGAAACGAGTTGCGCATTGGAATCCCGCAGGAAATACACGCCGGTGAACGGCGGGTCGCGACGACCCCGGAAGTCGCCACCAAACTCATCAAACTCGGCTTCACCGTCGCCCTGCAAAAAGGTGCTGGCGTGGCCGCGGATCTCAGCGACGACGCATACCGCAGTTGTGGTGTTGAGATCGTCGAGGATGCGCGAACGCTATGGTCATCAGTGGACATCATTCTCAAGGTGCGTGCGCCGGAGCCCCACCCCGAACTTGGTTGTCACGAAGTGGATTTAATGCGCGCTGGGGCGACGCTCATCTCCTTTCTGTGGCCTGCGCAAAATCCCGATCTGATGGAACGCCTGGCGGCGCGGCAGGTCACCGTGCTCGCGATGGATAGCGTGCCGCGGATATCACGCGCGCAGAAGCTGGATGCACTGAGTTCAATGGCAAATATCGCGGGTTATCGCGCCGTAATCGAAGCCGCGCAGAATTTTGGCCGCTTCTTCACGGGCCAGGTGACTGCTGCGGGCAAAGTGCCGCCCGCCAAAGTATTCATTATCGGTGCGGGAGTGGCAGGACTCGCCGCAATTGGCGCGGCCAATGGACTGGGTGCGATTGTACGTGCGATGGATACTCGGCCAGAGGTTAAGGATCAGGTCAAGAGTCTCGGGGCTGAATTTGTCGGCGTGGACTACCAGGAAGAGGGTGGTGGGGCGGGTGGCTACGCGAAGGTGATGAGTGAAGGCTTTCAGAAAGCCCAGCGTGAGGCAATTGCCAAGCAGTGTATGGAAGTCGATATCGTCATCACTACTGCGCTAATTCCCGGGAAACCGGCGCCCAAGCTCATCACAGCCGGTATGGTTGAATCGATGCAGGACGGCAGTGTGATTGTCGATCTGGCGTCCGAGCAGGGTGGCAACTGCGAACTCACGGTGCCGGGGCAGGTGGTGAATCGGTTTGGGGTGTCAATCGTCGGCTACACGGATCTCCCAAGTCGCATGGCGCGCCAATCGAGCCAACTCTATTCAACGAACCTGTTGCGCGTACTTGAAGAGCTGTGTCCGAACAAGGATGGTCTGGCCACCGTCAACATGGAAGATGAAATGATTCGCGGCGCGACAGTGGTCAAAGATGGCACGATCACCTGGCCGCCACCGGCGCCCAAGTTATCGGCAGCACCGCCACCGCCGAGCGCCGCCGCACCGGTCACGGCACCACCCGTCAAGAAGCCTTGGTTACCCCCCAGCGTGCGTACACCGCTGTTAATGGTGGTGGCCGGTCTTGCCTTGTATGGATTAGGGATCTCCGCGCCGGCAGCCTTCATGTCACATCTGATGGTCTTCGTGCTGGCGTGTTTCGTCGGCTACATGGTGATCTGGAATGTTACGCCTGCCTTGCATACGCCGCTGATGAGCGTGACGAACGCGATCAGCAGCATCATTGCGATTGGTGCGCTGATACAGGTCTCTGCCCCCGGCGTGCTGATGAAGGCGTTAGCAGGCCTGGCACTCATTCTCACCACGGTCAACATGGCCGGTGGTTTCGCAGTCACCCAGCGCATGTTGCGCATGTTCCGGCGTTCGGAGTAGATCATGAGTGCAGGTTTGGTCACCGTTTCCTATATCGTCGCGACGATCCTCTTCATCCTGAGTCTGGGCGGGTTGAGTAACCCCGAAACCGCACGCCGCGGGAATTTCTACGGGATGTTGGCGATGGCGCTCGCGATTACTGCCACCGTCCTTGGCCCGCAAGTCGGCTCGCTGACCACCATTCTGATCGCGATGACGATTGGCGGCAGCATCGGGCTGTATGCGGCCAACAAAGTGCAAATGACGCAGATGCCTGAGCTGGTCGCGCTCATGCACAGCTTAGTGGGCCTGGCGGCAGTGCTTATCGGTTACGCAACCTTCCGTGACAGTTCGGTGACTTTCACAGGTGTCGAGAAAACTATTCACGAGGTTGAAATTTATCTGGGCATCTTGATCGGTGCCGTGACTTTCTCTGGCTCCGTGATTGCGTTCGGCAAATTATCAGGCCGGATCAGCGGCAAGCCCATGCTGCTACCGGGGCGGCACCTGATGAATCTCGCCGGACTGCTGGGCGTTATTTTTATCGGCAAGCTTTTCATAAGCGTGGAGTCGGGTGTTGGTGGCATGTTTTTCCTCTTCATGATGACCGGCATTGCACTTGCCTATGGTGTGCACATGGTGATGGCGATTGGCGGGGCCGACATGCCGGTGGTGGTGTCGATGCTGAACAGCTATTCCGGCTGGGCGGCGTCCGCTACGGGCTTCATGCTGGGCAACGATTTATTGATTGTGATCGGTGCGCTGGTGGGCTCCTCCGGCGCGATTCTTTCCTACATCATGTGCCGGGCGATGAATCGCAATTTCGTGAGCGTGATCGCGGGCGGCTTCGGCACCGCCGGTGGCACCGTGGTGCGCAGCGCTGCCGGTCCGCAAGGCGAAGTCGTGCCGATCAGCGCAGATGACACTGCCGAGGTTTTGCGCAATGCGGCGAAGGTTATTCTCGTCCCTGGCTACGGCATGGCGGTCGCGCAGGCACAGCACACCGTGTTCGAGATCACCAAGCTATTACGTGAACGTGGGGTGGACGTGCATTTCGCCATTCATCCGGTCGCCGGTCGCATGCCCGGCCACATGAATGTGTTGCTGGCCGAAGCGAAGGTCCCGTACGACATCGTCGCCGAGATGGACGAAATCAATCATGAATTTCCGGCCACCGATGTGGTGATGGTGATCGGTGCGAACGACATCGTTAACCCCGCGGCGCAGGAGGATCCGGGCAGCCCGATCGCCGGCATGCCGGTGCTCGAAGTCTGGAAAGCGAAGATGACGATCGTCATGAAGCGCTCGATGGCTTCGGGCTATGCGGGTGTCGACAATCCACTCTTCTACAAAGAGAACAACCGTATGTTGTTTGGAGATGCGAAGAAGATGCTGGAAGAAGTGCTTACTGCGTTGCGGGCGGGCTGAAAAAGGAAATTTACTACGGAGCGCGCGAGGCATCCTCAACATTAAATGCCCATGGACCCCGGGTCTTCGCCCGGGATGACGGAGTTCATCGACACGCCGTGTTCTCCGTGACAAATTTTTTTTCAACAAAGTGCTCGGTGGCGTTCTTGCGCCCGCGCTCAATGCACGCTCGCCGCTTCCGCCCCCAGTCCTGTTTGTGAGCGTACGTATTGCGCGCCGAAGGCGGCGCGCTCTGCAGCCGCTTGTGCACTTCGATCAGTGAGCGAGCCCAGGATACTGCCCGTGAAGGACGCAATCAGCGCAAATAGCGCGGGATACTTGTAAGGGAAAAGCGGCGTCGCGTGGCCCAGCACTTCCACCCACACGGTGGGTCCGAACACAATACCACCCACGGCGACCGCGAGGCCCAGACCGCCGCCGAGCAACGCGCCACGGGTGGTGAGATCCCGCCAGTACATGGCGAGAAAGAGCAGCGGGAAGTTCACGCTGGCGCCGATGGTAAAGGCAAGTAATACCATATAGGCCACATTCTGGTCTTCGAACACCAAGCCAAGCGCTACGGCGATCGCGCCCAACCCCAGGGCCGAGATCTTGGACACGCGTACCACGTCGCGCTCGCTGGCGTGTGGTCGAAAGACGTTGGCATAGAGATCGTGCGAAATCGCGGAGGCCCCGGACAAGGTGAGGCCCGAAACCACGGCCAGAATAGTCGCGAAGCACACCGCAGAAATAAAACCCAGGAAGGCATCCCCGCCCACTGCATGAGAGAGATGAATCGCGGCCATATTGGCGCCGCCGATCAGCTTATTGGTGGTCGGATCGAAGTAGCCCGCATCGCGCGTGACCAATGCCACGGCGCCGAAACCGAGGATAAAAATCAGCAGGTAGAAGTAGCCGATGAACCCGGTGGCGTAGAGCACAGACCGGCGCGCCTCGGCGGCATTCGGCACGGTGAAAAAGCGCATCAAGATGTGTGGCAGGCCGGCAGTTCCGAGCACCAGGGTGGTGCCGAGGGAAATAATTGAAATTGGATCGTGCACCAGATGCCCGGGCTCGAGCATGCGCGCGCCGAGCTGATGATTAGCCATCGCCGCGCGCAGTAGGTGATCAAACGAAAAATTGAACTGTCGATAGACCATCCAGGCCAATACACTGCCGCCGACCAGCAGCAAAGACGCCTTGATGATCTGCACCCAGGTGGTCGCGATCATGCCGCCGAAGCTCACATACAGCACCATCAGTATGCCCACTGTGCAAACTGCATACTCGTAGCGCAGATGAAACAGCACTTCGATGAGCTTGCCCGCGCCCACCATTTGCGCAATCAAATAGAGCACCACCGCGCACAGCGAGCCGGTGGCCGCGAGGCAGCGCAGCGGCGTCTTGCGCAGGCGAATCGAAACCGCATCGGAGAAGGTGAATTTGCCGAGATTCTTTAAGCGTTCAGAGAGTAGAAAAAGCACGATCGGCCAGCCGGTGACTCCACCCACCACATACACCAAGCCATCGAATCCGAAATCAAATATCAATGCAGAAATGCCGAGAAAAGTCGCCGCAGACATGAAGTCCCCCGCAATTGCGAGGCCATTCTGAAAACCCGTGATGCGTCCGCCGGCGGCGTAGAAATCCTTGGTGGTGCGAGTTCTGCGCGCAGCCCACAAGGTCACCACTAATGTTACGGCGACAAAGCACAGGAACATCGTCACCGCAATGCGATTCATCCCCGTCGCAGTGGCGGCGAGGGCCACACTTGGAAGCAGACTCAAAACGAGCAGGAGCAGACTAGCGCAGGGAGTTTTTGGTGGCTTCATCCAGGAGATCTTGGTTGCGGGGATCAAACTCGTGGTTGGCACGCCATACATAGAGGCCGGTTAGCAGCATGGAAAGACCAATCAGACCGAGTCCGTAGGCGATTCCAAGCGTGACCACGGTATCCGGCGTCAGCGTGGCCGCGAACAGGGCAGGTCGCAGCGCGATGATCAGAATAAAACTGTAGTAGCAAGTCAATACCACTGCAGCCAGGCTCCACGCGAAACGGCTGCGCGTGCGCTGGAGTGCATGAAAGCGCGGGTCACGGTCGATAAGCGAACTGAGGTCTTGCATGTTTGGCACTTAACGCAATGGGAAAAGCAGTAGTTCAACCGCGTTGGTGGAACGACACCCGAGGCCGGGCAGGCACTTCTTCTCAGTCCCTGGTAGGAACGGCTTTAGCCGCGAACAGCGCTGAATCGCCCTTCGCGGCTAAAGCCGCTCCTACGGTCATAAGATGGAAGCGCGCGTGCACTTTAGTGTTGAGCCGCGCCCTCTGCACCGAGACCGGTTTGCGAACGCACGAATTGATCATTAAACGCCGCGCGTTCCGTTTGCGCACGCGGGCTACGGTCAAGCAGCGACACGACTATCATCGTCACAAAGGAGACGGTTACCGAGAACAGTGCCGGATACTTGTATGGAAAGATCGGTGCTGGGTTGCCTAGAATTTCCTGCCAGATGGTAGGGCCGAGAATCAGCAGAACCACGCCGGTCGCAAGACCTAGCCAGCCGCCGACGACGACGCCGGTGGTGGTGAGATTCCGCCAGTACATGGACAAAATAAGGATCGGAAAGAACACGGTCGAACTGACCGTGAACGGCAGCACGATCATGTAGGCGATGTTTTGACCTTTAAACGCCATGCCAAGAACGACGCCGAGCACGCCCAGGACCAGCGCCGCAATGCGCGAAACTTTGACCACTTCGGTATCGGTCGCCCGGCCGTGCCGAAAGACGTTTGCATAAAGATCGTGCGAGATCGCCGAGGCGCCAGCAATCGTAAGGCCTGCTACTACGGCGACGATAGTCGCGAAGGCCACCGCTGATATGAAGCCGAGCAGCAGATCGCCGCCCATCGCCATGGCGAGGTGGATGGCCGCCATGTTGGCCCCGCCGATGATGGCACCCTCGGCATCGAGAAACTGCGGGTCCTTCATCACGAAGGCCACTGCGCCATAGCCGATGATAAAGGTGAGTAAGTAGAAGTAACCGATGAAGCTCGCGGCGTAGAACACCGATTTGCGCGCTTCCTTGGCATCCGGCACCGTGAAGAAGCGCATCAGCACGTGGGGCATGGAGGCACCGCCGAGCAGCAGCATTACACCGCAGGAAATCGCCGAGACCGGATCCGGCAGCATGCCGCCCGGCTGCATCACCTTGATGCCGCCCGGGTAATTGGTGACCGCTGCCTTGTACAGGCCTTCCAGTGACCAGTTGAATCGCTGCAGTACCAGTGCGCAGATCAGCGTCGCGCCCACCAGCAGCAACACTGCCTTGATAAGCTGGACGTAAGTGGTTGCGATCATGCCGCCAAACGCGACATAGAGCACGATCAGCACGCCGATCACGAGCTGTGCGGTTTCATACTTGATCCCAAACAGATTCGAGATCAGGGTCCCCGCACCGACCATCTGCACGATGATGTAACCGACGACGAAGGCGAGACTCGCCGACGCAATCAGGCTGCGTACCGGCGCGCGCGCCAGTCGCAAGGTGACGATATCGGCGATCGTAAACTTGCCGAGATTCCGCAAGCGCTCGGCGATCAGGATCATCATCAAAGGCCAGGCGCCGAACGGTACCACTGAGTAAATGAGGCCGTCGAAGCCGGTGGTATAAATCAGGGCGGCGATGCCCATCAAGGCGGCCGATGACGCCCAGTCACCGGTGATCGCGAGTCCGTTCTTGAAACCCGAAATACTGCCGCCGGCGGCGAGGAAGTCCTTGGTCGATTTCGTGCGCCCAGCCGCCCAGTAAGTGATACCCAGGCTCAGGGCGACAAAGGCCAGGAACATCAGGATGGCGTTCACATTCGTGTGCTGGGGCACTGCGACCTGGGCGAAGGCGAGACTGGGCGTCACTGTGACCAGACCAGCGGTGATGCGCGAAAACGCGTGCTTCATGATTTTCCTCCA
>CAMATU010000168.1 GCA_945861225.1 Klebsiella pneumoniae
GAAGGCGGCGAGGCCGCCGGCAGACGCGCCGATGCCGACGACGGGGAAAGCGTGGGGCGCAGCGGGAGTGTCCTCGGCGTCGGGCGGCCGCACTTCTGTCTCGCCCGTCGCGTTCGCACGGTTTCTTGGGCGCTTTGTCATGTCGTGGAGTATAGGAAATACAACCGCCCTTTGCCGCCCCTTCCCGCGGAATCGAGCGTCGAGTGCGGGAAAAAGGAAGGCTCCTGAAGGATCGGTCGGCGGTGGGCGGCGGCTGTTTCGCTCGGAATTGTGCGAGCCCGTTCGCCCAGGAGAGTGCTTGACCTCGAGCGCGTGCGTTTGGATCGACAGGCGCGAGCGCCCCCTTGGCCTAAGGGTGTTGTCGCCGACGTCGATTTGAGCCATTTCCGATACCGCGGCCGAGATCTCACTGAGCCAACAGAACAAGCCCGGTAGCCGCGCCGCGGTTGGGGGTTTGGTAAGAATTGCTGGCTCATTTCGGCGCCGGCACGATGGTTCAATTTTCGGTCAGCGCCAACATCTCTGATATGAGACCATTACTTCATCGCAGCGAGTGGCTGATCAAGCGATTTATCGAAGGCGCTGACCGGATTCAAAGCGCGCTGTTACCGGACTGCCTTGCGAAATTTGCCTCTGAGAACAACCCGGTCCAGGTTATCGACGTCTTTTACTCGCGCGGCTTCTTATTCTCGTTGAACCGGACACACGCTAGGAGATCGGTATGAGTACGCTTCAAGACGGTAGCGTTGGTCAGATTGACTTCGTTACGCGCCATGGCTTGATGTCGGAGGAACAGCTCGCAGCCATCCCGCGGATCAAAGCGCTGATCGATGAACATCAATTGCGGACCATTCGCATTGCCTGGTGCGATCAACACGGCCTGGTGCGTGGCAAGCATGTCATGGCGCACGATTTTCTACTTGCGCTGCGCAACGGTGTCGATTTTCAAACCGCGACCCTGTTCATGGATACGGCGAACAATCTCGCGGCCCCGATGTTCGCCAAGCACGCCGGGGGGATCGGAGTCGCCGCGCTATGCGGGGGACCGGACGCCATTCTGGTGCCGGACCCTCTGACGTTTCGAGTCCTGCCGTGGGCCGCGCGAACCGGCTGGATACTCTCTGAGATGTATCTTAATTCCGGCGAGCCGATGCCATTCGATACGCGCGCAGTTTTCAAACGTGTGCTCAAATCGCTGCACGCGCGGGGTTACGATTGGGTCGGTGGACTCGAAGTCGAGTTCTATATCTGCAAGCTCGAGGATCGGATGTTATCGCCGGAGCAATCCGGATGGCCACCCGATCCGCCGAAAGTCTCGGTTATCGCGCACGGTTTCCAGTATCTAACGGAAGAGCGGCAGGATGAGATCGATCCCATTCTGCAGATGCTGCACGACAACCTTGCGGCGCTCGAACTGCCGCTGCGCACGATGGAAGATGAATGGGGACCAGGACAGTGCGAGTTCACGTTCGACCCGGCGCGCGGTGTGTTGAGTGCCGACCACATGGTGTTGTTCCGGACGGCAGTGAAACAACTGTGTCGCCGCCATGGCTATCATGCAACGTTCATGACGCGTCCAGCCTTGCCGAATTTCTTTTCGAGTGGCTGGCACCTGCATCAGTCGCTGTGCAATCTCGAGACTGGCGAGAATGCGTTCGCGAACATGCAGGCTGGCAACCCGTCGGATTTGTCGTCGCTCGGTCGTCACTATGTCGCCGGCCTGCTCGCGCACGCGGCGGCTGGGTGCGTGTTCAGTACGCCGACCATCAACGGTTACAAGCGTTTCCGGCCGAATTCGTTTGCGCCGGATCGCATTACCTGGGCGAGTGAAAACCGCGCCGCGATGATCCGTGTCCTCGGGGGGCCCGGCGATCGGGCCTCGCACATCGAGAATCGCGCTGGCGAGCCCTGTGCGAATCCTTACCTTTACATGGCGTCACAGATAGTCGCCGGACTCGATGGGGTCGATCGTCGGCTCGACCCTGGGCCGATGGACGAGACCCCGTATGAATCGGACAAACCCCTGTTGCCGCGAAGTCTCATGGAGGCCACTGCCGCCTTGCGCGACAGCGCGGCGTTCCGCCGCGGCTTCGGCGATGCGTTCATCGACTACCTGCTACTCGTCAAGCAGAGCGAAATTAATCGCTTTCTGCAGCACGTTACCGATTGGGAACATCGTGAATACTTCGAAATGTTCTGATCATCATAGACTTTCAATGAGGATCCGTTGATGAGTGACTGGCGTGGCAATAAGTTTGGTGCCTTGTCGCAGCGCGAGCTTGACGCATTCCTGGCGGGGCCCTGGCTCGCGCGCCTGGCGTGCCTGAAACCGGACGGCTGGCCCTATGTCGTGCCGGTCTGGTACCACTGGGATGGTGAGGCCTTCTGGGTCGTCGGGCGCGCAAAGTCGGAATGGTGTCACTTCATGGCCGCGGATCCGCGTGTGTCTTTGGTGGTGGATGAACCGACGCCGCCGATTCGCAAAGTGATCTGCGAGGGGCGCGCCGAAGTCATCGAACGCTGTGTCGGACCGTTCCTTGCCAATGGCGAAAAGTCGCGCTGGAATCTGCTGGGTGAAAGGGACACCGGGCCTCGCTATCTGGGCGAGAAGGCCCAGGAGTATCGGGGTTCGGTCAATGTCGAGCCGTGCTGGACCTTCCGCATCGCGCCCCTCAAGCTCACTACCTGGCAGGGATTCGGCTGGCATGCGCGCTATAAGCACCCGGAACTCCACGGACCCGAAGTGACTCCTTAGAGTCGACCATCAGCGTTGCTTGCCGAGCAGGTTGACAGCGCCGCAATCGGGCTGTGGATTGCGGAGTTCCTCGGGCTTATCATCTAAATCTTGCCCGTGCGTTAGCGGGACTCGCGCGTCGATGCCCCCTACTCGCCGCACGTAGCACGGCGTCTTGCTGACGGGTCCCGGCATTCGTGGTCGAACGACGTTCGAACAGTTAATCAAGTACCTAAGAATGTTCCAAACGCATGAGAAAATAGACCACCAAGCAATTAAAGAGATTGAGTGAGTATCAGATCGCAAGGAATGCGATCGCTCATGGTGTTTGCGTTGGAAATCTTATCGGTGAAAAACGTGACGCCGTAGCGCGCAACCCACAGGGGCGGCTGCGGCTTCTGCAGGGGCTTCGGCACGATATTGCGACACGGCATTGAAATGAACTCAGCGTCGAAGCCTGAGTAGGAATTCATCGCCATCATGAGTGCCTCAATTCGGAGTCGTCGGCAACCCCGCGATCCTTGCAAACTCAGCGCGCGAAGTGCTCGATTCCGTCAAATAGGGCGGTTATTCTTTTTGCACTCGGAGAACCTCAGAATGACCGAAAATGCACTATCCCGCCGTCAAGCAACTGAGGCGTTCGTCAGAGCCGTCGAAACTTCAATCCGCGACTGCGGCGAAGTGGGTTTGCAGGTGGCGGTCTACCATCGCGGCAAACTGGTCGTCGACGCGTGGGGCGGCATAGCCGACGAGACCACCGGCAGGAAGGTCGATAGCGACACGCTTTTTCCCGTGTTTTCCGTGGTGAAGGCCGTCACGGCGACAGCCTTACACATTCAAGCAGAACGCGGGCTAATCGACTATGACCAGCCAATATCGCGCTACTGGCCGGAGTTTGCCGCAGCAGGCAAGGCGCGCGCGACGATCCGGGATGCCTTGAGCCATCGCCTGGGGATTCCGCAGATGCCGGCCGGTGTGACGCCGGAATTGATGAGTGATTACGGCTGGATGATCGAACAACTAGCTGCGATGACGCCGCGCTTCGCGCCAGGAACAGACAACGGTTACATGTGCTACACGTTCGGCTGGGTCATAGCCGAATGTGTGCGTCGAACCGATCCCTTAGGCCGACCGTTCGGAACGTTCGTGCAGGAAGAAATCTGCGCGCCTCTCGGCATTACTGATTTGTGGATCGGAATCCCGGATCGCGTAGAACCACGGATCGCGCGCATCAAGAATTCCGTGCCGCGCCCATTGCCGCCAGACCTGCCAATTTTTGCGGCGATTCCGCCCGCAGTCGCGACGGTCGAAGAAGTTTTCGGGCGCTCCGACGTGAGGCGCTCTTGTCATCCAGGCGCGAACGGCATCATGAATGCCCGCAGTGCAGCGCGGTTTTTCGCCATGCTCGCCGGCGGCGGCGCGCTGGACGGGGTTCGACTTTTATCCGAGCAGCGCGTGCGCAGCTTCTGCACCCCGCGGCCGGATACCGAGCGCGCTGACACTATCCTCGGTATTCCCATCCGGGTGGGCACGGCCGGCTTCTGGTTGGGGGGCGATGTAAGCGCGGACTATCCCTATCGCTTGGTTGGTCGCAATCCTCGCATCCTGTTTCATCCGGGTGCTGGGGGTTCGATTGGCTGGGCGGATCCCGATACGTGCCTTGCGCTCGCTATCTGTCACAACAGGATGACGCATGCGCCAAGCGAGGCCTTCGCGCCGATCCGAGAAGCCTTGGTCGAGATCTTCGGCGTGGCATGAAGCGGGTACGATGATATGCGTGAGGGCATCGGCGAGGCGGCTACTAATCCGCGGGATTTGGCACCTGAATCGGCTGCAGTGATTCCAGCAGCGGGTGGTTGTCGTTGTCGTCGAGTGCGCTATATCTGCCGCGCCGCGCCCTTGGCAGTGACGCTTTGCTATTGTCGTGATTGTCAGAGTTGGTCGGGCGGACCGTGCGGCAACTTCGCCATTATTCCTGCTGAGTCATTAACGGTGACGGGCGTCGCGACTGCGTTCACCGCGCAGAGCGATAGTGGGCGCATCATGCGTCGCGAATTCTGTCCCGACTGCGGTTCGCCGCTGTTTGCGAGCACTCCGCACTTACTTGCCGTCGCAGTAGCAAGTTTCGATGATCCATCGCCGTTCAGACCAACTATGGCAATCTGGCTCGACCGAGCCCCAGCATGGGTCCAACTGCCCGGCGATATCGCGCAGCATGCCCGTAACCCACCTTTGTCATCCGGCGCATAGCGAATTCGCATGCATTTCCAACCAAGATTCGGAAGGAGCGACCATGAACGCCATGAACGCCATTAGCGACCTTCGAGCGCCCGATCTCGCGGGCGATCGCCCGGCCAAAATCAGTTACATGCTGCCAATGGCTCAGAAACCCTCGCGATACTTATGCACGCCACCGCCAGGCGCGCCGGAGTTGAACTGGACGCTAGGGGAGGCCAGCGTAACCATGTACGAAGGGCGCGCACGGCTCGCAAGCTTATCGTTGGACCAGCAGGGCTTCACCATGACTCAAGCGCCGACGACGATGACCGACTTCTACGATCAAGAACAGGTTTTAAAAACTTACTACCCTGAGATCGAGCAATTGGTCAGGAAAGCGACCGGCGCACAGAAAGTCGTGGTGTTCGATTACAACTGCCGCAGCGGATCGAAAGAGGACCGCCAGAGAACAGGCGCATTTCCGCCGGCGCGCTTCGTACATGCGGATTACACGGTGAAGTCGGCGCCCCAGCGTGTGCGCGATCTGCTGCCGGCAGCGGAAGCCGAAGCACGGCTTCGCGGGCGCTATGTATTCATTAACGTATGGCGCCCAATCAAGGGGCCGATTCAGAATGACACGCTATCTCTGTGCGATGCACAGTCAGTCGCTGCGAGCGATTTGGTAGCCACCGATTTGATCTACAGCGATCGGCAAGGCGAGTTCTACAATGTCACCTTCAATGCGAATCATCGCTGGCATTATTTTCGCCATTTAGAGACGAGCGAAGTGTTGGTATTCGTGAATTTCGATTCGCGCGAGCGGAAAGTTGTACCGCATGTGGCGTTCGATGATGCGACTGCGGCTCCGGATGCGCCGCCGCGCCAAAGCATCGAAGTGCGCACAATCGCTTTCTTTTAGAAGTGTGGCAGACCGGGCTATGCGCGAGAACCGCCGTCAGACTGAATTGCCGGCGAAATGTGCATGCGTTAATGCGCGGAGGATATCCCAATGTCCAATCTAAGCGGTGGTTGTCGGTGTGGGTCGATCCGTTACGAATGTGTGGCCGAGCCTTCTGCGGTTTCCTTCTGCTACTGTCGCGACTGCCAGAAGGCTTCGGGCGGGCCGTTCTGCAATTACGCCGTGGTTCCAGCAGAGGCCGTCCGTGTCACCATGGGGCTGACGAGAAGTTATACCGTGCAGGCCGCCAGCAGCAGTGCCGTCAAGCGCGAATTCTGCGGGGAATGCGGCAGTCCGCTCTTCGCCAGCAATGGCCACGTATTCGTGCTGGCGGTGGGTTGCCTCGACGATGCACGGTCTCTCGCACCGACGATCGCAATCTGGCTGGACAGCGCGCAACCGTGGGCGCCTGTGCCGGGCAATGTTGAATGTTTCGCGCAGAATCCGCCGTTGACGTTAGGTAGCGACTGACCAAAGGGCTATCGCAACAAGGGCGGCTCTTCTCAATTCCAAACCGGACCAAGGTGCCAGACGGAGTGCATGTAATGCTCAACGAGCGATGGGTAACATTTTTCAGCGAAGGGTCGCGCCTGGTGGGTAATCTTTTTCTACCGACTGGAATTCAGCCGGGAGAAAAGCGTGCGGGCATTGTGCTGTGCCACGGCTTTACCGGCGTGCGCGAGCTCTCGCTGCGCGACTACGCGCAGTGTTTCGCGGAGGCCGGGTTCGTTGCGTTGATCTTCGACTATCGTGGATTCGGCGAGAGCGAAGGCCCGAAGTGGCGCTTGATCCCGCTCGAGCAAGTCGATGATATCCGCAATGCCTTGACCTGGCTCTCGGTGCAGCCCGAGGTCGACGCGGCCCGCCTCGGTCTGTGGGGTACGAGTTTCGGTGGCGCCCATGTGCCATACGTAGCGGGGATCGATACACGAGTCAGGGCGGCAGTCGCGCAGGTCGGTTTCGATACTGGCGAGACTTTTCTCAGCGACGTACGCAATGAGAGAGAGCGCGAGGAGTTGCAGCAGCAGATTGAAGAAGATCGTCGCTTAAGGGTCCTGACGGGCCGAGGACGCGACATCGATCCCTTCCAGCGCGCCCTGGCGAATCCGCACGCCAGCGGATTCATCGCCGAGGCGCTACGCCGTCATCCGCACATGCGCTGCCTATTGTCATGGGAAACCTGGGAGAAAACACTCGAATACAGACCACTTGACGTGGTCGCAAAAATCTCACCCCGCGCGCTGCTTTTGATCGCCGCAGCGCAAGATACGGTATGTCTCCCGGCCGGTTACCGTCGGCTTTACGAGATCGCAGGAGAACCGAAGAAGCTGTTGACGTGGCCGATCTCGCACTACGATATTTACGCGGGCGAGTGGTTTAAAAAATCGGCGAGCGAAGCGATCGCGTGGTTCAATACTCATTGCTCGTCGAATGGATGCAGCCGACCTTCGTCGGTGGCCTGAAGCAACTGCGAGTTCTTATAAACGTGATCACTACTGAAATCAGCGCAGTCGACAACTACCCACGCCATCGCATCCCTGTGCGAGATGCCGAGATGGCTTACGTCGACACTGGTGCGGGTCCAATATGCGTGTTTTTGCACGGCAACCCGACTAGTTCCTATCTCTGGCGTAACATAATTCGGGAGTGCGAAAGCACTGCACGTTGCATCGCACCTGATTTAATCGGCATGGGTGAGTCGAGCCCGTCGTCAGGAAACTGCTACCGTCTTTTTGCGCAAGCCGCTTATCTCGATGCCTTCTTCGACGCTCTCTCGCTAGACAAGGTATGGCTTGTGTTGCAGGACTGGGGGGTTGTGCTTGGTGTTGACTGGGCGCGGCGTCATAGCGGACGAGTCAAAGGTATCGTGCATATGGAAGGTGTGATGCGCACGATGACTTGGTCGGAATGGCCCGCTGCCACGCGCGAGTTTGTCCGCGCACTGAAAAGCGACGCGGGCGAGCGCCTCGTTCTCGACGAGAATCAAATCGTCGAAGGGTTCCTGACGCTTGGCACTGCGCGCACCTTGTCGAGCGAGGAAATGGATCGCTACCGCATGACCTATCGTTATTCGCGTGAAAGCCGCAAGCCCACACTCGATCTCGCGCGCGAGATACCGCTCGAAGGTATTCCGCCGGATTCGTGTGCGATGATCGATGCCAATGCGCAATGGCTACGCGGTTCGTTCGATGTGCCTAAACTTTTCATCAACGGCGATCCCGGTCTCAATGTCGTCGGTGTCATCCGCGATTATGTCCGCACCTTTCCAAATCAAAGGGAGGTTACGGTGTCAGGAATCCATTTCCTACAGGAAGACTCACCACACGCGATCGCGGACGCGGTGAAGGCGTTTATCGGCGCGGCAGATTGAAAGTGATGGGATGCCTGTAATGGAGAAAATTGAAACTCGCTCGTAGCTGGCAGCTTGAAAAACCTAACGCCGGCAGCATTTCATTTATACGCCAAATTTCACGCGTCATTCGCGTGATTCAGCAAGTTAGGAGTCTCTCGCTGCGCATGCGACGCTATTTTTATAAGGGTATTCTCTCACCGAAAATATCAAGCGCTTAGACCAGCGGGCACGAGTGGCTCCAAACCAGGTGTCAGCCCAGCTTTGCGTCCCAGCATGAAAATTAGGGCAGTACTATCAGTACTGGTTCCTTCAGGCCCGGTAATGCCATTGGCGGCGGTGCACGCGCGAAGGATCTGATGGCTGGCGTCGTGGCGGCGTCACGCCGCGCGAGATGCGCCAGAATCTGCCTGATCACAGCGAGCTCTTCAATGCTCGCGATCACCTTCACCGTGCCGCCACAATGTTCACAGGTCTCGATCTTAGACGTAGTTTTTTCAGGTGTGGTCTAGGACGATCGGGCCGCAGGCGGCCGTACCATCAGCAGCGCAAGAAAAGCACTGAAGCCGAGTGCCGCCGACAGCCAGGCGACCTGGGGGCCAAACTGATCCAGCGCAATTCCGAACACCAAAGGCGCAAGGGCCTGAGTCACGCGGGCCGGCATCATCAGCCAGCCTTGGCGCGCCCCGTAGCCCTCGGCGCCGAAGAACATCAAAGGCAAAGTCCCGATGGCGATCGTGAGGATGCCGTTGCCCGCGCCGTGCAGAATTGCGAACACTGCGGAGAACGATGTGCCCAGGGTGACGAGCAGCAGCGCGCCGGTCGGATGCGCCAGCGCGGCAAGGCGGGCGGACAGCAACGGCGAGATGTGGCGCATCAGACTGAACTCCACCAAGCGTCCGGCGACTTGCGCCGGACCAATCAGGCCACCCACGCCAACCGCGACGGCCAAGGTCGCGCCTGCCGCCACGAGCAGGCGCGGCAGATGGGATGCCATCGCTGTACTGATAAACCAGCTCACGGCGAACACATAGACCAGGAGTGCCGCCGCTACCCGCTGCTGGACATTCCAGGGTTTTGCATTGCCTGTCGATGTCTTGCTTGTCGCTTCGACAGCTTGATGCGCCGGGCGCGCCGCTTTGAACACCGGCAGAGTCGCATTCAGCGGCAAGCCGATAAGCAGGTGCAGCGCGGCCCAGGTGAAACAAGCGCCCCGCCAGCCGAATTGAGTCTCCAGCACCGTGGTGAGCGGCCACGCGATGGTGCTGGCAAAGCCCGCGATCAGCGTGATACCGGTGATGAGGTTTCGCGCTTCGTCGCGATAGAGGCGTACGACCGTCGCGAAGGCCGCTTCATACAAGCCGCTTCCCATTCCGATGCCAATGATGGCCCACGCGGCGAATAGCGCCCACACGCTGTGCACGAGCCCCAACGCACCAAGGCCAGCGGCGAAGATCGCGTTCGTGCACATCAGCACCGTGCGGCCGCCGC
>CAMATU010000169.1 GCA_945861225.1 Klebsiella pneumoniae
CGCGTCAAAACGAGGCGATTCGGGCCGATTCAGGGGGTGAATGGCATCGAGAGCGGGAGATTGTCACCAAACACCGCGCGATTCACCGCTTCTCGGGACCCCGCTGCCCTAGCGGATCGGGGAAAAGGTGGTTTGAAATACCTATACACACTCGAGCGGGCGATGAAGGTCCTTGCCAAGTAACTCAGTTATTCGGGTGGTTGGCCCCTTCTTGACAAACACGAGCGTGGCCATGGATCGACAACGGCACGTGTGCCGCTGTCTGCGCGACGGGGCGTCCGTCGGTATTACCTTACGGTTATACGTTGCACCGGATAATTCACTGGCCCGGTGCCGCTGATCAAAGCAGACTGTGCTCACCTTGTGATAGACAGGATCAAGCTTGCGCGATGAGCGCCTCTCACCAGATTTCCCAAGCCAGCGGCGTCTCAGATCAGACTCGCCGCATACTTGCTAGCGTCGGCATTGCATGCATCGCCAATGCGCTGCTACGGCGCGGATTGCGCAATACCTGTCTTGCCGGCCTCGTGCCAGTTGCTCCGGGGCAGCCTGCCTTGGTCGGTCCTGCGTTTACATTGCGATTTATCCCTGCGCGGGAAGATATCGATTCGCTGGAAAATTACGGCCGCCCGGACAACCTACATCGCCGCGCGATTGAGGAATGCCCTCCTGGCGCCGTGCTGGTAATTGACGCGCGCTCTGAAACGGGCGTTTCGTCCGCAGGGGACATGATGGCCGCAAGGCTCCGCGCCCGTGGCGCAGCAGGCATCGTCACCGATGGTGGTTTCCGCGACGCGCATGGAATTGGCCAGACTGGGTTACCGGCGTTTCACCGAATGGCAGCAACTCCAGCGACACCGCTCAAGCTCCATCCCGCGGAGATCAACATTCCGATCGGATGCGCGGGGGTCGCAATCTATCCCGGCGACATAGTCGTCGGCGATGTCGATGGCGTGGTCGTCATCCCGGCGCACTTGGCAGACGAAGTCGCGCGTGAGGCGCGTGAAGCGACGGAGTACGAGGATTTTGCTGCCCGGCACCTCGCGCGCGGCAGGTCCCTGATGGGATTGTTTCCTTCGACACCGGAGAGCCGCGCAGAATTCAAGACATGGGTCGAGGCTGGGCGGCCAGAAATCTAGATTGGGAGAAGCATGATGGGAACCCTCGAAGTCCTGATTGACACCGCGCGGCTTGATGCCTCCGGATGGATCGACTATCCGGACTATGGCTTTCGCCAATACTTTCTCTGGAAAAATCCAGAGACCAAGGCCTCCATCGCGATCCTCGAATTCCGCAAGGGCGGCAACGTTCCCGTCAAACATTCGCACGCGTCCAACCAATTCATGTACTGCCTATCAGGCGACTACGAATACACCGACAGCGGGCTGCGCCTCAAGGCAGGCGCGTTCTATATGAACCCCAAAGACCATCCGCACGGCCCCACTCTCGCCCACGAGGACAGCGTGCTGATCGAAATCTACGACGGACCTCATTACTACGAGAAGCCGATGTTCCATACGGACGCCACAATCGGAGACTTCGTCAAGAAGTAGCCTCCGCGCCCGCGCGGCTCAGCCGCCGCATCCCGCGTGCGCCTCGACGGTGATCTCGACCAGAATTTCCGGCGTACCCAACGCGGCGACCTGCACCAGCGTTGATGTCGGAAAATCGCCAGTGAAAAACTCCTGGCGGGCGCGCCAGACGTCCTTGTTGTCCTTCATCTTAGTGACGTAGATCACCATCTTGACGACGTCGCTCATTTTCGCGCCCGCGGTCTCCAGGCAATGCCGGATCTTGGTAAAGATAACCTTCGACTGCGCGTACGCGTCCTGCCCCTGGATAGTCTTGAGGTCGTTGGCGCGCGCGGTAAAGCCGGACACGTAAATCACGTCTCCCACCCGGATACAATTCGACCAGTGCCCCGGCGGATACTCCGCGACCTGCGGGGAAATGAAGCGCTGCTTGCGGTGTGCCATGCTGTCCTCCGTTATGTAATTCGTAAAATTTCAGTGTGCCGCGTGATCTCGCGCGGACTGGATCGCTTGCCATACGCGGTGCGGGGTTGCCGGCATCGGAATGTCGTGCACGCCAAGCGGCGCCAGCGCATCGGCGATTGCGGCCGCGATTGCCGGCGGAACTCCTACGGTACCGGTCTCGGCCCCGCCTTTGACTCCGAGCGGGTTTCCGCCAGTGGGCACGTTGCGCGTGCCCACCGAAAAGTTGGGCAGATCGGCGGCGCGTGGCATCGCGTAGTCCATGAACGAACCTGTCAGCAACTGTCCGTCCGAGTCATGGACCACCGCCTCGAGAAGCGCTTGACCGGCTCCTTGCGCGAGGCTACCGTGCACCTGCCCTTCGAGCAGAAGCGGATTCATGACTACCCCGACGTCGTCGAGGCCGAACACCCGGTCCAGCTTCGTCACGCCGGTCTCCGGATCCACTTCTACCTCGACGATGTAGCAGCCGTTCGGGTAATTCTGAGGGCTTGCAGTCCAGAAACCGTGCCCCTCCAATCCAGAAGCTAGCTCGGCGGGTAGCCGGTTGCCGTATGCGTAACTCGCCCGCGCGACCGCATCCAAGGTGATCGCGCGGTCCGTTCCGGCCACCTGAAACCTGCCCTCGGCGAAGATAATGTCGTTGCCAGCAGCCTCCAGGAGATGACCGGCAATTCGCTTACCTCGCTCAATGACTTGTTCGGCCGCGAGCTTAAGTGCAGAACCGCCCACCGTCATCGTGCGCGAACCGAAACTGCCCCGGCCATAGGCGACCTTGTCCGTATCGCCTTGCACGACGCGCACCTGCTCGGGCGAGACCGAAAGCCACTCGGCGAGCATCTGCGCGTACATCGTCTCGTGGCCCTGGCCGTAGGAAAACGTGCCGGCAAGCACGGTAACCCCCCCGGTCGGGTCGAACCGAATCTCCATCCTGTCCGCTACGGTCGCGCAGACTTCGATGTACATCGCGAGCGCCCGTCCGCGCAGACAGCCGCGCGCCTCGGACTGCGCCTTTCGCGTCGGATATCCAGCCCAATCGGCGAGTTCGATCGCCCGATCCATCAGCGGCTCGAACTCCCCGCAGTCATAGGTCTCGCCGATCGCTGTCCGGTATGGCATTTGCCGTGGCCGTATGAGGTTGCGTCGGCGCAACTCCACCGGATCAATTTTCAGTTCGCGAGCCGCGGTATCCAGGGTGCGCTCAAGCAGGTAGGTAGATTCAGGGCGACCTGCGCCCCGGTACGTCGTCAGCGTGCGGCTGTGGGTGAGTACGCCGTGAATTTTCACGTACATCGCCGGAATGTCATAGACACCCGAGAGCATTCGCGCACCGACCAAGGGAGGATGCGCGCCCGAGGGACCGACCTGGCAGCCCAGGTTGTGATAGATCGTCGCCCGCAGGCCAAGAATCTTGCCTTGCGCATCGAACGCCATTTCCGCGTCTGCCAACTGATCGCGACCGTTGAAATCGGCGAGGAAGGCTTCGCTGCGATCGCTCACCCATTTGACCGGCCGGCCGAGCCTGCGCGCCGCCCAAAGAACCAGCACCTCCTCGGGGTACAGTCCACCCTTCGTACCAAAACCGCCACCCACGTCGTGCGCGATCACATGAATGCGATGCGCCGGTAGCCGCAGCACATGTTCCGCGAGAAGTTGGCGGATGCGATGCGGATTGGCCGTCGAGGTGACGAGGCGATAGCGCTCCTCGCGCTGATCGAACGCGCCGATCGCGACGCGCATCTCGATTGGATTGCCCGCCAACCGCTGGTTGCGCACACGCAGACGGGTAACGTGATGCGCGCTGGCAAACATGGCGTCGGCGCGCACGCGATCGCCCAGTTCATGGATGAAGCACAGATTGTCGGGTCTACCCGGCCAAACAGCGGGCGCGTCTGGGGCGATCGCAGCCTCGATCGTGGGAGCTGCGGGCAGCGGTTCGTATTCGATCGATAGCTTCTCTGCAGCATCCGCCGCCTGCGCGGCCGACTCCGCCACTACGAGAGCGACCGCATGGCCGACGCATAAGACGCGCTCATCCTGAAGCGCCGGGAAAGGGGTTCGAAACCATTTTCCGTTCATCACGCCTGGCGGAATGCTCACGCATGGAATTCCTCCCCAGCCGTCGCTCGCCCAGTCCTTCCCGGTGAGCACGGCTAGCACACCCGCTGACTGAAGAGCGGGTCCCGCTTCGAGGGACACCACGCGTGCGTGCGCAACTGGGGATCGAACCACGAACAGGCGGGCAACGCCTTGTTCGGACAGGTCATCGGCGTAGGTTCCATACCCGGTCAGCATGCGCGCGTCCTCGACGCGCGCAACGGCTGCGCCTAGTCCGAATTTCGAACTACTCATTCGAAGAAATCACGGGTTGGATCCATCCCCCACTGCGTCGTCTGGTCCGCCGTCCCTGTGAATTTGCCCGGCCGGTAGTCGTGATTTACGACGTCGCCATCGGTGTAGTGCTCGACGCGAAAGCCGAACGGATCGCGCCAGTAGTCGAAGATCTGGCTGCCAATCAGATGCCGGCCCACGCCGCAATCCAGGCGATACCCCTGCGCGGCCAAATAGTCGTGCGCCCCCATGATCGCGTCCACGTCCTGAACTTCGAACGAACAGTGGTGCACGCCGACCTCCGCCGCCTGTACGACCAGCATTGCGTGATGGTCGACGAGCGTCTCTCCGGCGTTAAAGCGCAGGAACGTACCGATCACGTTGTTCTCGTCCCCCGGCACGCACAGGTAGTCGGTTGGCTGGAGTTCGAAGCGATCGAAGAACCATGCCGCAGAGGTGCCGTGGTTGCTGACGCGCAGCACGAAGTGCCCTAGCCTGAGCGCTTGCGCCGGCTCGCGCTTTGGCCGCAGCGATCGATTGTGCCGTTCCTTGCGCGAAGCCGAGTTGAACGGATTGGGCCCCCGAGACGGAAGCGGCGCCGCCGGTTCGCGCCCCCAGACTGCGTCGATCCAGACGCCATCAGGGGTTGTCATGCGAACGCGCCAGCCTCCGCCAGGCCCATCGACCAGCTCGATTGGCCCCGATCCACGCATGCGGGCGAGCGCCTCAAGATCCGTCCGCGACGAAACCTCCAGCGCACCGCCCAGAAATCGATTTTCCGCTCCCCGTCGGGTGACGTGCACGAACGGGTGATGGCCCGCGGCGCGCATATAGAGCGTGTCCTGGTCGCGCGCTGCACGCGCGAGCCCGAAGTCAGCCAAAAAAACTTCCATCCGGTCTAGGTCAGTGACCTGATAGGCGACATACGCAACATCAATGGCTCTCGGCATACAGAATTCTCCTGACTTCGGTCGCAACTGGCGCTTACTTCGCAACTGGCGCTTACTTCATATAGCTCGGTAGCCATGTGACGATCGGCGGAACAGCAACAATCAGCGCGAGGAACGCGAGATTGGCGAACACGAACGGCATGACACCGGCAAAAATACGCCACGTTGACACCCCTGGCGCGAGCGACTTCACTACGAAAACATTCATTCCCACCGGGGGCGTAATCAATCCGAGCTCGACGACTGTGACAACGAGTACGCCAAACCAAATCGGATCGAGCTGCAGGCTCTGAATAACTGGGAAGAACACTGGGATGGTGAGGAATATCATCGCCAAGCTATCAAAGATGCACCCCAACACGATATAGATTAGGCACATCACCGCGATCACGGCGAGCGGCGCTGCGTTAAAGGTCTGGATCCAATCCACCATGGTCCGTGTCAAGCCAGCGATAGTGAGAAAATTATTGAAAACGAGTGCCGCGCAACCGACCAGCAGGATCGCTGCGGTTGTTCCGGCGGCCTCCACCAGCGCGCCGCGAACCGCGGCCAAGTTCGCATTGCCGCGCGCCAACATGAAGGCGAAACCGCCCGCGGCGCCGATACCTGCGCCCTCGGTCGGCGTGAACAGTCCGAAGTACATGCCCCCCAGCACGAGAACGAAAAGCGCGAGTACACCCCAAGTGCGCTTCAGTGAACTGAACCGCTGCAACATTGGGACCGCTTCGGCCCGCCGACCTTTGGAAGGATTAGCGAGCACCACGCCCCAGGCCGTGCCCATGTACATCAGCATCAGCACGATGCCCGGGATGATTCCGGCAATGAATAGCTTCGAGATGTCGGTCTCGGTCAAGATGCCATAGATGACCATCGGCACGCTTGGCGGGATCAGGATGCCAAGGGTCCCTCCGGCAGCGACCGTGCCGCAGGCGTAACCATCGTCGTAGCCATAGCTCTTCATCGGCGGCAGTGCAACCTTCGCCATGGTGGCGGCCGTCGCCACCGAACTGCCGCACACGGCTGCGAAGGCACCGCAGGCTGCGATGGTGGTATGGGCCAGTCCGCCGCGCAGGTGACCTAGCCAGCTGCGCGCGGCGGTGAACAGATCTGCGGAAAGGCCCGACCGGTGGATAAACGCGCCCATCAGGATGAATAGGGGAATTACGCTCATGCCCTGATTCATCGCCATATCGAGCACCTGCTGGCTCGCCATCGAGAACGTCGCGTCCCAGCCGCGAACCCAAGCGAAACCGCAGGCCCCCACTGCCAGCATGCCGATTGCCAAGGGAATGCCCGCGAAACACATCGCGAACAGCGCGGCGAAGCCGATTAGCGCGGCCGTCACGATCGCCTTTAGTCCGCCGAGGCCCGCGGATCGCGCAAGCCAGCGCGCTGCAGGCCGCGCGCCTCCAACGCCGCTGCGGCGAAGAACACGACCCCGGTCAGGAAGCTGAGCAGCGCAACGGCATACGCGGCTGGAGCGACCGGCAGTCGCAGGTAGCCGATGATGTCACGGTTCTCGGCGAGCAATCCTGCATGCCGCCAAACGCACCAGCCGAGCACGAACATCACACCGCCAGAGAAGACCCTCACCAGCACCCTCCGCGCCCGGTTGAACACCGTTCCGAATCTGCCTTCGATCAGCGAGATGCTGATGTGCTCGTCCTTCCAGGCGACCACCGGTACCGCCAGGAACAGCGACAGCGCAAGCAGGTACTGCTTGATCTCGGTGCTCCCGGGCAGCGGACGGTTCAGACCGTAGCGGCCGACGACGTCGACGAACTCCAGTGCCATCATCGCGAACAGACACACCGCCGCCAGGCCATCGAGCACCCTGGACCACGCGGAGCCTGCGAGCCCGCCCTGTGCCGTCTCCATGCGTTCGCCGTCCCCCTACTTGCCGGCGGCCAGACGCGTGTGCTCGGCGCGGTAGAAATCGAGCGCCGCGCGCCCGTCCACCCCGCGCTTCTTCGCCTCGTCAACCCATTCGTCCACCGAGAAGGCGAAGGCTTTCTTCAGTTCCTCGTTGAATGCCGCTGGCGCATCCACCAACTGCATTCCCTCGCTGCGCGCTTTGTTACGTGCGGCCTCTGCCGCCTCGTCCAGTACAGCCATGCGTGCGGCGAAGGCTTCGCCGGAGAGTTTGTCGAACGTATCCTGCTGCGCCTTCGACAGCGATTTCCACTTGCCTTCGTTCATTACCACCGCAAATATTCCCGTAGTCGCTCCGGTGCCATCGAAGCGCATTTCCTGCTTGGTGTTCTGCACCAGGTTGAAACCATACAATTCCAGCGGCGTGACGACGAACGCATCGACGGTCCCTTTGGAAACGAGCTCGAAGAACCGCACTGCCGGAACGGCGACAACGCCGGTGGTTACCGAGCCATAGGCCTTTGCCAGCGTTCCTGGGGTCACGGCAATCTTGGATCGCTTTAACTGCTCGATAGAAGTGATCGGTTCCTTTACGGTATACAGGCGCTGGCCAGGGAAGGCGAGCAGCGCCACGAGGTGCAAGCCCTTGTATTCCCCAGCGAGCTGGAAGTACTTCACGTGGGTTCGCCACAACGCAATCGACATTGCGCGCGCCGTCGTGATCGGTCCAAACTGCTCGCCGACCAGCGTTAGCGGCAGACGGTTGGGCACCAGGCCGGAGAACTGGATTGCAACGTCGGCAATGCCCTTCGACACCAGATCGAGTTGCCCGGGAGGCGGAGCAAGACTGCTAGCGGCAAACTCCACCTTGATCGCGTCGGAGGTTGCCTTCTCCAGATCTTTCGCCCAGGGGACCATTACTTGGCTGTACACGGGGTGGGTCGGCGCAAAAAACAGGCTCACCAGCAGCTTGGACTGCGCCGCTGCGGGCGCTGCCCATCCCATGCAAACCATCAACACCACGGCAATCCAGGAAATGCGTGCTCGGTACATAGGCCCTCCGGTCAATGTCAGTAGAAGAACGGTAGTTCGTCCGAGCGGTTGCTCGATGTGGCATAACCCGCCGGCACCAATCCGGCGTACTTCCCGGCATGAAACAGCAGTGGATCGGCACCGACATCTAGCGCCAGCGCTTCGACCCGGCCCACGAACAAGGTATGGTCGCCACAGGGGAATCGCTCGACTACGCGCGCCCCGATTCTCGCCGATCCGGCCTGTAGCACTGGTGCGCCGCCCAGATCCCCAAAAGCAGGTTCGGTACGGGCCGAGCCCTGGCCGGCAAAGTGACGACTGTAATCCTCGTGCGCGCGATCAAGCATCGCGACACCAAAGCGCTCGGCCCGAAGCAGCACCGCGTGCATGCGGGCCCGATGTCCGACTGACACCACGATCAGCGGTGGCTCGAGCGATCCCGACATGAACGAATTTGCGGTCATGGCGTGGCAGGCACCCTCGGCGCGCACGCTCACCACGACGATCCCGGTTGCAAAACGTCCCAGCGCGGTCCGGAATGCCCGGGCATCGACCCCTGCTGCCTCCGTCACCTGGCCTCCAGGGTCGGTCACGCGAGGTCAACCTCGCGTGATGACGTTGACGTCATCGGAGGAGATCAGGTCCGGCGCTATCCAGCCATCCAGGTTGTACTCGGCCATGCAGGCATCGGCGAAGCGTTTCATCTCATCGAGATCCCCCGTGGCCTGCGCGTCCCAGAGATTGCACAAGCGCGTGATGTCATTTGAGCCGAGGTAGTTGATCTCATATAACTCGTGCCGCGCGCCGAACTCCGTGCCGATCGTGTCCCACAGAAGCTTCATCGTCTTCACCCGCTGATCGGCACTGATTCCGCCCGTACCACGCAGGTACTTGTCGAGGTACTTGCGAAGTTCCGGCACTTTGAAGTCCACGGCATGCGAGTTCATGTAGATCAGGCCGCTCGCGACGATCTGCTCGATAATCTCCTTGATCGCCGGATAAGCGATCTGCGAGATCACGCGGTAGGCAGTGCCGTACCGATGGTCGGGTTGCACCATGCCGTTCCACGGCAGATTGCTCTTGGCCATCGCGTCCGAGAGACCCCAGAACGTGTTGCGCCAGGCGAGCACTTCGCCGAATTTCGACTGCACCCCATGAAAGCCGCTTGCACCGGTGATGTCGAGTGATTTGGCGAGTAACCCGCAGATAAAGTCGAGCTTGACCGCTAAGCGAGTGCAGCCATGCAGCGCGGCCCGCTGATTGAAGCCCGAGCCACCTGCGAACTGATTCGCCTGCTCCAGGTTGGCGTGCATGAACACGTCCTCCCAAGGCACGAACACATTGTCCAGCACAAGGATGGCGTCATTCTCGTCCATCCGGCTGGACAGCGGATAGTCGAACGGACTGCCCGCGACCGCTGCGCGATACTCGTTGGAAACACGGCAGATCATCTTCACGCCGGGCGCCGCCGTCGGCACCATGAACACTGGCGCGAATTTCGGGTCCTTAATCGGCACCTGCGCGATATGAGCAATGAACGTGA
>CAMATU010000170.1 GCA_945861225.1 Klebsiella pneumoniae
AGCAGTCTGCTGATCATGCTCGGCTTGCTCGGCGCACCGCACGCCATGCGGCAATGGCTTTCCCTCGAGCATTGGTATGTGCTGGCGGCACTCCTGTCGCCCATCGGCTACATGCTGCAGGACACGGTGGCAGACGCGATGACCGTCGAAGCCGTGCCTACCGTAGATGACCAAGGGAACCCGCTGTCAGCTGCGCAGCGGCGACTGATGAACACCACCATGCAGACCCTGGGCCGCATCGCCATTATTGGTGGTGGAGTGCTGGTCTCAGCGGCCAATGTGATGCTGTTCGCCGGCATTGATCAGCAAGATGCGCACGCGGTGCGCGCGGTGTACCTCCATATCTACCAACTCGCACTCTTGATTCCGCTTATTTCAGTCGCTGGTATCGCGCTTGCGGCTTACCTGAAATCCCGGCGCTTACGCGCCTTGATCAGCACTGGCTGGACCCGTGCCGCTGCGCTGGCGACGCTCATGGAACATCCAGAGGGCGTGCAGCCGAACTGGGGAATTCTCGGGGGCAGCGCTATGTTCGTACTGCTTGCGGTCACTGTCGGGACCTCCACACTAGCTTACGGGCAGGAGTTGATTTTCGTCGGGTCATTTTCCGTCATCAGTTTTCTGATGTGGCGCCTGCTCGGTGAACTCTCCACCGATGCACGACGAACCTTGCTTGGCACCGCGATCATCATCTTCGTGTTTCGCGCGATTCCTGGCCCTGGTGCAGGAAGCACTTGGTGGATGATCGACACGCTGAATTTTGATCAGGCCTTTCTCGCGCGCCTTTCATTGCTCTCCAGCGTGTTGACCTTGGTGGGATTGTTCGCCTTCCGCCGCCTGATGGCGGAACGCTCGATCAGCTACATCGTGACGATTCTGACCATTGCTGGCTTTATCCTTGGACTCCCTATCTTGGGCATGTACTACGGACTCCACGAATGGACGGCACAGCTCACGCACGGCGTGGTCGATGCGCGCTTCATCGCACTGATGGACACCGCGTTGGAATCGCCCCTGGGGCAGATTTCCATGGTGCCGCTGCTGGCGTGGATTGCAAACTCCGCGCCGCCTCAGTTGAAGGCAACGTTTTTTGCGGTCATGGCGTCGTTTACCAATCTCGCGCTGTCCGCGTCGCAGCTGGCGACCAAGTATCTCAATCAGGTGTTCGTGGTGACGCGAGAAGTGAAAGATGCCAGTGGCGGATTGGTGACACCGGCCGATTACGCGCAGCTTGGTGAACTGTTAATCGTGGTCAGCGTACTGGCCTTGCTGCTGCCCTTGCTGGCGATCGCGTTGACACGCAGGTTTAAATTGAACAGCGCGTAGCGCGGGGCTGACACCAGCTATCGAAATAACCCCTTCAGGCTGCTCATATCCTGGAGATTCGCACCAATCACCAAGACGGCGTAGGCCAGCACGCCGAAATAAACCAGGGTAATCAGCACCATTAAATACCCCAGCAGGACAAACAGACCGTCGCGCTGAAGCAGGCCGGCCGCGAGCAACAGTACCGCGACACCAGGCAAGGTGTTCGAAAAGGGGATCAGGCCGAGTGGGAATAATAAAAGTATCCCAGCCACCACCATCATCACCCCATTAAAGCGATTAAGCGTTGCGCCGTGAGTCAGTGCCAAAAGCCGCGGTTGAATCACCTTATCAATTCGGCGGGTCAAGCTGATCCCTTTATCCAGCGCCGGCAACAAGCTCTCGACTGCAATCGCACGATTCAGCAGGCGTCCTGGTAGCCACGGAAGTCGATTCAGGGCCACGCCGACGCCAACCAGAATCACCACCAGACTGAACACGGTACTGACCCCAGGGATTGAAACTGGAAGCAGGAACGGCACCATCAACAACATCACAAATAGCAGTAACCCCTGTTCGCCAACTAGCTCGAGCAGACAGCCGAGCGTGATCTGTTCGCCTTGAATCGATTGGCGAACCTCCAGCAGGGTCTCCGACAAGCTTTGTTTGGTGTCATGAAAACTGACAGTCATTGGCGGTCTCGCCGCAGCCCACTGTCACTGGCAACTCCGAGCATGTGCCACGCGCGCTTACTTGGCACGCCGCGCGGCCTTTTCAGCCTCGTGTTTTGCAGTCATCGCCTCGAGTGCCAGGCGCTGCTGCTCGACTAACCCCTGGCGCTGTGCGCTAGCCCTGATCTGCGCGTTGACCGTCGCCTGTGCCTGCCCTTGAAATTCCGGCATGACATCGCTTGCGAAGAGTTCATAGCTGCGGTGGGTCGCGGCAGGATTCGCCCACTCATGCGCGAGCATCAGAAACGCCCCGAAACCCCCGTTGGACTGCGCCACCAGACGCTCAATTTGCGCCTTGCAATCTGCAGGTGTGCCAATGACTCCAAGGCCGGACGCAGTGATGAATTCAATCATCTCCCCGACGCTATCGCCACTCACACTCATGTGCGGGAGTCCTGCAATGGTTTTGAAGTAATTGAACCAATGCGCGATTCCATACTCCACGTCGCGCTGCGCCTGCGCCCGGGTTTCGGCACAGTGCACTGGTCCCACGAGCCGCCATTTGCCGCGATCCGCTTTGGTACCATAGTGCGCAGCCTGCTCTTCCATCACATTCCAGTGCGCGCCAAGGGAATCAAAGCCGGCTGTTTGGGTCGCGCCCAGCGAGAGCAGCCCGACGCCATGCCGACCAGCCAGCCGTGGGCCCGAAGGCGAAGCGACGGCAGCGACCGCGATATCAAACAAGGGATTTGAATAGGGGCGCAGGTGAAGATGCGCATCGCGCAGCTCCCAGCGGTGATTCTGAAAATTCACCGGCTCCTCACTCGTCAATAATTTGATCACCAAATCAAAACCCTGCTCAAGAAGATCGCGGGTTTCGGCTTGAGGAATGCCGATCATCGCGGCATCGGTCGGCAAAGATCCGGGTCCTGCGCCAAACATAATGCGACCGTGGGTGAGATGATCGAGCAACACCAAGCGCTGCGCGATCCATAATGGATGGTGGTAGCCCACGCTGATTACACCCGTGCCAAGCTTGATCCGCCGCGTACGTTCCGCCGCCGCTGCAATGAAAATTTCAGGCGAGGCAATAATCTCCATGCCAGCCGAATGATGTTCGCCGATCCACGCTTCGTCGTAACCCAGGCGATCAAGGTGCGTGACCAACTCCAGGTCGCGTTGCAGCGACAGGGTGGGATTCTGACCTGGCGAATGAAATGGTGCGAGAAAAATGCCGAAGCGCATGCGGTTGTTCATGGCAGGGTTCCGTTACGTAGAAGAGTGGAGTCGAGACGAGCCCGCACGGTAACAGGCCAGCTCTCGTTCACGCAATATCCGCTGATTTAGCAACCATAGAACGTGCCAGGCAAGTGCTATCCTGACCACCAAATTTCGCTATCGCCCCATGCCAAAGAACTTTCGCCAACTCCTCTCGCACGGGGTATTACTAGGCTTTATCGGTTGCCCATTACCCGCTAGCAGCGCAGATCTGGCCGGACTCGAGGCGAGCTTAAAGCGCATAAGCATCGAGTCCGCGCTTCCAGGCACCTATGTCGCAATCGTCTCGCGCGACCAAGTTCTCTATTCGCGCGCCACCGGCGACTATGCGTTGCAGGCTCGTCGGGCGGTAGACAGCAAGCAGCTTTCACCCTATCTGCGGCTGGGTTCGATCACCAAGACCTTTAACGCCTTGCTCGCGCTACGCCTGGCTGAGGCAGGCCAACTCAGCCTTGCGACGCTTTGTCCCCCGCAGCTCGCGCTGTGCCCGCACCACACTTTCCCCACACAACGAACAGCGGTGAGCGTTGAACAGCTCCTTGAGCACACTTCTGGAATGGCTGATCTCACCGCCAAGGAATTCGCGAGTGCGGTGCCCCTTTCCCTCGCAGCCGCTGCACAAGTGGCACCAGCATCGCGCTCGATTCGCTGGCCACCAGGAAATTTTAGCGTTTATTCGAATAACAACGCCGCAGCGTTTTCTGCGTTACTGAATTTTTATACCCATACTGCTTACGAAAACCTGCTAAACACACACGTATTCGTGCCGCTCGGACTCAGCTCAGCCACTTTTGCGCGCAGTGAAGCCGTCATTGCAGCGCTTCCACCCGGTCATGCCAGTGATGGCAACACTGTGCTTCCCTACTGGCACGTGATTTACCCGGCGTTTGGGGGCCTGAACCTGCGTGCAGAGGACACCGTCGCACTACTTCAGATGTTCCTGAAACGTGGTCGCCATCGCGGGCAGCGCTTTGTGAGTGAAGCCGCCCTCGCACGCATGGAACATCCGAAGACCTCCATCAGCGCGCGCGCCGGCTTAACCTATGGCTACGGGCTTGGCCTTTATCAATGGTATCAACGCGGGGTGCTATTCTTCGGCCACGACGGCGACGCTGATGGTTACCTCGCCCGCTTCGGCTACGCGCCAAAGCTTGGTCTCGCGTATATGCTCGCAATCAACAGCGATAATCCAACTGGGCTGCGGGCACTGCGGAAGGAAATCGAATCCCGGTTGGTCGGCGTGGGGGCGACATCGCCGCTGCGTTATCCGTTGGATAAACCTGCACTCGAGCGCGTGACTGGTCCTTACCGCGCCGAGACCACGCGCTTTGCTTGGCGACCGCACACCGCCGCGAGAATTCGCGTGGTGCGAGTTGACGAGTCACTCTTCACACTTGACACCGCAGGCCACCGCAAAGAATTGATTCCTGTGTCGTCAAGTACCTTCAGGCGCAAGGAAGACGGCGGACCAACGATTATTCTGGTTTCGCTGGGCGGTGCGACCTACCTGCTCGGGGATGATCTGGGAAACTACCGAAAAGTGCCGTAGCTCGCGCAACTCTACGCGCAGGTCACCCCTGTTCCGCCCAGACCACAATAGCCTGCGGGATTCTTGGCCAGATATTGCTGGTGGTAGTCCTCGGCAAAATAAAATTCCGGCGCGACGAGAACCTCGGTCGTTATTTTTGCGAAACCAGCGTCGGCCAGCCGCTGCTGATAACGCGCTTGAGAAGACACCGCCTCAGCCAGCTGAGTCTGGTCATAGCAATAGATTCCAGACCGATATTGAGTCCCCACATCGTTGCCTTGTTGCATACCTTGAGTCGGGTTGTGGGATTCCCAGAAGACCCGTAGCAGATCTCGATAGGTGACTTTCGCAGGATCAAAGACGATTCGCACTGCTTCATTGTGGCCCGTCATTCCAGAACAGACCTCTTCATAAGTGGGATTCGCAGTGGCGCCTCCCGCGTAACCAACTGCCGTGGAATACACGCCGGGGATTTGCCAGAACTTGCGCTCGGCCCCCCAGAAACACCCTAAACCTACCAGCGCCATTGCCGAACCCTGGGGATATGGCGGCAATAGATTGGTGTGCAACACGTAATGCCGGTCAGTGATCGCGAGCGGCGACGTCCTGCCAGGTAGCGCTTCCGCTGCGGTCGGCATTCTTTGCTTTCTGCTTAGTCCAAACATAGCGTTGCGCTCCTGAATCAGCTTAGTATCTCGGCCGACTCTTAAATTAGCACAAGTTCTCCTACCTTACCTGTCCGCGAACGGCGCTCAGTCTGCACAATACCGATACATTCCCCTGATGAGATTTATCAGATTCGTCGTGATTACTGCGCCCCGGATCGGCTCGCAATCTGGCAACTCGCCAACCACCAACCGCTGGAATAATCAATCACGAACCGAGCGTCGCTTCAACCTGCTATACGAATACCGTGATCGCAGACCCAGCGGCATAAATGCGAGGTCCTAGGATGTACCGGCCTTTGGCACTGTTTATCGGGTTACGCTATCTGCAAGGTAAGCGGCGCAACCGCTATGCCACGTTTGTCTCATTTGCTTCAGTGATCGGCGTCGGCATTGGCGTTGCAGTCCTCGTAATTGTGCTTTCGGTGATGAATGGATTTGAACGTGAGGTGGCTTCTCATATTCTGGGAATGACCTCTCATGCGACAGTCTTTAGAAATGGTGAAGCGATGACTCGCTGGCAAGATATTGCGGCCAGCATTCATCAGTTTCCCTTTGTTAGAGGGGTTCAGCCCTTCATACGCGGAAGCGCAATGATTAACCGTCGCGGAGAGATTCGTGGAGTCGTCGTTTATGGGGTTCCCAGCGACGGTGAATCTGAGGTTTCCGATCTTGCACGCTACCTGGATGGTGCCCCGTTGAGCTTGCTCAAGTCTCACGACAAGAACGTCGCAGTATTTCTGGGCGCGACTCTGGCAGAGGCTCTAAAAATGAAAGCCGACGACTCGGCGACGCTAATTATTCCGCGCTGGACCCCGGAACGCGGTGCACAGGCGCCCGCCTATCAACTGGTGGCCTTACGCTCAATTTTCCGAGTTGGCATGCATGAATTCGATTCCTCTTTTGTATTGATGGATTTGCCAGCGGCGGCGAAACTCTTTGACTATGGGAAGTCAGTGACTGGCCTTAGAGTCAAATTCGACCGACCTGAACTCGCCAAGGAATATTCGGCGCAACTTCAGCGGGACCTGGGAACAGAATTTCTGGTGCTTGATTGGGGTCAATTCCACCGCAATTTTTTCGAAGCACTGAAATCGCAAAAGCGCATTTTGTTTTTGATACTTTCCTTGATCATCGCCGTCGCCGCGTTCAACGTGGTTGCTTCAATGGTCATGATCGTGAAGGAGAAACGTCGCGATATTGCGATTCTCAGAACACAAGGTTGCGCGTCACACACAATACTTGCCGCGTTTTTGTTTCGGGGGCTCCTGATCGGCATCTCTGGAATTCTGCTTGGCCTGAGCCTTGGAATCATCTGCGCCACTTATGCGAACGATTTTCTGCAAATGCTGGAAAAGGTGTTGGGAATTCACTTGATAAAGGCAGACGTCTATTACATTAATTATCTCCCGACAAAAATCGAGATATCCGATCTACTGGTCGTCGCCGGAACCACCATGTTCATCTGTCTTGTGGCGACTTTCTACCCTGCCTACCGCGCCTCAAAAATCGAACCGGTAGAGGCTTTGCGGTATGAGTAAGACAGCCAGACAGTCCCTAAAACGGCAGCGCAAGCCTCTGGGAATTCAATCGCTCCCGGCCAGGAACTCTCGACTCATGCCGAGTGATCGGCAAGCGCGTTAATGCCGCACGTAGGCCCGCGCATTCATGCGAAATAAGGTAAAACTCCGCGCAGTGGTGCGCCGCTTCTTCGCCCCGCGCTGGCAACCCCGTGGTGACCAGTTGAGCTCTAATCTCCTGGTTCTGCAATTTGGAAAGAATATTTTCATAGCGAGTCAACACCTCGCTCATGGTGCGCGGCGATTCTTCACCAAATACCTGCGCTATTCTTTCGAGCGGTGTCAGATTCAAGTGCCTATCCAGCCATTCCAAGCCATCCTCAGGCCGTTCCGATGCGCGTAAGATTAGGCTCCAAAGTCCCATCCAAGTGATTAGTCGGGTAGAGCGGAGTTTTATCTGGCGTAAAGCCCAACTGTCATCGGCAGTCCGCTCGATTTTGGTGACCTGCCAATTTCGATAGGAGTTGGCATACCGAATGAGGTCGCTGAGTAAATACTCCCAGGGCTCTTCTCCGGCAAAATTTTGGGAAGGCCACGCGTACCAATCGAGGATTCTGCGGCGTACTCCGTAAAAATACTGCTGCCCGCTAAGTGGGCGGGTATCGAGCAGAATTTGAATTCTCTTGCCAAACACTTTCGGCGCTTCATCGAGCCTCCCGAGCGCGTTCCGGTCGAGCAGAAGCTCAGGGTTAATCGCCTCCCGGAAAATTCCGTCTGACTTGGATATCCGCAGTCCGAAGTCTCGTGCCACTGACCTGGCGCATTCTGTTGCTTCATCGAGCAACGCCGCTGTCACCGTGCATGATTCAAGCAAGAAAATTGAATCGAAATCCGAATCGGGAGCAATCTCTAAACGCCCCAAGGAGCCGGCGGCGCTGATTGACGCGATAGGCCAGAGACGGGCCCGCTTTGTAGCAAATGCCTGCCCTAGAGATTCCTCGAGCATTAAGGAACGCGTCCGACTGACACGCAACGTGGGATGAGCTTCTAAATCAAGCATCACATTGAAGTCTGCTGAGGATGAATGTCATTCCGCCAAATGCTGGCCAGACCGCCTGGATTGGGCTTTCGTACGGCCGGAAAGTGGGCGGTAACATTCGGAGCGAGCGCTGCTTTTAGGAAAATTTTCAGCGGGTTACCTTCTAAATTTATCTATTCCCAGACCCCGACATGGGTGCTGCGAGCTGGATTTATGGGATTCACTTATAGGTTCGACTTGAAATTAACCACCTATTAACCTAGACTTAAGGTGAAGTTAAGTATCTAACTATATATTTTTAATAAAATATGCCGGCAGCCAACTTAACCAGTGAACGTTCTGTCGTAGCACATGCTACGGCGATGCCCAATTTAGTCCGCCGCCAGTACCCTAATAGCACGACGCACACAGTCGGAGAATTTTTCAGACACCCTGAAGACTTTCCGATTGAAGTGCGCACCTTTTTACCATGGAAGGCATGGTTCAATTTTTCCCGTCACCCTGCGCCGTTCTACGCGAAACTCAGATTCTTCTCTGGGCTGCCTTATAAAGTGGGCACAAATATCCGAATCACCATCCCTCTTCGACATAAGAACAATCACTTTGAAGGTCGCGTCATTCACCTTACTGCCTTACGAATCGGCTACGAAGTGAGTGTAACGATGCTTTCTTCTATCGCTGGCGAACGGTTACGAATCGTTGAGCGAATTTGCGCCCTCGAAACTGAACTGCAACGCTCAATTTTTGCATGCCGTCACTAATGCAGATCCATCCGCAGCTTTCAACCTCTGCTAATCCGCGCCTACTAACTCGGCAACTATATAAATCGGTTTTCGATAATCTCAAGCGGCTATAAGTGCCGCGGTAGGAATCTCACAAGGCATTTCCGCCAATTCAGTGCCTGACTAAATTCATTCGTGTGCTGTACTCTGCCAAAATCTCGCGTGCACTGATTACTGATAACCAATAACTGGCGGGGCCGCAAAAATTCTCAGCGGCTCTTTCGATCCACCGCTATAAAACTTTTTTTCGACGGCATGCAGGCCGACGACTTACCCAAGAAAGGGTGGAAATTTGAGCCCATTACGAAGCCTTTTATTCATTACAACGTTGCTGATCGCGAGCGTTGGTCCTTTCCTGGATGGCAACGTCGATACAACTTCCTGGAAAATACTTCCGACCGTTATCGCCCCGACGATTATGCTTATCTTAGTCTTCGTGTTGCCACTCGATATCACCATGGCCATGGTCTTCATGACAGGTGCCCGCGACGACCAGCGCCAGCGATTAAAGTCCATCATAAAGCTGGAGGTAGCACTAACGATGGTGCTTCTGCTGGCCTGGCTACCTTATTTTTTGCGCCTATTCGGCCTTGAACTTCCAGAGGTGAGTGACTGAAGCCCCTCAATTGAAATCGCCCGCTCAGTTCGATAACGCTCAGCAACTACCAGCAAAGAAGTCAAATCGACTCAGCCGAGACTGACACCGTTGCCTGCCGACAACGCTTGCTGATAAGCGTTTGGATGTTGCTCAATGTTTTCGAATTCCTTAGTGCGGGGTCGAGAGTTTCCAATACCTTGTTCATTAGGGTTGGCAGCGCGCTCGCAAATGTGCCGAGCAGTTCGAGCACATAGCGCGGACGAATCCCAAGATGTTTCGCGAAATCCTTCCAACGCGCTGCGATTAGCCAGTCC
>CAMATU010000171.1 GCA_945861225.1 Klebsiella pneumoniae
TGCAGTCAATCTCGCCGGACTCCCGGCACTGTCAATACCAGCCGGCGTGGTAGACGGCCTGCCGGTTGGGTTGCAATTGATCGGGGGCTATTTCGATGAGGCGCGTCTGCTCAATGTGGCGCATCAATATCAGCGCGAGACAGATTGGCACTTGCGCTGGCCTGCGTTCGAGGACTGATTCCATGCGCAAATGGCAAGCGGTGATCGGGCTCGAAATTCATGTGCAGTTGGCGACCGCCAGCAAGATATTCTCCGGCGCGTCCACTCTTTATGGCGCAGCGCCGAACATTCAGGCCTGTGCGGTTGATCTCGGCCTGCCTGGCGTTTTGCCAGTAGTCAACGGCCGTGTGATCGAGATGGCGATTTTATTTGGCCTCGCCATCGATGCGACGTTGGCACGACGCTCCGTCTTCGCGCGCAAAAATTATTTTTATCCCGATCTGCCGAAAGGCTATCAAATAAGCCAATACGCAGATCCCATCGTGCAACACGGGCAATTGACGCTGGCCCATCCTGATGGCTCTACCAAGCGGATAAGGATTCTGCGCGCACATTTGGAGGAAGACGCGGGTAAGTCGGTCCATGATATTTACCCTGGTTGCTCGGGAATCGATTTGAATCGTGCGGGCACGCCTTTACTGGAAGTCGTCACTGAGCCTGATCTTGAGTCCGCCACCCAAGCCGTGCAGTTCATGCGCACCTTGCACACCTTGGTTAAATTTATCGGGATTTGCGACGGCAACATGCAGGAAGGCTCCTTCCGCTGTGACGCGAATGTTTCGGTGAGACCCTCCGACTCCACTGTGTTGGGGACCAGAGCGGAAATCAAGAATCTCAATTCGTTCCGCTTCGTCGAGCGTGCGATTAACTACGAAATCGCACGCCAAATCGACCTTCTCGAAGCTGATGGCAAGGTCGTGCAGGAAACGCGGCTCTACGATTCGGAGCGCGACGAAACCCGCAGCATGCGTAGCAAAGAAGATGCGCACGACTACCGCTACTTCCCTGATCCCGATTTATTACCGATCATGCTGACTGACGAGGAAATCGCTTTCGCCCGCACGCAATTGCCTGAACTGCCGCAACACCGGGAAGCGCGTTACGTCAGCGAGCTCGGCTTATCGCGCGATGACGCCGAAGCCATCGCGAGTGAGCGGCCAGTGGCTGAATACTTTGAAGCGCTGACTGCGCTCTGTGGCGATTCAAAACTCGCCGCTAACTGGGTGACCGGAGAGATTTTTGCCACACTCAACCGCGCCGAATTGCCCTTTTCCGCGGTGAAGATTTCGCCGACGTCGCTGGCCACCCTGCTGGCACGGATTCAGGATCGGACCATCTCCAATTCGATTGCCAAGCAGGTCTTTGAAGCCATGTGGATGGGTGAAGGTGCACCAGATGCCATTATCGAAGCACGCGGGTTACGGCAGGTCACTGATAGCCGCGCGATTGAGGCGTTGGTGGATGCGGTGATTAATGAGAGCCCGGAACAGGTCGCGCAGTTCCGCGCCGGCAAAGACAAAGTGTTCGGCTACTTTGTTGGGCAGGTCATGAAAAAATCGAAGGGCACGGCGAGTCCTCAACAAGTGAATGACTTGGTGCTCGCCAAACTGCGCGGAGCTTGATTCTGCAAAATTGAGGAGGAGCAAACCCTGCCATCAGGAGCTGTTGGCAGAGAAGACTGGCCAGAGCGGGCCTCCCGCGCAAGCGAGCCATGGATGGCATAAGCGCAGCGCGGGCGGTAACGGAGCATTTCGGGGATGAAATGCGCAGTGGTAGCGGCGGACCGTCTTCTCTGCCAACAGCGGGCGGCACTGTGGACAGCATTTCCGCTCTGCGATTTAATTCAAAAAAAAGAGCCTCAAATGGGGCGCTTTTTTTTATCGCTGGTTCCTGACAGTATCAGGTCGCGACTGCGCCACTATCTTCCGGCGGACGATCCAGCAACTCCACGATTGCCATCGGCGCGTTGTCACCAGGGCGGTAACCACACTTCAGGATCCGGAGGTAGCCGCCCGGGCGTTTCAGAAAACGCGGCCCGAGTTGAGTAAACAGTTTGGTCACGATTTCGCGATCACGCAGGCGCGCAAACGCCAGCCGCCGATTGGCGACCGAGTCCGCTTTGGCCAAGGTGATTAACGGTTCCGCCTCGCGCCGCAGCTCTTTGGCCTTCGGCAGGGTTGTACGAATCACTTCATGGAGAAACAGCGAGGCTGCCATATTGCGAAACATCGCTTTGCGATGTGAACTCGTGCGCCCGAGGTGGCGGCCGGCGTTTTGGTGTCTCATTTGCGAATTCCTTCTGCGCGCCCGGGATTACTTTCAGCCGGCGACGCGTTCATGATCATACAGCCCCTTCGGAGGCCAGTTCTCTAACCGCATGCCAAGCGACAGCCCGCGCGCCGCGAGCACATCCTTGATCTCGGTCAACGATTTTTTGCCCAGATTCGGCGTCTTCAGCAACTCGACTTCCGTCCGTTGGATGAGATCCCCAATGTAGTAAATGCTCTCAGCCTTAAGACAGTTCGCCGAGCGCACGGTCAGTTCGAGATCATCGATAGAGCGCAGCAGGATTGGGTCGATTTCGGCATCATCCCGCCGCGAGGGCTCGGCCTGCATCTCACCACTCAAATCAACAAACACGGCCAGCTGACTGCGCAGAATTCCCGCCGCTTCACGCACCGCGAATTCAGGATCGATCGTGCCATTGGTTTCAATGGTGATAATCAGTTTATCCAAGTCGGTCTGCTGTTCAACCCGCGCACTTTGCACTTCGTAGGCCACGCGGCGCACTGGACTAAATGACGCATCGAGCTTTAGTCGACCTATGGTGGCGTGTTCCGCATCTTCGGCCGGCACCTCCCGCCCCATCGCAGGTCGATAACCTCGTCCACGGGCGACCTTGAGCGTCATGTTCAGCTCACCGTTTGCGCCCAGATTCGCGATATGGAAGCCCGGATCAACTACCTCTACATCGTGGTCGAGCATGATGTCGGAGGCAATCGCAGCCCCGGGGCCTTTTTTGTTTAGCGTGATCGTGGCTTCATCTCGCGAATGCATTCTGATTGCGAGACCCTTTAAATTGAGCAGGATATCCGTGACATCTTCCTGCACGCCTTCAATCGTCGTGTACTCGTGGAGCACATTCTCGATCTCAACCTCAACCACGGCGGCGCCGGTCATTGAGGACAACAGCACGCGTCGCAGCGCATTGCCCAACGTGTGACCAAACCCGCGATTAAGTGGCTCAAGCGTAATCCGCGCAGAGTTGTGCCCCAGGGATTGGACGTCCACGATCTTGGGCTTCAACATTTCGCTCAGTGCTACTGCCATACGACTATCTCCTTTGTCTACCCTTACTTCGAGTACAACTCAACGACCAGGGATTCATTGATATCAGCAGGCAGATCGCTGCGTTCGGGTGCCGCTTTAAAGACACCTTCCATTTTCTTGACGTTCACATCCAACCAGTCCGGAAATCCGATCTGTTCGGCGATCGTCAGCGAGTCCTGAATACGTGTTTGGTTTTTTGCCCGCTCGCGCACGCTAACCACATCCTTCGCGCTGACCTGGTAGGAAGGAATGTTTACCACCGACCCATTGACCGTGATCGCCTTGTGCGAAACAAGCTGTCGGGATTCCGAACGCGTCACGCCGAAACCCATGCGGTAAACCACATTGTCCAGACGCGACTCTAAAAGCTTCAGCAGGTTTTCGCCCGTCGCGCCTTTGCGGCGTGCGGCTTCCTTGTAGTAATTCCCGAATTGGCGTTCCAGCACACCATAGATGTAACGTAGCTTCTGCTTCTCGCGGAGCTGCGTCGCGTAGTTCGACAGCCGGCGATTGCGATTATCGCCATGTTGGCCAGGCGGCTTATCGAGTTGGCATTTCGATTCAATGCCACGCGCGCGACTCTTTAGCGACAGATCCATACCCTGTCGCCGGCTCAACTTACATTTCGGTCCGAGATATCTGGCCATGCACTATCCTCGATCGTTATACGCGGCGCTTTTTGGGTGGCCGGCAGCCATTGTGCGGAATTGGAGTCACATCTGTGATGTTCGTGATCTTAAAGCCGGCGGCATTCAGCGCCCGCACCGCAGACTCGCGCCCTGGCCCCGGTCCTTTCACGAAAACATCCAAGGTCTGAGTACCAAAATCATCGATCACATGGGCGAGCTTTTCTGCCGCGACCTGCGCGGCGAACGGCGTACTCTTGCGGGAGCCTCGAAAGCCGCTGCCGCCTGCCGTCGCCCACGCCAGGGTGTTCCCTTGTCGGTCGGTGATCGTGATGATTGTGTTGTTGAAAGACGCGTGGATGTGCGCGATGCCATCAACGACGGTCTTCTTTACGCGTTTACGCGTTTTGGCTGGAGCCGCTGCGGTTGCCATACAAAAATGTCCTGCTTACTTCTTGACCATGCGACGCGGGCCTTTGCGCGTGCGGGCATTCGTGCGCGTACGCTGGCCGCGGACCGGCAGACCCCGACGATGTCGGACGCCGCGGTAACACCCCAGATCCATCAAGCGCTTGATGCTCATGGAGACTTCACGGCGTAAATCACCTTCGACCGTGAACTTGCCAACTTCGGTGCGCAGCGATTCAAGCTGTTCCTCAGTCAGGTCTTTGATCTTTGCGTTCGTCGGGACTTTGGCCGACGCGCAAATTTTTTGCGCACGGGTCGAGCCAATGCCATAAATATGGGTAAGAGCAATGACCGTATGTTTCCGGTCAGGGATGTTTACACCTGCAACACGCGCCATAAATTGGTGCCTCGTTTTCTCGTTAACCTTGACGCTGCTTGTGACGAGGATCTTTGCAGATCACCCGGACCGTGCCTTTGCGCCGGATGATCCGGCAATTGCGGCAAATCGGCTTAATCGATGCGCGTACTTTCATGGAGAGTCTTCCTGCTTAAGCTCTGGGCCGTCGGCCATACCCTTTGAGGTTGGCCTTCTTCAACAATCCTTCGTATTGATGGGACATCAAGTGCGATTGCACCTGTGCCATGAAATCCATCACCACGACTACCGTAATCAGTAACGAGGTGCCGCCGAAATAAAACGGCACGTTGAATTCGACAATCAAAAATTCCGGCAGCAGACACACTAAAGTAATGTAAACCGCACCGGCGGCGGTTAGTCGGGTCATTACGCCATCGATATATTTGGCGGTATGGTCGCCAGGGCGAAAACCTGGCACCAGGGCGCCAGATTTTTTGAGGTTGTCCGCAGTTTCCTTCGGGTTGAACACCAGCGCGGTGTAGAAGAAGCAAAAGAACACAATGGCGATGGCGTACAGCGCCACATATATCGGTTGTCCCGGAGACAGCGCGGTGGCCAGGTCACGCAGCCAATTCAGGCCTTGCGAATTGCCGAACCAGCCGGCAATGGTGCTTGGAAACAAAATGATGCTGGAGGCAAAAATCGGCGGAATTACGCCCGCCATATTTAACTTCAATGGAAGATGGCTGGACGGCGCCGTGAACATTTGCTGCCCGCGTTGTTGCTTGGCGTAGTTCACTGTAATACGGCGCTGACCACGTTCGACGAAGACCACCAAGCCAGTGACTAACAGGATGAGTGCGAACAACGCCAGGACCAAAAATATGTGCAGCTCGCCAGTGCGTGCGAGTTCCAGGGTGCCGCCAATGGCGCGTGGAAACCCGGCAACGATGCCTGCGAAGATAATCATCGAGATACCGTTACCGACGCCGCGCTCCGTCACTTGCTCACCCAGCCACATCAAGAACAAGGTGCCCGAAACCAAGGTAGTGACGCAGGTAATCTTGAACGCCAGGCCCGGGAACATCACCAGCGGCATACCAGCATTGGTTTGCTGTTCAAGCATGATCGCAATGCCAAACGCTTGAAAGGTCGCGAGCACCACGGTCGCGTAACGCGTGTACTGGTTGATTTTACGGCGTCCAGCGTCACCCTCTTTTTTGAGCTGCTCAAGCTTGGGATGGACCAAGGTCAGGAGCTGCAGAATAATTGACGCAGAAATATAGGGCATGATGCCTAGCGCAACCACCGAGAACCGCTCCAGCGCGCCGCCGGAGAACATGTTGAACATGCCGAGAATGGTGCCGCTTTGGGCATTGAATAATTCCGCCAGCGCATGCGGATTAATGCCCGGCACCGGGATGTGCGTGCACACGCGAAACACCACGAGCGCGCCCACCAAAAACAGTAGGCGTTGGCGCAACTCGGTAAGCTTGCTTAAGCCAGCAAGTCCACCCGACACGTTTTTGGTACCCGTAGCCATCGTTTAGGCTTCGACCTTGCCTCCGGCAGCTTCAATGGCAGTGCGGGCACCCGCCGTCACGCGCAATCCGCGCACGGTTACCGCCCGCGTCAGCTTGCCACTGGCGATGACTTTCACATCGGCCACGTCGCCACGGACAAGTCCAGCAGCTTTAAGCGCCAGCAGATCGATGATCTCGGCAGTCACATAGGCCAATTCATTCAGGCGGATTTCATCGCGCCGCAGCGCTTTCATCGAACGAAAGCCAAACTTCGGTAAGCGCCGCTGAATCGGCATCTGGCCGCCTTCAAAGCCCACCTTGTGATAGCCACCAGCGCGTGCCTTTTGACCTTTGTGACCGCGCCCGCCGGTTTTGCCCAGACCAGACCCGATCCCGCGTCCGCGACGCTTCTTGGCCTTCTTGGCGCCTGGCGCCGGATGAATGGAGTTCAAATACATCTCAGGCCTCTTTTACCGCGAGGAGATAGGACACTTTGTTGATCATGCCGCGGATCTCAGGCGTATCCGACACTTCGACCGTATGCCGCTGGCGTCGCAGCCCGAGGCCACGCACACAGGCCTTATGGGCCTCGATTCGGCCCGCCACGCTCTTGATAAGCGTTACTTTAAGTTTCTTAAGAGAAGTCACGGCGCTTAACCTCGAATCTCTTCGACGGTCTTGCCGCGCTTGGTGGCGATGGCGTCCGGCGAGGACATATTGCACAAACCGTTAATCGTGGCGCGCACCACATTGATGGGGTTCGTCGTGCCTATGCACTTCGCCAGCACATTGTGCACGCCGACTGCCTCGAACACCGCGCGCATTGGGCCGCCCGCAATGATGCCCGTGCCCTGCGACGCAGGCTGCATGTAAACCTTGGCCGCCCCATGCTCGCCCATCAACGCGTACTGCAGGGTGTCGCCCTTGAGCGCGATGGTGTTCATATTGCGGCGTGCGTTCTCCATCGATTTCTGAATCGCGGCCGGCACCTCGCGCGCTTTGCCGCGCCCCATGCCTACTCGCCCATTGCCATCGCCCACCACGGTTAACGCGGCGAAGCCGAAGATTCGACCACCCTTGACGACCTTTGCGACCCGATTAACTGCGACCAGTTTCTCAAGATAGCCTTCCGTGCTTTCCGTGATGTTTTCGCTACCGCTCATGGACTCAACGCTCCTAAAAATTTTGGCCTTAGAATTTCAGGCCGTGTTCGCGTGCGGCGTCCGCCAACGCCTTGACCCGACCGTGGTACTTAAAACCCGCGCGATCGAATGCCACTTTGTCGATTCCTGCTGCCACTGCGCGTTCCGCGACGAGTTTGCCGATTGTCGCGGCGGCTGCAGTATTGCCGCCGTGCGCCAAGGACGCGCGCACATCCTTCTCCACCGTGGAGGCTGCGGCCAGCACCTTCGATCCATCCACCGATAACACCTGCGCATAGATATGGCGCGGCGTGCGATGGATACTCAAGCGCACCGCACCGAGCTCTCTGATGTGCATCCGAGTCTCTTTGGCGCGGCGGTGACGGGCTTGTTTCTTGTTCATCGGTCGTCCACTTTATGTTCTGTATTCGCGAATACTTGGGTTGGGAAGTCGGTAGGTGTCTGCAGCTTCTCTGCAGCGCAGCGCCCCCTTCCGCTGCAACTGACTAGGTCTTCTTCGCTTCCTTGCGCCGGATCTGCTCATTTCGATAACGCACGCCCTTGCCCTTATAGGGTTCCGGTTTGCGGTACGCCCGAATATTCGCCGCGACCTGACCCACCCGTTGCTTGTCTATACCCTTAATCACGATTTCGGTCTGCGTGGGCGTTTCGATCGTAATACCGTCCGGCACCGCGAACTCCACCGGATGCGAGAACCCCAAGGAAAGGCTGACCACGGTCCCCTTCGCTTGCGCGCGATAACCCACGCCATTGATATCGAGTCGACGCTCGAACCCCGTCGACACACCGATCACCATATTGTTGAGCAGCGCCCGCGCGGTTCCGGCCTGTGCGTTGCCATCCTGGGTTTCATCGCGCGGCTCTATCTTTATTTCGCCTTCCGCCAGCGCGACCGCCACCCGCAGATGCACGTCGCAGTTCAAGGTCCCCTTGGGGCCTTTGATTGCAATCGCCTGCCCATTGATCTGGACGTCGACGCCGGCCGGGACGGTGATGGGCTTTTTCGCAACTCGTGACATGACTAGGTCCTAGTAAACGGAGCAGAGCACTTCGCCGCCGATGCCAGCCGCGCGGGCCGCGCGATCTGTCATCAAGCCACGCGAGGTGGAAACTATCGCGATGCCAAGTCCACCGACAATCCGTGGCAAATCGTCGCGCGCGCGATAAACACGCAAGCCTGGTCTGCTCACCCTTTGAATTTTTTCAATGACTGGCCGCCCGTTGAAGTAACGCAGTTCAACCACCATCTGCGGGTGCGCAGTCCCTTCCGCCATGCGGTAATTGGCAATGTAGCCTTCGCTCTTCAGGACTTCGGCGATCGCCGCTTTACGTTTGGAGGCCGGCATCATCACTTCACGCTTATCGCGCGCCTGCGCGTTGCGGATGCGGGTCAACATATCGGCGATTGGATCTTGCATGCTCATATTCGTTTACTCGGCCTTGTTTACCAGCTCGCCTTCACTAATCCCGGGACGTGACCTTCCATCGCAAGGCGCCGGAGTTCGCTGCGTCCGAGCCCAAACTTGCGATAAACACCGTGCGCGCGACCGGTCAGGCGGCAGCGACTACGCCCACGAATGGGGCTTGAGTCGCGTGGCAGCTGCTGCAATTTCATGCGCGCATCTTCGCGCTCGTCGAAGGAACATTTCGGGTCTTTGATGGTGTTCTTGAGCGCCGTGCGCTTGGTCGCGAATTTCTTGACCAATTTCGCGCGTTTGACTTCGCGCATCACCATTGAAGTCTTTGCCATGTCCCTTATCCTCGCAGCGGAAAGCTAAAAGCTTGTAATAGCGCACGACCTTCTTCATCGGTCCGCGCGCTGGTCGAGATGCAGATGTCCATGCCACGGATCGCGTCTACCTTGTCGTATTCGAGTTCCGGGAAAATAATTTGTTCTTTCACCCCTAGCGTGTAGTTGCCCATCCCATCAAACGCCCGCCCGTTCACGCCACGGAAGTCGCGGATACGTGGAATGGCGATGCTGATCAGGCGGTCCAGGAATTCATACATGCGAGTGCGCCGCATGGTGACTTTCGCGCCGATCGGCCAGCCTTCACGTAACTTAAAGTTGGCAATGGATTTGCGCGCCTTGGTGACAACCGGCTTTTGACCAGTGATCAGGGTCATGTCATTGACCGCGTTCTCCAGCACTTTCTTGTCGCCGACCGATTTGCCCAGCCCCATATTCACTGTGATCTTGGTAATTCTCGGGACCTGCATAACAGACGCGTAGTTAAAACGCTCCATCAATTGCTTGACCACCGTTTCGCGGTAAAAAG
>CAMATU010000172.1 GCA_945861225.1 Klebsiella pneumoniae
CTCGAGCTTTCAATTTCGCGGCGGCAATCTGGATCTGAAGCACGTAGGCAGCGAACTCGGTGCTCGCTATCTGGTGGAGGGCAGTGTAGGCCGCACCGGCACGCGCATTCGCGTCACCGCGCAGTTGATCGATGCCGTATCCGGCGAACGTGTGTGGGCTGAAACCTACGATCGAGAGGTTACCGATCTATTCGTCTTGCAAGACGAGATCAGCGCGAAAATCGCAGCGTCAGTGGCAGGGGATGCGGCGCGCGCGGAGGGTGAGCGCGCGCGCCAGCGCGGTACTGAGGATCTCGATGCGTGGAGCCTTTATCAGCTCGGCCAGCAGCATGAAAATTGGCAGTCGCGCGAGGGGGTTGCCGAAACACGGCAGTACTACGAGCAGGCGATCGCACGCGATCCGCGCTTTGCCTCCGCGGTGGCGCGTCTTGCGATGCATCGTGCTCGACAGAACACACACCCGTTCACCCTACCGATTAACTTCGGAACGCCGTACCGGCATCAATCGGAATCGCGTACCGGCTTCGCCGGAATACGCATGACATCCATGTCATCACTTGCTGGCTCTAAAGACACGCGTTTATTCTCAATCAACGACTCAGTCCCAAGAATTCCCGCGATATAACCTAGCGTTGACTTCGTGTCGTATGCGTCGGCTATGAATACCTTCCCACTTACCCCTGGAAAGCTCGCTATCCCTGAACAGGCCGGTCCACCCGCCAAAATCACCGGGACTCTGGAATCCCCCTTGTACTCGTCCCTGTACCTGTCGCCCCAATGAATGAGCTCCCTCAAGTAATCTATCTGCGTAGGCAAGGCAAAAGACACGCCAATTGCTTTTGGACGACTTTTCTCGATAAGACTCAAGAACTCATCAAAGGTCTCGGGCCCACGATCAAGAATCGCAACATCCACGGAAACCTCTCGGACAATAAGCATCTGCAAGAAATGCAAACCGATCGAATGGATGTTTTCTTTGGCGCAAAACAGCACGATGCCATCGCGCAAATTCCCGCCTGACTCATCCCTCAGCAACACGATCACTTCATTTATTGCTTTTGAAAATAGGTGCTCTTTCTCAATTGATATTTGTCCATCCTCGAAATATTGACCTACCTGAACAAGCAACGGATTCAATACTCCCAGAAGCATGTCTGAAACGGGTAGCTTCAGACGCCTGCCTTCGGACAACACTTTGGCCGGCTCGACGTAGATGCCGTTTTGGATGTTTCCAAGAATCGACTCATAGAATTCCTTGATCGCCTCGATCTCTCTCGTCCATTTTCTGCCCATTCGCACGGATTTGTTGCAGTCCTCGCAGATTCCATGACTAAACGAGAAACTGTTCAGAGGTTGACTTTGACCCATGAAAGATTGGCAATAACTGCACCACCGAATCATGGCTCTGACTCATCAGTACTGATGCCAAGCTCCGTAACCAGAGACTGACATTGAACGATAACAGGATCGGGCCAATTTGATCGGCTCGTGATCCATTGAATCGTTTTTTTCAGGGCTCCCAAATGATCGATTTCTTCGTCTGCTACCGCCGAAATCAGAATCTGCGACAAATTCCTGAAACTACCGGTCCAATCTTCATTCAAACCGTGTAGGAACTTTTGATTGAGTTCGTTCTGAAGCGCCAATGGAATTACGCTGTTGCGCAAGGACTCCAGATGATCCGCCGCCGCCGACAACACGTCATACTTGCACCCGTTGTGCGGCAGAAAAGAAGTCAGCGCTTTTTGCGTCTCCCGGAGATGCATTTCCAGCGCAAACCTGGGCATCCCAAGCGCGCTCAAAAGCTTACCGAGCCAGTTTACCTGCTTCATGACGACTTCAGCGGGTAAGTCTGGCAAAGTCGCCAACCAAGCGCCATCGCTCCTGGTGTAACGAATGCCGCGTTCGCCGTACCTGGCGCTGACATAAGGAAGTCCGACCAGGCAGACATCAGCGGCCACTTTTGCGGCCATTATTTCCAGCTCGTCTTGAGGAGCTTTGTGGTTGCCAGCTTCGGGATTAATCGCCGTCACATGAACCCGCTCTACCCATTCCGATCCAGTGGTCGCGCCCAGCGCCTCCAAAACCGCGATTAATCCGCCATAGAGGTCTTTGGCGCCCTGAAGAGCTTCAGAAATTTCCGCTTCAGTCTTGACCGCCGTATTCAGACGCTCTTTGAAGGCTTGCCAATGTTCCGGCTGAGCCTCTTCATAATTCTTGAGATATCTCACTCCCGTGTCGCCAACGAGCCCAAAGGCTTGGGTCACCCTGGGATGGGTATGAGTCCCGCCGTTGGTGGAGCCTTCCAGAACATAAAGATATCCCGCTAACCTTGCGGAATTTTGCAGAGCAAGAGAGCGAATGACTTCAACAATTTTCAAGGAAATGGAAATGGGCTGAGTCTGGTCCTTCAGTTTTCCATCGCATAGCACTTGAATATCGGCTTCTAGCAAGGGCAGCTTACGCATGTTTTCACGCCAGATCGCTCTCAGCACACCGTGCTCAGACTTTGATATCGCTCGTTCAAGGACGGCGTGAACAATGGCCAGTGAACGAAGGTAGGTCAGGTAGCTGCCCTTACTTGCCTTACCTCTCAGCAAATTCTTAATGAACAGCGTTGATTCGGCCCTCTTATGAAGTTCGGCGGTGCTGGTCTTCAATACGTCTGAAGCGATCCTCACTCTAGCTATACCTGGCTTAAATAGACCTTTTGCAAGGCTAACGCGAGAGACCAAGGCTGTCTATCTGCAACCGGTAACTCCTCGGCGTACCTTCGCTGAGGATTAAGCTGCGGACAATAGCGCTCCAGTTAAGCCTACTGGAGGCGAACGATGGCACGGCACAAACGGCCACGACCAAGAACGGCGCAGCGAGAGGTTATTCAGAATCGAGCGCAACGTGGGAGATCGTTCCGGAGAAAGCGCCGACGAATATCGGCGCACGAGCCAATCGTGCGTCCTCGGCCAACCAGTCAAGTCGATGGAACGCCAACTCGCGATTCCAGCGGCGCAGGATAAGTCGGCAGATCGGTGGCGAAATGCGCACGACAGCGAACGCAATCAAAATTGCCGCAAGAACCGTATGGGTAGGACCCTGTACTACTTCGGTGCCGCATAGCATGCGAACGAGCGGTTCAATGTCCATAGCTATCTGAGATATACCAAAAGAATGCACCCTGAAGGAGCGTCCACACAGCGCTTTGATAGCAAGTGCAGGTCCCATGTGAATCGGCGTAACAGGCATGGGAGCTTTCAAAAATTAGCGTCGTCGGCTAGCCACCCTGTGCCAGGGCAGAAATGTTCAGCGACGACCGGTCAGAAAATGTCCTGTTCGGGATTAACCGGACGTACGCATCGTTCCCTTTGATCAGGGGACATCGTGTTGGAGTTTCGCCGCAAATTTTTCGATACGACGAAGAACGCTACTGCAGCTTGACCACCATCCGAATGGCGCCTAGCCTCCCAATTACAAACTGATAGCCACCATCCCTGCGTCCGAGGTGTTTGCGGAAGTTCGTCGCGCTTTGAAGTGACCGATCCCGAATTTCATCACGAGGCACGCGCTGAATTTCGTGAGGCCGCGCTTTTCTACGAACGCCAAGTTGCCGGACTCGGGTTTGCCTTCAACGCGGAAGTCGAACGTGCTGTTCGTCTTATCGTGGATAACCCCGGTCTCGGGTCTCGGGTCTCGGGTCTCGGGTCTCGGGTCTCGGGTCTCCGGCATGGCAGCATTATCGACAAGTTTTAGTGCGACGCTTCCCGTACTCCGTGATCTATCGAGAGCTGGACAAAAATCCCGTAATCGCCGCAGTCGCGCATCAACATCGCCGCCCGGGTTATTGGCGAAAACGAAAATAATCGCTGCCGAGGTTTTGCTGAAGTACATGGTGTTCGGCGAAGGCTACACCGCACCGGTGACGCGCGAGATCCTGCGCAGAGCCGAGCCCGATCCGCAGCGCCGACCCATCGTGCATGTGAGTGAGTGATTGATGGATTGATTAAGCTCGAAGACGAAGCGCGTAGCACTTCCCATTGAGGCAGCTGAATGTGCAGGCAATATGGCGCTCTGCCTACGGTCGGCACCCATTTAGAACACGAGAGAATTACCTGGACCGAGCACTTGTCCGGCAATACGCGCTCGTGGTGACTTTGCTGGTCGCCTTTCTTGCAGTGCTTCTCAGCGTGGTTGAAAAGACGCCCTCGGTGCTCGTCGGCGGGCCCGACCCGCGCTAGCTGATCCAGCCGATACGCTGGCTGGTCGGCCTCACCGGAATCGTGTGGTTGCTAATGTTGGTCTTTCGCAATGTGGCCGTGATTCGCGGCGCAGCGAGTGTGCGTTACTTCAGAACTTATGCAGAGAACGCCCCCGAGGAATGGGTTGAGCGCCCGGCCCGCACATTTATGAATCTGCTCGAAGTACCGCTGCTATTTTATGTGCTGTGCTTGTTGATGCTGCAAAACGGCCGCTGGGATGGCGTGCAGATATCCCTGGCGTGGCTGTTCGTGGCTTTGCGTGGCGTGCACTTCCTCGTGTACATCGGCTGTAACTACGTACCCTTACGCTTGCGCAGCACTCAATAGCGCGCGCGGATGGCGTCGCGGTGGCGCGTCAGATACGCACGACTCAACCCGATCTGCTGCACCCCATAGCCCAGCTTGCCTTCGTGATTGACGCGCAGCGAGGCTTGCAGATAGGTATTCGATGGATACGGCGCCCACAGACAGCTGTTCACGGTCGAGTAGGTGAACAAGGATTTCTTGCCGCGAATATCAGTGACCTCCAGCTCGCCACCCATGGGCACGAGCTTGCGGTATTCCTGCACGCCACGCGATTCGGTGACCCCGTAGAGTTTGTCCTGCTCCAGAATGTAGCCACTGATATGGGGTCCCATTTCAGCGGTTTGCGCGATGTGATGCCCGGTGAATAAATGCAGCGTGAGATCACGCCCGAAACTGGCGTGCCACCAGATCACCGGCGAGTTGTCGCGCTCCGCACGCGGACCCCAGCTGCGATCACCGGTATCGACACAATTCACGGTGTAACGCTGGCCACGCACCACCAGCTCGCCGGTGATGTGATAAGTCAATTCGTAGTGGCCCGACCAGGCGCTATCCCAGGCGGAACCATTGCGTTTTGCCGCAGTCGGATCCATCGCCGGATCATTCACGTCATAGGGCGTATGCAGACCAACATAGTCCAGCGTGAAACGCGTGTCGTCGATGCCCTCATAGCTGACACGATAGCGATTGGGGGCTGCGGTCGCCTGAACTGTGAGCCCATTGGGCAGCGTGAAATCGAGCAAGGACTTCGGGCACGGCAGATGCTGTTGATTGTCGATGTAGAGCTGTTCTTCCCACAGCTCCGTGATGCGATCCATGATCGTGATGTCGCACGCGCAGACGCCGAGCATCGGCCTCGTCAACACGTAAATGATGCCGTTGATATTGGCTTCGGGAACGCTGAAGGGCAGTGCTATCGTTTCAACCCACTGCCAGTGGGAATCGGCTTTGAAATGAAATTCGCTATCTTCGGGCTTGATCACAGCCTGCCCCCTTGCAGTGACGAAACGTTACTTGGTCGAGCGAGTACAGTGTTGCCTCGTCTTTGACGAAGATCCCACTGACGCGCATTGCGGCCACGGCGGCGCGCCGGCAAGGAATGAGCGACACGCGCATCCTGCCGACGCCCGCGGGCGCGCTAAGGGATACTGCTCGGTGGAGCGGGGAAGAGGTGGAGCCAGCCAGTCTCAGGCAGTTTGCCTCGAAAGGCCATTTCGGTACGGGTTTCTGTGGAGATCTCGCCGACCTGGACCACCATGCCATCCGTGACGGCGCCGAGACCAATCACTTTTAGATCGGAGCTGCGAATCTTGGGCGTCAACTCGTTGGCCGGCAAATTACCGCGCACCCAGCTATCCATCTTGAGGAGGGCGAGGTCGTGGGTGTCCGCCACGACTTCAATGCCGTAGATATGGGTCACGGCGATGCCGATGGCGAACTTCTTGGCCGCGTCTTTTTCAATTTCGATGGGAATTCTCCTGGTCGAATAACCCGGGTTCACGGGCGAAATAGGCGCTCGCGTAGTAGCGCCCGCCATTGCAATAAATCCCAGCATGCGCATGCACGCCGTTGACAGAGGATAACCGCGCCACGCACTGAGATCGAGGCTGCCGGCAGCAACCACGAGACTCACCACACATCAATGTAGGCGCGCTGCGCACGTTTCACGGGTCCTGCCGCCCGGAGCGCACGCAGCAGCCAGCGCCGGGTCTCAGCGGGATCGATCACGGCATCCACCTCAAGATAGGAGGCCACGGCGACTGCTTTGCCCTGCGCGTACATCCGCGCCAGCAGCTTATCGAACAACGCCTGCTTCGCAGCCGGATCGGTCTCGGCCTCCAGTTCCTTGCGGAAGCCGAGATTCACAGCGCCTTCGAGACCCATTGGACCGAATTCACCGGTCGGCCAGGCCACCGCGAGCAACGGCCGATGAAAACTCCCGCCCGCCATGGCCTGTGCGCCCAGGCCGTAGCCCTTACGCGTGACGACCGTGAACAGCGGCACCGTCAAATTCGCACTGGCGACAATCAGGCGCGAACCACGCCGAACGGCGGCGGTTTTTTCGCTGTCCGGGCCGACCATGAAGCCCGGCGTGTCGCACAGCGAAATGATCGGAATACCAAAGGCATCGCATAGCTGCAGGAAGCGACCACCCTTCTCCGCGCCCGGCCCGTCGATCGCGCCGCCGAGATGCCGGGGATCGTTTGCGATCAGACCGAACGCTGCGCCTTCGATGCGCATGAAGGCCGTCACGATTCCAATGCCGTAGTCGCGCCGCAACTCGATCACACTGCCCGTATCCGCCAAGGTTTCGATGATCGCGCGGACGTCATACACCCGCAGGCGGTTCTCTGGCACCAGATGCCGCAGGCGGCGTTGATCGGCGCATGCAAAATTTGGCCATTGGCCCTGGAAACAGGCCAGCAAGCGCTGCGCAACCGCAACGCCCTCTGCCTCGTCCTGCACCGCGATGTCCACCACGCCATTTAACGTTTGTACTTCGATTGGCCCGATCTCCTCCGGCGTAAACCGCCCGAGACCACCCCCTTCGATCATGGCCGGCCCGGCCAGCCCGATGTTCGAGTTCACCGTCGCAATGGTGATGTCGGCGCAACCGAAGATCACTGCATTGCCCGCGAAGCAGCGACCGTGATTGATAGCGATCCGCGGTGCCACGCCGGACAGCTGCGGCCAGGTCGAGAACGTGGGGAGATCGAGCCAGGAGCCCACGATGTCTTCCACGTCTACGTCGCCGGGCCGGCCGCCGCCGCCCTCGGTGAAAAATACCACCGGCAAAGCCCACGACTGCGCGAGTTCGAACAGACGATCCTTCTTTTTATGATTCATCGCGCCCTGGGTGCCGGCGAGCACAGTGTAGTCATACGCGAGCACCGCGCAGCGCGCGGCGTCCGGACCAAATGCCGTACCGTTAACGGTGCCAATTCCCGCCACCAGTCCATCGGCCGGTGTGTTGAGTCGGAGATCTTCGATGGTGCGGCGGCGCCGCTGGGCGGCGAACATCAACGCGCCGTATTCCATGAAACTGCCGTCATCACACAAATCTGCGACATTTTCGCGCGCGGTACGCCCCTGCTGCTGGCGACGTTTGGCCACCGCTACGGGGCGATTGATATCGAGCCCGATCGCGTGCAGCGCGACCACTTCAGCAAGATCGGCGCGCACCGCGTCCAGATCGATACTCCCGGCATCCACGGCCTGCGCGCGCTCGTGTGCATCGGGCAACAGAAAACACAGCGGCTCACCCTCGCCAAGGGTGTCACCCACCTTTGCCGTCAGCGCGACTACCTGTCCGGAAACCGGCGCCTCCACCAGGTGATGCATCTTCATCGCCTCCAGCACCGCGATGGTCGCGCCGCGCACAATCTGTGCACCGGGCGCGACTTCGTAGGCGACGAGACTGCCGCGTAGCGGCGCTGTCACCGCACAGGTCCCGGCGGGTGCCTGCGCTGCGCTTTCCTGCGTGCTCGTCTTCGCGTTAGCGGGCGCGAGCACTGCGCGCGGCTGAAGTTGCGCTGTGAGTTCACGCGCGACGCGCGTGAGATCCACTGCCGCGTGTTCAACCAAGCGCGTAGTCATCTGGGCGGCGGTCACGCTCGGATGTCGCAAAATCGCACGCAGCAGCGACAGATTGGTCGCTACTCCCTCGATCGCGAACTCGGCCGCTGCTGCTTCCGCCCGGCGCACAATTTGCGCGAAATCCAAACCCGGCGCCCGCACGATCAACTTCGCCAGCAGCGAATCGAAACCCGGATTGATCTCATAGCCGCTGTACACGCCGCTGTCCACCCGCACACCAGGACCACCAGTCGCTTCATAAACGCCAATCTGACCGCCGCTCGGCCGGGTACTGCCATCTGCGTGCAAGGTCTCGGCGTTGATGCGAAGCTGGATCGCGAAACCCCTCGGGGCCGGCGGCGGAACGCTGAGTCCGAGGGCGGCAAGGGTGGCGCCTTGCGCGACCTGAATCTGCAGGGCGACCAGATCGAGGCCCAGGACTTCTTCGGTCACCGTGTGTTCGACCTGCAGCCGTGGATTCGCTTCGATAAACCAAAAATCTCCAGTCCTGGCGTCAACCAGGAACTCGAACGTGCCAAGTCCGCGATAGGTGACCGCTTGCGCCATGCGACATGCGGCATCCAGCAGCTGGTGGCGCAGCCCCGCATCGAGTGCGGGGGCCGGTGCTACCTCGATCAGCTTCTGATGCCGTCGCTGGACACTGCAGTCGCGTTCCCACAGATGCACGATACCGCCCTGACCATCGCCCAGGATCTGCACTTCGATATGCCGCGCATCGGCGATGAAGCGCTCCGCATACAAGGTGCCGTCGCCGAATGACGCTCGTGCTTCTTCGCTACAGCGGGCCAACGCCGCGACGGGATCGATGTCGGGCAATAAGACCTGCATGCCACGCCCGCCGCCACCGGCCGCCGCCTTGATCACGGCAATCGCGCCAGTGCCAAGTCCACTCGTAAAGCGCGCCAGTTCGCTTGGCGAGCGCAGCGCCAGAGACCCTTCGAGTACCGCGACGCCGTGCTCAGCCGCTAAACCGCGCGCCGCGATCTTGTCACCGAACAGCGCCAGCTCGGCCGGACGCGGGCCGATGAAATGCAGACCTGCTGCCTCGCAATGGGTAGCAAAGGCGGCGCTCTCAGACAGAAACCCGTAGCCGGGATGCAGCGCTTCGCAGTGCATGTCCGCCGCCGCACGCAGCAGCGCAGACTCATCGAGATAGGCGCGCGCGCCGCGCCCGGGCAGCGCGCTGCGTGCTTTGGCGCGCAACCAATGCGGACCGTCACGATCGTCTTCGCCCGCCACCATTACCGGTTCCAGGCCAAGATCACGCACCGTGCGCGCGATGCGCACCGCGATCTCGCCGCGATTTGCGATCAGGATTCTCCGAATGCTGTGCTTCATATGCTGGTTCCGTAATACGTCAAGATTCCCGTTCGCCACTAGACATTGTCGCCGACACTGGCAACGACTACGCACGACATCAATGACGTGCTCATGACCGATCACAAGATCATGCGGGTACTACATCGCGCGATATATCGGATGGGCCGTAACCCGCTGATCGCTAACAGGCAGAGAGAGCA
>CAMATU010000173.1 GCA_945861225.1 Klebsiella pneumoniae
GCGAGATCAGATCGACGAAAATCAATAAAGTTCATTAATCAATGCGTTAAAAGATCCTACGTATGAAGATTGCTTAGCTCGAACGTAGGACATAAACCCTCCTCGTGGGTAATGGTAGGAACAGCGTTCGATTATGCGGTGATCACCACGAGCACGCTGCAGTGCGCATGCTCGATCAAGGCTGGCGACTTCGATCCACTCCACCAACGCGCCGCCCACCCATCCTGATGCTTATGCCCGACGACGATTAAATCGGCGGCTATCTTGCGTGCATAGTGGGTGATTTCCTCGACCGAATCCCCGGTCAGAACTTCACCCGTGGCCGTGACCCCAAGGCCACTTATCCGGCGCAGCCCTTCATCGAGCACCGCGCGGTAATTTTCCGGGTCTTGTGCTTCGCTCGCGCCTTCGTAAAGCCCGCCTTCCATGCTGAAAATCGCCGTACTAAGCTGCGGCATAACGGCAATCAGGAATAACTCGCCATGACTCCACTGGGCAATGTCGAAGCCATCGAATAGCGCTTTTTGGCCGGACTCAGAACCGTCGTAAGCGACCACGATACGTTTATACATGCTGTCCTCCTGGAGGCAACCTAAGAATGTTCAGGTTTCGGGCAGTGTCGCCGGTTGGCGTGAGTTTGCAAACCAGACGTTTAAGTATCGCGCGCTTGCGCCTGCAGTGTCTTGATCCGCGCCGCTTGCGCCGTCATACCGAAGCGGGTGTAGCACGCATGTCCCTTTGCTATAACCCAACACCTGCGACACCGCGTGCTTCGGCGGGATCGCTATCGTCATGTGTACATGATCCGGCATCAAATGTTCTTTTTCGATCCGACTCTCCTGCTGCCCCGCTAACTGCCGAAATACCTCACCCAGGTGTCGCCGGAGTTCGCTGTACAAACTCTTGCGCCGGCATTTCGGTATAAACACTACGTGATATTTGCAGTCTCATTTCGGGTGACTTAGGCTCTCACACTTGTCCATCGTGATTCTCCTGCCCGTGTGCTTAGGCGGCTCATGGGCCGTGAGTTTCCTCGCTGGACCCCAGGTGCTGACAAACTTCTACTGCCTCCCCGGCAGCGCCGGCGGATCTCCTTTCGGATTGGAAAAACGAGGCTGATATTCTTTCCTCCCTCCAGAAGCTGGCCGGAGGACCGGGACGAGGCCGGGCTCCGTGGTTAAGCGCGCAAATTCGAACGAACCAGAAAATTGAGGTAGGGCGCTAGCCCGGCACTATGGAATCACTCGCGGTCGTCCTGCGTCGCTTTCCGTTATTCGCTGAGCTCCCATCCGGGAGCTTCGCCAAGATCATTGCGGATCTGCGCGAGGAAGGCGTCGAACCGGGGACGGTGGTCTGCACCGAGGGCGAGATCGCGACTGACTTTTTTGTGATCCGCTCGGGGGAGGTTCTGGTCTACGTCAACGGGACGAGCGGTGAACCTGAACTGGTCGATACCATGGGGGCCAATGACGGGTTTGGAGAGGCCGCGTTATTCCAGGAACGTCGCCGCTCGGCGACCATCGTTGCCCGCACCCCAGTGGAGCTGTGGCGCTTGCCAAAGGACAAGTTCACCTCGCTCATCGAGGAGAACCCCTGGCTTATCTTGCACTTCACCGGGGTCGTGCTAGACCGGTTGCATGCGGAGAATCGGCAAATAGCGCGGCTCAGGCAAAACTCGCGCGCGCAGGCGACCGTCACGGTTGCGCACGAGTCACCCGCCGAGCTTATTGGCCTCGAAAAGTTATCGATCCTCGAGACACTCGAGCCCCCTGCGGTTGCGGCGTTGCTCGGGGCTGGCTCCGCCGACCCGCTCATCGCACGCCTCGCCGTGCGTGCTGATCTCGTCGAGCAGAGCGAGCATGGCGCACGCTTCATTCCAGGAGTGCGCGAAGTCCTCAAGAAGCAGTTGCTCGAGCGGATTGGGGAGGACGGCGTGAAGGGGCTGCATCGGCAAGCGGCCACCGCCCTGGCGCGAGCCGCGCAACGCCCGCAAGCGATCGAACATTGGCTGGCCGCCAATGAGCCCGATGCAGTTCTAACCGAGATGACAACTCACCTTCGCGAGCTGGCGGCGGGGGCGGGCGTGGCGCAGCTCGGCGCTTGGATCGCGCGCGTACCGCGCGCGCCGGAGCAGGATTCACGAATCGGCGAACTGCGTCTGCGCATCGCGCGTCTCCGCGCACCGGGCGACACGACGGCAAGCATCGCCAACGCATCTGGACAAAAACGCACCCGCATCATGGAGTTCGGGCTGGCGGCAATCGCCGCATGGGTCGTTGGATTCGTGATCCCGATGCCTGCGCTCGCATCCGAGGGGCAGCAGATGCTCGCGTTGCTCGCCGCAGCGGTCGTCCTCTGGGCGCGCGACACGTTGCCCGACTATGTCGTCGGCCTTGGAATGATGCTTGCCTGGATTGTGCTAGGGGTCGTGCCCTCGCAGGTCGCCCTCTCGGGATTCACGAGCAGCCCGTTCTTTCTCATCACCGGTGTGCTGGGCATCGCGGCCGGACTACAGGCATCGGGACTCCTCTTTCGTATGGCGCTGCAAATTATTCGGGGATTTCCGCCCACCCACGTTGGGCAAGTCACCGGACTTGCCTTGAGCGGCACGGCGATCACCTCATGTGTGCCAGACGTCACCTCGGGCGTGGCGATCGCCGCGCCGATCACCCTAGCGCTCTCCGATTCGCTTGGCTTCAACCGACGGAGCCGGGGTTCGGCGTCGATCGCAATGGCGGCGGTGCTCGGCTTCGGGCAGATGAGCCCGTTTTTCTTGACGGGTGCGGCAGAGAATCTGCTCGGACGCGCACTGTTGCCGGCCGCCGCGCAGAGCGAGATAACGTGGCTGGCGTGGTTCGTGGCCGCGTTGCCACTGGCGGTGGTCACGTTCGTCGGCGGGCTCGTCGTTACGCTTTTAATCTACCGCCCGGAGCAAAGCCCGCGGATTTCGCGCGAGACGCTCGATGCGCAGCTGGAGGCGCTGGGCAAAGTGTCGCGCGCCGAGATCGTCAACGGTCTTGTACTCGGTGCGGCAATTGTCGGTTGGCTCACGAATCCGTTTCACGGCATCGACGTGGCGTGGGTGGCGATGGGTGGGCTTACCGTCTTGCTCGCGGCCAATATGCTCGATCGAGGAGCGTTTCGCGCCAGCATCTACTGGGATTTTCTGTTTTATCTCGGCACGGTGCTGAGCTTGACTGGCGTGGTGCGCCATCTCGGGATCGACACCTGGTTTATCCAGCTGATCGAGCCGACCCTCGCGCCGCTGGTCCACTACCCGACGGCCCTGTTGCTGCTTCTGGCACTGTCGATCTACGCCGCGAGGTTCGTGCTGCCGAGCATTCCCCTGGTCTCACTCTTGGTGCTCACGGTGGTGCCGATTACCTCGGCGGCTGGGATCAACCCGATGGTGGTGTTAATCGTGCTTTCGACTGCGGTGAGTGTTTGGTTCATGCCCTACCAGAGTGCGTACTACCTCGCGCTCTACTTCGGAACGAAGGAGCAGGCCTTCACCCATCGTCAAGCGCGGCCGATGGCATGGGCCTACGGCATTATCTACTTGGCGGCGATCGCGGCCGGCGTCCCATTCTGGCGGATGCTCGGGCTGTTGCCGGGCGCGCCCGGCTAAAAGTAATGATCAAAGTCATCTATCTCATGCTCAGTCGCCACGAAACTTATCGCGACCATAGCGTTGACTTTGAGGCATTGCGCACGCGGCGCAATGCCTCGCGCTGGATACGACAGCTCCAAAAGCACGGTCTACTACCGACCGTCGCTTAAGCGGCTGAGGCGTTTAGCGCCTCCCTTTTAATCGTCCATAGGGCGAGGAACTCACTCGTCTATAATCAACGACTCTTTCACAGCAACCTACAGTTGATTGTCGGAGTCTTACGCCTGCAGACCCGCGATCCGCGCCGCTTGCGCGGTCATGCCGAAGCGGGTGTAGCACGCATGCGCACGGGCCAGCGCGGCGGCATGATCGGCGTGCTGACCTTCGCGTTCAGCCAGACGTCCGCGCAATTCGTGCAGCTCGCCTTCGTAGACATGAAAGCCGGTGCGCGTTAATAGTGCTTCGTACTCATCGAGTGTGCTCGCAATATCCGCAGCGGGCTCTGCCAGGGCGAGTTGGGCGCGCGCGAGGACTGCATATGCATAGGGATTGAACACGCATTGCGAGCCGCGCATGAAATCGACTGCTTGCATCGCGACAGTACGACTTACTGCAAACGCGCCAAGTCCAATATGGGCCGTGCTGATGTGCGCAAGAAAACTGGGTTCCCACAAACCCAGGGTACCGCTGTCCCGAATCCGCCGTAGCGTATCGGTCGCAACCTGCAACATCGATTGCCAATCCCCCTGTATCGAGAGTGCATTGCATAAGGTGCACGAAGCCAAAATTTCCATCGCTGCGCCGCGGTCCTTCGCCAGCGACATCGCATCTTGCGCCACGGCCCCGATGCCATCCGTGCGGCCAGACGCGTACAGGATTTCGCCTTCCACGACCGTCAGCAAGCCTGCCATGTCGCGATAGCCGCGGTCCAACGCAAACTGACGAACGCGCCGCGACTCTTCCAGACCCAGCTCCGGATAGCGACTGAAACCGGTGATATAGGCGCGCGTCTGGTAGGCCGCAATCAACGGGCTTAATCCCGCCATCGTCGCACCGAGATCCGGGTCGCCCCTGGCCAGCACAATCAACTCGCCTGCCACGCGTACAGCCTCGTCCATCCCACCACGATACCAGTGCGCATAAGTGAGCCAAGCACGGGATGCGCAATGCAGCGCGGCATCAGTGGTGCGATCGGCGATTGCCACCGACGCCAGCGCGTACCGGACATACTCGCCGGCACTTCCGCGGCTTAAACCACTTATCGCACTCCAGTTTCCGTTGAGCATCGACAACGCCGGCAAGTCGCCCGCACGCTCCGCGGCAACACAGCCGTCCTCGAAGAGCGTTGACCATTCCGCCACCGACTCACCCAGGCGCCAACCGAGTGTCAATGCCCGCGAACACGCCAGGACGGTCAACGCAACCGATTCCGCATCGTCCCCCGTGCCGCGCACGAGCGCGCGGACGCGCAGCCAATGGTAGAGCGCCGCGTTGATGTCGTTCAGTCCGGCCCATTCCGCAGCGCGCTTGTGCCAACGCGCGGCATTCAGTATTTCACCGGCGAGTTCGCAATGATGCGCGAGCAGCGCCGCCTGTTCATCGAGCTTGTCACCGGCCTGTGCTTCGAGCGCGCGTGCCACTGCCGCGTGGACCACAGCGCGGCGGCTCTGCAACTGCGACTGGTACGCGACTTCATGCGTCAATGGATGCTTGAACGCGTATTCGAAGATGGGATACAGCGCGCGTTCGTAGAGGAAGTCGCCGGCCTTCAGCCGCTCCAGCGCAGCGGCTTGTTCGTTCATTGCGAGATCAGTCACCGCTTCAAGCAGCGGGCCACTGAACTCTTTGCCGATCACCGCTGCCGCTTGCAGTAAACGCTTCGCGGCTTCCGGTAGTCGATCAATGCGTGCGGCCAACACGGCACGGACATTGGTCGGCACCACCAGACGTTCAATTGCCGTCGTCAGCCGGTAGTGACCCAAGTATCCTTGCAGATCCCCGGCTTCGATCAGCGAATTGATCAATTCCTCGGCATAGAACGGATTGCCGCTCGTCCAGTCGATGATGCGCGTGGACAGTTCAGTCACCGATTCATCGCGGCCAATCAAATCCGCGATCATCTCGCGCAGCGGCGCATCACCCAGCGGCACCAACGGCAATTGCTGGTAATGCGCTTTAGCCGCGAAGGCGGCGCTGTACTCAGGCCGGAAGTTCAGCACGATGAGACTCCGCCGTCCGGCCACCGCACTGACCAGCTGATTCACGAACCCATCTGAGCCGGCATCGATCCAGTGTAGATCGTCGATCAACGTCACCGTCACCTGACCCTGTGCATCCTGCGCGCGGATCACACGATGCATTAGCTCATACAACTGGCGCTGCTTCGCCTCCGGATCCATCGACGACAACGGGTGATTCGGATCGCTCACCCCCAGAAACTCGAACAGCGCGGGCAGGCTCTCCGAAAGCGCGGCATCAAGCAGCAGCAAGGTTCCCGCGATCTTCTTCCGCGCCTGCGCCGCGTCGTCGTCAGTCTTGATGCCGAAATAATTGCGGAACAACTCGAGGATCGGCAGGAAGGGAATGTTCTTGCCGTGCGCCGGGCAGTGCGCTTCGAACACCGGGATTTTCTGGCGCCGGCAATGCTCAATGAACTCGAAACACAATCGACTCTTGCCGAGACCGGGCTCACCGACTATCCCGATCACCTGACCGTGGCCACGCTGCGTGCGAGCGAGTGCTGCTTCCAACGTCTGCATCTCGGCCGTGCGGCCGACAAAGCGCGAGAGCCCGCGACTGACGGCGACATCTAACCGACTGCGCGCACTGCCGGTCGCCTCCAGTTCGAACAGCGGCAGCGCCTCGGCCAGACCCTTCAAATCCGTCTTGCCCATCGCGCGCAACTGAAAATAGCCCGCGACCAGGTGCTCGGTCGCGCCGCTCAAGTACACGTGACCGGGCGCCGCGAGCTGCTCAATGCGCTGCGCGATCCCAACCGTCGCGCCCTGCGCGGTGTAGTCCATGCGCAAGTCGTCGCCAATCTTGCCGACCACGACATCGCCCGAATTCATCCCAATCCGAAAACTGAAATTGAGGCCCTGCGTCAGACGCAGCTCGTCGGCAAACGCGCGCAAGTGGTCGCGGGCTTGCAACGCTGCATAACACGCACGCTGGGCATGGTCTTCGTGTGCAATCGGCGCGCCGAACAGCGCCATGATGCCGTCGCCGGTGTATTGATTGACCGTGCCTTCAAAGCGATGCACCGCATCGGTCAGGATCGCGAAGTAACGTTCGAGCAATTCATGCCAGTGCTCGGCATCGAGTTGAGTCGCGAGTTGCATCGAACCCTGGATGTCGGCGAACAGCACCGTGACCTGCTTGCGCTCGCCTTCCAATGCCGACTTCGATTGCAGGATCTTGTCAGCGAGGTGTTTGGGGGTGTAGGCGCGGGGTGATCGTTCCGGTGTCGCCGACGGACCCGGCCGCGCGGGCGGTGCCGTGGTGCCAGCCCCGCATTCGTCACAGAACTTTGCGCTCGGTCGAAGCTCGCTGCCACAGCCGCCGCAGATTCGACTAAAAGACGCTGCACATTCCTCGCAGAACTTGGCGTTCGGCCGATTCTCGTGTTGGCAGCTCGGGCATTTCATCCGACCATTCTAGCGGGGCCCGTCAGTAACCTGGCAAGCACGTGGGGATTAAACTCACTCGCCTGCCGCTCACACCGATCGCCGCAAATAACGGCACCGATTATTCGCGATCACCCCAACACTCCCTGACTTCGTATCTCTGCGCGGTTTTGGCGCCGTCCAGAATGTTTTTTTCAGGGACGACTTAGCAAACTGTCCCCGGCATAAAATGGGCGGCACAAAGCGCCTGTTCAGATGGATTTCGCGAGTCCCCCGTCCACGTCGTAATTGCTGCCGGTCATAAAAGAAGCGCGATCCGAAGCGAGGAAAGCCACCAGCCCGGACACCTCATCCGTGCGGCCAAATCTTTTCGGCGCGACAATTTGCTTCGCGAGATTGTGCAGAACATCTCCGCGATCCTGGCCCAACTTGCCAACTTGCCCACCTGACACCAGCAACCGGGGCAACTGCCTGAGTCACTTTTGTGGCGGAACGCGCCTAGGTATGATCGGTTCGAGGCCCCATGCTTAAACCGGACCGCCCTCGCCCATCGCCGCGGCAGGTGGGCGAGGGAAGCCCCAGGGAAGATCCACGGGCGGCTACCCGCGCCGTCAGATCCGTCAACCAAGAAGATCTCACTCATGGCCGTGATGTTGCTCCCCGAAACTCCGTTGGCGTCGCGCTCATGAGCGCCCCTACTGCAGAAACAATGGCGCAACTCGCGCAAGAACTCGCCGCGAGCCATGCGCGTGAGGCCGCACTGGCGGCGGAGTCTGCCGCCTATCAGCGAGCGGTGGGCGAAGTCTTGCGCGCCATGGCGCAAGCGCCCGGCAACCCGGGCCTGTTGTTCGAATTACTCCTCGATCGGGCGCAGGCGATCAGCGGCGCACTCTATGGTTTCGTCAGCCGCTATGACGGCGAACTGGTCTGCAACGTCGCCACCCGCGGCTTGACCGCGGAAGAGGCGGCCGATGCGCGATCATTCCCGGTCATGGGGCCGCACAAGCCCGATCGCTCGACCCTGATCGGGTGTTCGATTCTCGATCGTCGGGTGACGCAGGCGCCGGACGCGACTACCGTCCTGCGAGTGGACGACGAGTGGCGCAGGAAAGTCATCAGCCGGGCAAAGAGTGGGATTGCCTTGCCGTTACTGCGCGGCGGCGACTGTATCGGCGCTTTCTCCCTGGCCTTTGCCACCATCGGCGAAATTCCGGAACGCCTCGTAGATTTACTGCAGACTTTTGCCGATCAGGCGGTGCTCATCATTGAGAATGCGCGCTTGTTCGACGAGACCCAGGAGGCGCTGGAACACCAGACGGCGACCGCCGAAGTCCTACAGGTCATCAGCACCTCGATGACCGATCCGCAACCGGTCTACGAGAAGATTCTGGACCGCTGCGAGACGCTTTTGAAAGCAGAGTTGATCGGAATATTCGTCGAGCGGGAAGGCGAAGTTGAGAACGTGGGCTTTCGTGGGGGGCAGCTGGCGGAGCAGGTCGTCAGGACCGTATGGCCCATGCCGATCGCCGAGAGCACCTACTCCACGGTAATGGCGGAGCGGCGAGTGGTGAATATTAGGGCAGTGTCGGCGATGACGGAGCGGCCGCGCACCGTTCAGCGCACCTATGAGCTCGTCGGTGACTTCTCGTTTCTTGTCCTGCCGCTGATTTGGGAGAATCGTCTCATCGGCGGGATCGCCTGCAACCGCTGGCCGCCCCGTGCGTTTTCTGACCAGGAAGTCAGGCTCCTCGGCGGTTTCGCGGATCAAGCCACCATTGCCATCCAGAACGCGCGGATGTTTCGCGAGACTCAGGAGGCACTGGAACAGCAGACTGCGACGGCCGAAGTGCTGCGGGTAATTAGCAGCTCGGTCGCGGATGCGCAGCCGGTGTTCGAGAAGATTCTGGATAGCTGTCAGGCGCTTTTTAACGATTTACATTCCTCGGGTGTCTGCGCTGGAGAACCCGTCACCCGCGGTAGGCCGTACCTACGAGACAATAGGCGACTACTCCTGTTTGATGGCGCCGTTGCTATGGGAGGGGCGTCGCGTCGGGACGCTCGTGGTGAACCGCGTGCCCCCACGCCCGTTCTCGGACAAGGAGCGCGCGCTGCTGACCACGTTTGCTGATCAGGCCGTGATCGCGATCGAAAACGAGCGCCTGTTCCGCGAAATCGAAGACAAAAGCCGCCAGCTCGAAGAAGCGAGCCAGCACAAGTCGCAGTTCCTGGCGAGCATGAGCCACGAATTGAGAACGCCGTTGAACGCGATCCTAGGCTTCAACGAGATGATCCTCGACGAGGTCTACGGCGAAGTGCCGTCCGACATGCGCGAGCCACTGCAGGACATCCAGGACAGCGGTAAGCACCTGCTACGGCTGATCAACAACGTGCTCGACCTGGCCAAGATTGAGGCCGGCCGCAT
>CAMATU010000174.1 GCA_945861225.1 Klebsiella pneumoniae
TGGCGCGCATACTCATCGTGGGTGGTGGCGGGCAACACCCGGTGCTCAACCTGTCGCTGACTTTCCTGTGCATGCTTCATGACCCACTCCTATGCAAATTGGTTCGCTAAAAAATTCCGAATTGCCGCCACCGTCCCCGCACTGTCCAGATCCGGCTCGAAGTTGGCGCCCTGCAAAATCACCGCTTGCGCGTCCGGCCGCAGTGCCTGTGCGCGGCCAAAAAAAGGAAACAACACATCGTCTTCGGCACAGAGCAACAGCATCGGGCAGCGCACTTGTTGATAGAGTGCGGTCCAGTCCTGTTGCCAAACCGCACCATACGCCAGCGACCGCCCCCGGTAGGCCCGTGTGGTATCGATCAATTCGCGGTGATGCAGCGCTAAATCCCCCTGCGCGCCCAAGGTCTGCAGATATTCCCAGGTCTCGCGTAAGTAACTGCCGTCGGCAGTAGGTGCAATCGGGGCGCCGAAATGCTGACTGAATTCGTGGCGTTCCTCGGCGGTCAGCGGCACGGGACCGACCATCATCAAGGAAGTGACCCGCGCGGGATAGCGCACGCCGAGTTCCACAGCCAAACAAGCGCCCGTGTGGTGACCGAAGACATGAAAGCGTTCAAGCCCCAGGCCATCGATGGCCTCAATCAACCATTCCGCGTACTCAGGAATCGTGGGTGGCGCGACGGGATCGAAGGATTCACCAAAACCAGGGGTATCGAACGCCACCATCCGATGGTCACCCGCGAGCTGTTCCATGACTTTGATGTACATCTTGGAGCTCGACGCAGTTTGCTGGAGGAACACGATCGGCGTGCCCGGGCCGTCTACATACCGGTAATGGATCTGGCCGCCCGAGCAGTCGACATACGCCTTACGAATTAGTTTCACAGCCCGAGCGAACCAGGATTCATGCGATGCGTGGGATCCACCGCATCTTTCAGATTTTGCAGCAGCAGCTTCATCGGCTCGTTCGCGATCAAATCCTGGTAGGGATAGTACTTGCCGAGTTGGAGATGGCAGCAACCATGCCGATCGTACAGATCCCGCAAACCATCACGGAGCTTCAAGGCGACCGCGCGCGTCGCGTTGTCCGCTGGAATGTCTTTCCATTTGGCCTGGAATTCAGGCTCGATCAGGGACAGTCGGAAATCACCGAGTTGATCGTGCCAATAGAGCGATGGCTCGATCACAAACTCAGTGCCCGCAAAACACGTGAGATAGGAACTCTTAATCCCATGCTGCGCCATCAAGGCGCGATTCTCGGCCAGAAAGGCTTCCGTAGCGGCGCCCACTTCCACCGCCTTCGACAGTGGCATAAAGCCGTGGATCGGGATCCAGACTTCGCCGTCTGCGCCAAGTAATACTGTCCGCACCCCACCGAAGGGATGCGCCCGAAACACGGTTGGCAAGGTGTTATCGATCTCATGCCCGTGGTGCTCGAGGCACACCTGGCGCGCGAGCTGGAGCGCTTTGTGGGCAACCTCCTTGTCGTAGGAATCAAAGGTCATGTGCAGCGAATAATTCACCTCGCGCAAAAACGACTTGCCCGCTGCGGCGATTTTGAAGGAGCTCCACAGGCCCTTGATTCCCCCTTCACTCTTCACGACATCCGCCAGCACGGCCAGCCCTTCCTTAAAAGTGAAGCCCTGCCCCTCAAAGCTCTTGTTGTAGTACGGGTCGAAGCCGTAGCACTCGGCACAGATCCGCTTGCGGGCGAGAATCGTTTGCACCGTCAGCATGTCAGCGAGATTTTCAAAACCAAAGGACATGAAAAGGGTGACCGCCGGCGCTTCGATCAAGCGTAAAGTCGCTTCCGCCTTGACGCCGAACGCGCCGTTATCCGCCGTAAAGAGCCCCGTGAGATCGGGTCCAAAATGCCGCCAAAAACCGTTGCTGTGCTTGTGCGCCGCTGAGCCTGTCTGGAGCACGCTGCCATCGGCCAACACCACTTTAAGTCCCAAGGCGCTCTCGGCGACGGTGTTATACAGCCCCGAACCCAGGAACAAACTGTTTTGGGAAAGCGCGCCACCAATGGTGGCGTACATTCCCGAGAGCGGACCGAAATAAGGCGTGCGGCAATTCACAGCACCCAGGGCTTCAAATAATTTTTTCCACGTGCATCCCGCCTGGACGCGCACGAACATATCTTCGGTGTTGATCTCGAGGATCTGATCCATGCGCCGTAGATCGATCAATAGGCTGTCGCTGCGCTCAGGCTGATAGCCCTGGGTATAGGACATACCGCCGCCGCGCGGCACCACCGCCATACCGGCGGCTGCCGCGCGCGTGACACAGGCAGCAAGCTCATCGGTATTCGCTGGCCGCACGACCAGATCCGCGATCTCGCCGGGGAGAAAGCTGAGATCAGTGGAATAGAAACGTCGCTGTGATAAATCGTTGATGCAATGATCGCGGCCCACGATTATCGCGAGTTGCTCGGCAATCGTGAGCTTAGGGACTGACGCGGGGCTATTCATGTGGAATTCCTTGAGATTTGGATTCTTGGATTTAATCCTATGCGCGCGCGGGGCGACGCGGGCGGCGGCAGACCCGTCTCGCGCAAGCACCGCGCCTTAAGCTCCTCTAAGGTGCCACCGCGGTCAAACACCGGTCGCGTTTCGCGACCCAATTTTAGCGCTGTTCTCAGTGCCGCTGTCGCGCTTTCATCAACTTGACCTACCGGATCCAGCACCACGCCGTAGCGGCGTGCACCTTCCGCCGTGACCAAGCCGCGTTTAACGTCGCGCGCCACCAACGCCGCATCGCGCGCCCACGGTTCGCCCCAGCCGCCACCGCCCCAGGTTTCGAATAGCAGCAGATCATTCTCAGTGACGATGATTCGATCGCATTTCGACGGCAGGATTTGCTCGGCGCCATCGGCGTGAACGAGGACTTTGCGACTGCGACGCCCTGGTGCACCGCCATTCGCGCCCCACGGAAAGGTGAGCCAGCGATCGTCGTGAATTGAGATTTCACCGGCTTCGAGAAAGCGATACCCGACGCTTAGCGCATTACCACCGCGATGTTTGCCGGGGCCACCCGAGTCGGCAATGGTTTCGTAGAACTCGATCCGCAATGGAAAATACGCTTCGAGATATTCGTTCGGCACATTCACAAAGCTCGGCCACAGAGAATGGCCATCCGCCCCATCACCGAAGGGGGTGCCAGGGATGCCACCAAAACTGATCTGATACAGCTGAAACCACTCGCCCTGTCGATCATGGCCGGAATACATGAGATGCGGGCTGTCCGAGAAGCCAGCAGCACACAGAAAATCCGGATTGCCCTGGCCGAGCAAGCCACTGATCACATCAAAAATGCGACCCAAGGCGTGGGTGCGACACGAGAGCGCTGCGGGGAAACGGGGTTTCAACAGCGATCCCTGGGGGATCCGCACTTCCATTAAATCGTAGAAGCCGTCGTTGAACATGATCTGGGGATCGAACACCATGATCATGAACACGCCGCAGAACATCTTGAACATCTCTTCGTTGAGATAGAAATTGATCGAACCGGCGGACTGGGCGTCCGTGCCGGCAAAATCGAAAATGACACGATCATTTTCGCGCCACATGCGGCACGCGATCCTGTACGGTCCGGTGCCCATGCCATCGTCACAAATATAATCTTCAAAAGACTGCGGGGCTTCCGGAATGGTCTGCTTGATCAACTGCGCCATGGCGCGCCGGTTCCGCTCGAGCAATTCCTCCAGCGCCGAATAAAACAGGGAGTCACCGAAGCGCGCGGAAAGTTCATTGCAGCGCCGGGCCGCGATGCGGCAGGCCGCGACAATGGCATTGAAGTCCGAACGGTTCCACTGCGGCAACCGGCAGTTGTGCAGAATCACTTTCAGCAAGTCCCCCTGGAGTTCACCGTGCCGGTAGATTTTGACCGGCGGCACCACAATCCCTTCTTCGAAAATCTGCCGCGCATCAGTTGGCAGACTACCGGGCACTTTGCCGCCAATATCCGTCATGTGCCCAAACATCGCACTCCAGGCGATCAAGCGACCTTCCTTGAAAATTGGCAATAGCACCAACCAGTCGTTGGCATGGCTGATCGCCCCGTTGCAGCTATAGGGATCCGTGGTGAGGAAGATATCGCCATCTTCGATGGTGCCGTCGTAGCCCGCGACAAAGCCGTGGATAAACGAGCCGAACTGTCCCACCACCATCTTCCCGTGGCGACTCGCGATCAGCGGAAAGGCATCATGCTGTTCACGGATGCCGGGCGACATGGCAGTCCGGAACAGCACTGCATCCATTTCCACCCGCGCGTTCTTCAACGCATTTTCGAGGATGTCGAGGGTGATCGAGTCCACCGGGATGCGCTGCAAGGGCGTCAGGTTCGCTTCGACAATTTGCGCCGGCATGACCGAATTCCTTAGCTCGGACGGATAAAGAGATTGCCGAAATTATCCACCTCACCCGTGTGTCCGATCAGGATCAGGGTGGTGGAATCCATTTCGGTCACAATGGCGGGGCCACAGATTCGATTGCCAGCGGCAAGCTTGCTGCGGTCATAAACTTGTGCCGTATGTGCAGCGCCCTCCATCGTCACCATTTGTTCGGCATAAATTGCCGCGCTTGGATCCGCGTTGCCGCGCGGGACTTGTTGCGCGGCAACGCGTGGGGGTGGGCCCTGCACGACGGCACGCAAGTTAATCACTTCTTTCTCCACCGGTAGCGCGAACGTGAAAAGCTGTTCGTGCAGCAGATCGAAACGCGGCCCGCTGATCTCCAACGCTTGGTCCAGGTCTGATTCTTCCATGTCGATGGTGAGCGTGAGGCCCTGGCCGTGATAGCGCAGATCCAGTTGATAGTTCGTCGTAAGGGACGCGTCGGTCAACTCACCCTCAAGCAGCGTGGCGCTAGCGTTCGCCGCAAGGGCCAGTAGTTCGCCCCGGATCTCCGCACTCGAGGTGGCGGAGAATTTGCGGAGGTAGGTCTTCGAGGCCTCATTGCGCAAGCGCGTGGTCGCGTCGCCGTAGGCACACAGCACGCCGGGACCGGGCGGGATGATCACCGGCCAGGTGCCCATCAAGCGCCCGAGCGCGTTCGCATGCAGCGGCCCGGCACCCCCAAAGGCGAACAACGCGAAGTCGCGTGGGTCATAACCCTGCTCCACCGAGACCAGGCGGAGCGCGCCAAACATGTTCTCGTTCACGATTTGATAAATACCTTCAGCGGCGCGCGCCGCAGATACGCCCAGTGACTCGGCGATGCTCGCAACCGCCGCGTGTGCAGCCGCCGTATCCAACGCGAGATCGCCGCCCAGGCGGGCCACCGCCGGCAGATAGCCGAGCACGACATTGGCATCGGTGACCGTGGGCATTGCGCCGCCGCGGCCGTAGCACGCGGGGCCGGGATCTGCACCGGCACTTTGCGGGCCGACTCGTAGCGCCTTGGTCAACGCGGGCACGTGCGCGATTGAACCGCCGCCGGCGCCGACGGTACGGATGTCGATCGACGACGCCCGCACGGTGACATCGCCTACCGTGGTTTCCCGGCGCAAGCGCGCCGCGCCATCCTGCACGAGCGCGACGTCAGTCGAGGTACCGCCCATATCCAGGGTCAGAAAATTGCGGAAGCCCGCGTTGGTCGCGCTCCAAATCGCGCCTGCAACCCCGCCTGCCGGACCGCTCATTAACAAATTGACCGGATAGCGCGCCGCCGCCTCGGCGGTGGTGAGCCCGCCATCCGAACGCAGGATATGCAGCGCGAGCGCTGGCATCATGCGTCTTAATTCGGCATCCAGGTTCGCAATGTAGCGGGCGACTTTGGGTCGAATGTAGGAGTTTGCGACGGTGGTGACGGTCCGTTCGTACTCCTGCAATTCCGGGATCACGTCGCAGGACAGCGACACCGGCACCTGGGGCATCACATCCTCGGCGAGCGCGGCGATTCGGCGTTCGTGCACATCGTTGGTGAAGGAATTGATGAGCGACACCGTGAGCGCTTCGATGCCTTCATCGAGCAACCCGCCGAGTCCGCTGGCCAGCGCGATTTCGTCGAGTTCGCTTACGATTTCGCCGCGCGCATCAATCCGTTCATCCGCCTCAATCGTGAGTTCGAGCGGTGCCATGGGCGGCGACTTCTGATACACCACCCAGCCGCCTAACCCGCCCGGCACAAAGGACCGCGCGATCTGCAGCACCTGACGATAACCGAGGGTGGTCACCAAGCCCACTTTGGCACCAGTGCCTGTGAGCACGGTGTTGGTAGCGACAGTCGTGCCATGCATCAGCGAGGTGATCTCACGCGGTGAGATATCGGCGCGCGCACAGACGCGTGCAACCCCTGCCAGCACCCCGAGTGAGGAGTCTCCTGGCGTAGAGGGCACTTTCGCGGTGTACACGGCACCGGTGTGTTCGTTAATCAGCAGAAGGTCGGTGAAGGTGCCACCGACATCCACTCCCAGTCGATAGCGCATGACGTGGAGATCTACCTTGGAACGGTTTGTGTTCGTTATGGTAAGTGGTCAGTAAAAGATAAGAAATACACTTGAATTTTGACGGCCTCCAGGTGCGGTTACGGTGCTGTGGCATCTGTACCGGACACCCGACGGGCCACGCCGGTGCCCATTCCATTGGCGTCTGATGAGGCCAAGCGAATTGTCTCGCCTGTCACTTCGCCTTGAAATTGAACCACCGCCGGCGCGCTTGCAAACTGCGGCACATGCGAGGTCTGAAATGTGAGGCGTCCCTGGCGGGCGTGTCCTTCACTGATGGCGCCCTCACAACTCCTGTTGGGGCAGTCCGCCGTGCAAAAAGCCTTGATCCCAACCCCGGAACCTGCGATTTCGACTGCGACCATGCCTCGCTTTCAGGCCACCGAGCGAGCCTCTAACCGCCCTTGCTGATAGCGCTTGCGCTTGCCAGCTAAGGACCCTGGTCCTAACCCCGCCAGACTGCGGGCCGCATCTGATCCACCAGAATCTGCGCCATCCCCAGCAAATTGACACTCGCGGTATTCATGCAATCCCGGTAGTGTCGCGCCCACTAATATGTTCTTACAAGAGGAATTGAAATGACACAGCCCTTGCACACAATTCGTCAGGTTGCTTATGTCGTGCGCGATCTTGATGCCGCTCTCAAGTATTGGACCGAGGTACTCAAGGTTGGGCCGTTTTTCCGCTTCGATCACTGTCCACTGCTGAATCAGAAATACCTCGGCCAGCCTTCGAACGTGGATGTCACGTTGGCGCTCGGCAACAGCGGCGATGTTCAGATCGAATTGATCTTTCAGCACAACGACGAACCATCCGTGTACAAGGAATTTCTGGATGCCGGCCGAGTCGGCGTCCATCACTTTGGTCTCATGCCAGTCGATTATGCGGCGACCTGTGCGCACTATCGCAAGCTCGGGCATGTCGCCGCCTTCGAATGCACAGTCGGCGGCGCCCCACTGACTTATTTCGACACAGTCGCAACAATCGGCCACTACACCGAGTTATGGGACAACGCGCAGGTCTTCAAAGACCTGTTTATGACTGTGGAGAACGCCGCCAAGGGCTGGGATGGCAGGAACGCGGTGCGCAAAGGCCCGCTTTGATGGCAGATAAGCGCCGCGCTGGAAGCGCTTTCACGCGTGGCGCTTACTCGCGCCAAACATTTCGGTATTGATGGTCACGCACGCAGTAAACCAGCGCTCCATCTCCGTTGCGTTCATGGTCGACCAGTCCGGGATCTCCTGCACCAACGCGCGGCCGAGCTGATTGCCGAATCTCACCATGTTATTACCGCTCTCGGTTTGGCCGATATTCCAATGCAGAAGGGCGGTTTCCAGATCCGCGTTGGCTTCCAGCGCGGTGCGCAGCGCGATCGCATCGTTCACGCCTTTGAGCGCGCCCGCGCCGCTGTGCGGTCGCGCAAACGCGCCGGCATCACCCGCCAGACAAATGCGGTGCTGGCGATAGGCGGGCACTTCGCAATCGTAAATCGCATAGACGTAGGTGCGCTGGCTGGCAACAGCGATCCGCGCGTAGTAATCCGGCAGGCGCGTCTGTGCTTCCGCTTTCAGCCGCGCTTCGGTCGCATCCGGCATGGCGCCAGGCGGCAACGAACCATCATGCGCGCGCCCGTCGCGGTCAATCATGAAACCAGCGAGGTCTGGCACCGGCACATACATCGCCCAATTCACTATGCGCTGGCCACGCGCGGTGCTGCCCTCCAGGCCCGGCACAAAATAAAAAATGCCATGGCCCCCGGGATACCCCAGCGCGTGCACGCCCGACTCAAGGGGTTGTGACTCGTTCAACGCGGACTCAGGGAGGCTGCCGCGCCATAGCACGTAACCGGCGTAGTGGATGTCGAGCGTAGGAAAGAGCGCCTTACGGCCGAGCGACGCATAACCATCTGCGCAGACGACCAAGTCGAAACGGAGGGTCTGACCATTTTCCAGATCGAGTTCGACTTGCGACGGCATGCCGCGCAGTGCAGTCACGCGCGTGCGCGTGCGATAAATCCCGGCAGGCACCCGCTCGCGCAGGTTGCGATACAACATGCCCCAGTTGAGCATCACCATATTGACCGGTTGCTTCCAGGCGAGATAGCCATACTCCGGCTCTGCGGCAGTGCGCCACCGTCGCACAAAATTATGCGCTTCAAAGCACGGCACATCGGGCGCGATGAGCCCGCGGCCTACGTAAGCCGCCATCACCGAGGGGGGGATACCAATGCCAGCCCCGCGATCCTTCAGCTCTTCGCCGCCGCGTTCGAACAACGTCACGTCGCAGCCGAGACCTGCGAGTTCGATCGCCATGGTGCAGCCCGTGATCGAGCCGCCGATCACGGCGATCTTCAAAGCGTGTTGATGAGCTTGGTGCATTGCCTCTGACTTTCTCCATTCAACGAGCGCGCCTCACTTCCAGCCTGCCGCTTCTAGGATAATCGCCTGCTGCAGCAGAATCGAGTGCCACAGTGCGTTGCCCGTTCCGCTGTGGATTCTTCGCTGATATGCTTCGGCCGTCTCGCATCCACCGCGTTATGAAAGGATCCTTGTCCGATGAATGAACTCGATATTTATCAAAAGCAGGGCTTCGGCCACAGTTCGGGTTTCGGCCGCCGCCCTGCACTGTTGATCGTGGATTTCGTGGTGGGCTTTACGGATCCAAATCACTTCGGCGGCGGCAACATCCTGTCCGCGGTCGCGCACACGCAAAAACTACTCTCTGTGGCGCGCGCGCGCCGCCTCCCCATCGCCTATACGCGGGTAGTCTATGCAGATGACGGCGCCGATGCCGGGGTCTTTTCGTTGAAGGCGAAGGGTCTGGACAAATTCACCGAGCACTTGCCGCTGGGCCAAATCGTCCCGGAATTATCTCCCCTCCCAGGCGAGCTGGTGGTCCGCAAGACGCAACCTTCGGCATTCTTCGGGACTTCGCTTGCGGCCTGGCTTATCAGCAAGCACGTGGATTCCGTGATCGTTACCGGGTGCACAACTTCCGGCTGCGTGCGCGCCTCGGTGGTCGATTCGATGAGCCACAATTTTCGCACGATTGTCGCCTCCGACGGCGTCGGCGATCGCGCACTCGCACCACATCACGCCAACCTGTTTGATATGGCGCAGAAGTACGCTGATCTCTGGACCTGCGACGAAATCTCAGCGCATCTCTCCAGCATGGCGTGACGCGCTCTCCAAT
>CAMATU010000175.1 GCA_945861225.1 Klebsiella pneumoniae
CCATGACTTCGCCTACCGATTTCATCTGTGTAGTCAGCCGATCCTGCGCCTGCGGAAATTTCTCGAAAGTGAAGCGCGGAATCTTCGTCACCACATAATCGATGGTCGGTTCAAACGAAGCAGGCGTCGCGCCGCCAGTAATCTCGTTCGCCAGCTCATCCAGCGTGTAACCCACCGCAAGCTTCGCCGCGACTTTAGCAATCGGGAAGCCGGTGGCTTTGGATGCCAGTGCCGAAGAGCGCGACACGCGCGGGTTCATCTCAATCACCACCATGCGTCCATCCTGCGGGTTGATCGCGAACTGAACGTTCGAGCCCCCGGTCTCCACCCCGATTTCGCGCAGCACCGCGATCGAGGCATTGCGCATGATCTGATATTCCTTGTCCGTCAGGGTTTGCGCGGGCGCCACGGTAATGGAATCGCCAGTATGAATCCCCATCGGGTCGAGATTCTCGATCGCACAGATGATGATGCAGTTGTCCTTGCGATCACGCACGACCTCCATCTCGAATTCTTTCCAGCCGAGCACCGATTCTTCGATCAGCACCTCATGCACTGGGGAGGCGTCTAACCCACGCGCGACGATTTCGGCGAACTCTTCGCGGTTGTAGGCAATGCCGCCACCGGTGCCGCCCAGCGTGAAGGACGGTCGGATGATCACGGGATAGCCGAACTCCGGCTGCGCGCGCTCCGCTTCCTCCAAGGTGTGCGCAACAGCCGCGGCCGGGGTCGCGAGGCCGATGCGTGACATGGCCTGTCGGAATTTTTCGCGATCCTCTGCCATATCAATGGCGCGTTCGGAGGCGCCGATCAGCTGCACATTAAATTTCTCGAGAATGCCTTCGCGCGCCAGATCAAGTGCACAGTTGAGCGCGGTCTGCCCACCCATGGTCGGTAGCAAGGCATCTGGGCGCTCAACTTCGATAATCTTGGCGACGGTCTGCCAGCGCACCGGCTCAATGTAGGTCGCATCCGCCGTGCCGGGATCAGTCATGATGGTGGCGGGATTCGAATTCACCAGCACAATTCGGTAACCCTCTTCACGCAACGCACGGCAGGCCTGAGTTCCCGAATAATCGAACTCACAGGCCTGGCCAATCACGATCGGTCCCGCCCCCAGGATGAGGATGCTTTGAATATCGTTGCGTTTCGGCATAGCGGAGCGAACTCGTTCAGGCGTGGCGTTGGCGACGCATCAAATCGACAAATTGATCGAACAACGGTTGTACGTCATGCGGACCAGGGCTGGCTTCCGGATGTCCTTGAAAGCTGAAGGCAGGCGCGCGGGTATGGGCAATTCCCTGTAATGAGCGATCAAAGAGCGAGCGGTGGGTCGCGATCAGCGTGTCCGGCAAGCTGTCTTCATCGACTGCGAAGCCATGATTCTGGGACGTGATCAACACCTGGCCAGTGCGCAAATCCTGCACCGGGTGATTCGCGCCGTGGTGGCCGAATTTCATCTTGAACGTTTTCGCACCGCACGCCAGGCCTAACAGTTGGTGCCCGAGACAAATGCCAAACATCGGCGTGCCGGTACGCAGAATTTCGCGAATGGCCTCGATGGCGTAGGTACAAGGCTCGGGATCACCCGGGCCGTTCGAGAGAAAAACCCCATCCGGTTTACTCGCCAGAATTTCCCGCGCCGGAGTCATCGCCGGATACACCTCAATCTCGCAACCGCGGTCGGCCAACAAACGCAGGGTGCTGCGCTTAACGCCAAAATCATAGGCGGCCACTCGCCACTGGGCGTCGCCGGCCGCCACCCGAAAACTGTCACTCGCGAGTTGCCAGCTGCCCTCGCGCCAGACATAGGATTTATTGGTCGTGACCACGCACGCGAGATCCGCATTTTTCAGCCCCGGAAACGCGCGGGCCTGGGCGATAGCAGCGTCTGCCTGGAGGTCCTTGCCAGCCATAATGCAGCCATTCTGCGCGCCTTTGTCGCGCAACAGGCGGGTCAACATTCGCGTATCAATATCTGCGATCGCGACCACTTTATGGGCCCGTAAATACACTTCCAGTGAAGCGCTCGCACGCCAGTTGCTGACGGTCGCCGAGCTGTCTCGAATGATTAGCCCGTCGGCGTAGACTCGGCGCGACTCCGCATCGCCTTCGTTGACACCGACATTGCCAATATGAGGGTAAGTCAGGGTCACCAATTGTTGGCTGTACGACGGGTCGGTCAAAATCTCCTGATAACCGGTCATTGCCGTGTTAAAAACGACTTCGCCCACGGTGGCGCCATGTGCGCCAATGGCCGAGCCGTGAAAGACCGTCCCGTCCGCGAGCGCGAGGATTGCTGGTGTCATGACATTGGTGATTTCGGTATGGAAAGCGGCGCAACGACCTTGGTCGTTCCGGCATGTTAAGCCCGCCGGCAATTGTACTTGACGCGCCGCAGCCACGAAAGTGCAGCGCCCCAGGGGGGCGGGATTTAAATCTGTCCCCGTCTTGGTCAGTGCGCCTGGTGGGCTTGCCGGAATTCTGGCTTAGCGCGGATTTGGCTACTGATGGCGACTGCAACTTCCAGCGCCCGCTTACCATCTTCACCGCTGACGGTCGGCGCGCCACCATGCCTGACTGCGTCCACGAACGACGCGATTTCGTCCATCAACACGTCCGTGCGGACCAGGCTTTCTTCTTCGAAGTTGATCTCCACTGCCGGCTGCTCGGCCACCGCAGGGTGTCCCTGACGCCCTACCAATAACGTGTGGTTGAGGTAATCGACCGCGATATAAGTTTCTGCCTGGTAGATTTTCATCGCGCGCACCGGTTCGCGATTGACCCGACTGGCGGTCAATTCGGCAACGCAACCATCCGTAAAACGCAAGGTTGCGTGCGCGATATCAATATCTCCGGAGACCACAATTGAGCCGGTGGCCTGCACGCTTTCCAGCGGGCTGTTGACCAATGAGAGCACGATGTCGATATCGTGAATCATCAGATCGAGCACCACATCGACTTCGGTGCCGCGTTTCTGGTACTTCGACAAACGGCGCGCTTCGATGCGAAGCGGTGCGTCTATTCGGCGGCGTACTGCAATCACCGCTGGATTGAAGCGTTCCAAATGTCCGACCTGAAAGACACAGTGCCGGCGATGAGCGAGCTCAATCAGCTGCTGCGCTTCCTGTACCGTCTCTGTCACCGGTTTTTCGACCAGCACATGCACGCCTTGCTGAAGACAAAGGCTCGCGGCTGCGAAGTGATGCTTGGGCGGGGTGACGATAGAGACCAGATCTACCTGACCCAACAGCGGTGCCAGAGATTCAAACGCAGGGATTCCATATTTCGCAGAGATCTCCTGCGCACGCGGCGGATTCGTTTCGACCACCCCGATCACGTCAAGATCAGGCAAACTCAGGTACTTCTGGACATGGAAATTGCCCAGATAGCCAACTCCCACGACCGCAGCTCGAAGAATTGTCATCAGGGTGTGGGTGCTCAGGTAGGTTTTCTTATAGCAATCCTAGCAGACCTCCCTAAGCCATCGCGACCTGCCATTCACGTCGATAAGGCAGCCCGGTTCACCAATCAACCGGACTGCTCACCTTGGTCGTCACAGCCGGTTCAGCAAACAGTACGCTGCGCGAATAGCGCAGTCGACGCAGCGCATCCATGACCTCACCCGGACTCATTTGGCGCGCAAAAGCCAGTGTGTAAACGCCCTGCGGCGTGGGTCCCTCGACCACCGCGGCGCCCACTGCCAATACCAATGAACGCAGCTCGCGTTCGGTAATATCGTCGTAGAACACCAGGTTAACTTGCGGACCATTAGGGAGCGCCGCGCCTTGCTCGAAAACGGGCACCGACGCCGTACTGAACCCCGCATTTCGCAACCACGCCGTACTATTCGCCGCGTTATCGGAGGTCCACGCCAACAGCGCGGTGGTCATCGCCAACATGGCTGCCGCGGCCCACCGAAACTGGGGTGGGCGCGACGGCGCCCTGGTCAAGCGCGCGGACATGCGCTGCAACGCGGCCTCACACTCGGCATCAGCAATTGGCATGACAATTTGCTCGGCGAGGACCTTTAACATCGTCAGTTCACGGCGACAGACCAGGCATTCGCGCAAATGCCGCTCAACGCGTGCCAGTGCCGAGGACTCAAGTGTATGGTTCACATGCCAGGGCAGAAGCGCCCAGGTTTCGTGATGCTCAGCATCGAATGGCACAAGATTGTCGTTACTCATAACGGCTCACGTTGACTTGCCGACCAGCGCGCCAAGCAGGCGGCGCAAATGGGCACGGGCATGGAACATTCTGGTTTTTACAGTATTCACCGGGCAGCCGACGATATCCGCAATTTCGTCGTAGGAATAATCCAGCAGGTAAGTGAGTTCCACCACGCTGCGGTGGGCCGGGGACAGGCGTGTGAGGGCACGCTCCAACGCGCTCTTGAGTTGCGCGAGATCGGCATCTCCCACCGGATCCTGATCACCTGCGAGATCGTAGTTGGCATCGAGTGACTCGGCGAACTGACGCTTGTCACGGCTCAGGCGCTTCAGCGCTTTGTTGTAGGCGATCCCAAACACCCAGGTTGAGACCTTCGAGCGCCCGGCAAAAGTACTGCCGGCTGTCCAGACCGTATACATCGTGTCGTTTACCACTTCCTCAGCCAATTCGCGGTGACTCACGATGCGACCCAGGAAATCCATCAAGCGCGGATAGTAGCGCCGATACATCTCATCGAACGCCGCGCGATTGCCGGCAGCGATCGCGCCGAGCGCCGCGATATCGGCGTCTTCGCTGACTGCCGCTGCCGTGGAATTCGGATTCTTGAATGTCGGTTGTGCCATCCGGTTCTCCGTGAGGAACACCAGCGCGGTGAAGGTTAAGCGCGCTGCTCACCAAGCTTAGTGCTGCGCACACGACCAGTGGTTCAAATTGTACGGCGAGCTAGGAACGCAAACCCAGCACATCCTGCATATCGTAGAGTCCAGGGGGCTGCTGCGCGACCCAGCGCGCCGCCCGCAATGCGCCGCCTGCAAAGGTCGCGCGATTCTCCGCGCGATGGGAAATTTCCACCCGTTCGCCCGCACCGGCAAACAGCACGGTGTGGTCACCCACAATTTCGCCCGCCCGAATCGTTGCAAAACCAATGGTTTTGGGGTCGCGCGGACCCGTGTGACCCTCGCGGCCATAGACCGCACAGGCTTTGAGATCGCGCCCCAGCGTGTGCGCGACAATTTCGCCCATGCGCAACGCCGTGCCCGACGGCGCGTCGAGTTTGTGGCGATGATGGGCTTCGAGGATTTCCACATCGACCTCGTCGCCCAGCACGCGCGCGGCGAGTTCGAGCAGCTTGAAACAAAGATTTACACCAACACTCATGTTCGGCGCCCACACAATGGCGATATCACGGGCCGCCGCTTCGATTACCGTCCGCTCAAGTCCTACCCCGGTAGTCCCGATCACCATCGCGCGACCTAACGCGCGGCATTGCGCCACGTTCTGGAGCGTGGCCACCGGGGTCGTAAAATCGATTAGGACTTCGAACGGGCTGTGCGCGAGATTCGCCCCACTCACGACCAGCACGCTGAGCGGTGCAAGGCCTGCCAGCAGGCCTGCATCGTGACCGACTTGCGGCGCATCCGCACGCTCGAAGGCGGCACTTAACTGCAACAATGGGTGCGGCACCACCAGTTCAACCAAGGTCCGTCCCATGCGGCCTGCCGCGCCGGTAATGCCTATCTGAGTCGGTACAGACACGTGCAGTGACTTCAGGTGAATTTCATGTCTTCGATGAATTTTTTGACGCCATCGAGCCAGGAGCTCGCGCGTGGGCTATGACGCTCGCAGGCATCCCCCAAGGAATCGCCGAAGGCGCGTAGGGCCTCTTTCTGCTGCTTATTGAGATTGACCGGGGTCTCGATCGTCGTGCGGCAAATCAAGTCGCCGACTGCACCGCCGCGCACCGAGCGCACGCCCTTGCCACGTAGCCGAAACATTTTGCCACTCTGCGTCTCGGGGGGAATTTTGAGCACCACCCGCCCCTCCAAAGTCGGCACTTCAAGCTCGCCGCCCAGGGTGGCGGTGACGAAATCGATCGGCACCTCGGAATAGAGATCGTTGCCCTCGCGCGTGAAAATAGCGTGTTCGCGCACCACCACATTCACATACAAGTCGCCCGCTGGTCCGCCATTCTGGCCGGCTTCCCCCTCTGCGCCGAGGCGAATGCGGTCGCCATTGTCGACCCCACCGGGCACTTTCACCGCAATGGTCTTATGACCGCGGCCTTTGCCAGTGCCGCTGCAGGTACCGCACGGATCGCGCACCGTCTTGCCCTTGCCGCGGCAACTCGGGCAGGCCTGTTGCACCGAGAAAAAACCTTGCTGCATGCGAACCTGACCGACGCCATTACAAGTCGTACAGGTTTCTGGCGCAGCCCGCGAGCGACTGCCTGAGCCCTCACAGCTTCCGCACACGATGACCGTCGGCACCCGAATTTTTACCTCGGTGCCGCGCACTGCCTCTTCCAGCGAAAGTTCGAGGTCGTAACGCAGATCCGCGCCGCGATAGGCGCGATTACCGCCTTGACGGCCACCAGCGCCGAAAATATCACCAAACACCGAATCAAAAATATCGCTGAAGCCAGCACTACCGCCTGCGCCAGCTGCGGCATCGACGCCGGCGTGGCCGAACTGATCGTATGAGGCACGTTTACGCTGATCGCTCAGCACCTCGAACGCCTCCTTCACTTCCTTAAAGGATTCTTCGGCGGTCGAATCGCCGGCATTGCGATCAGGGTGATGCTTCATGGCCATTCGCCGATAGGCTTTTTTTAGCTCGGCTTCCTCGGCGTTACGGCTTACACCCAAAACTTCGTAATAATCTCGCTTAGCCATCCGCGTTCTTTATCTACTGTTAAGGAAATTCTGCAATCGGCAGGATTGCCGTGCGCCACCGGGCAGCGCCGCCATGATCAATCCACGAAGTTCTTTTTTTTACTCCACACAAACCGGCCCGTGACGGGTGATCCGTCACGGGCCGGTTATGTGTCGCCGACTGTCGCGACCGCCGCCGCACTCAGTTAATGTTGGACAGTTACTTGTCTTTGACTTCTTCGAAGTCGGCATCAACCACATTGCCTTGATCGGCGCCAGCAGGCTGTTCGGTTTGGCCCGGCGCCCCGGCACCTGCCGCTTGTTCGGCCTGATACGCGCGCTGGGCGAGTTTACCCGATAGCTCACTGAGACGCTGGCTTTTTGCCTCGATCTCGTCCTTGTTATCGGATTTCAGTGCGGCTCGAACTTCCTCCATCACCGCCTCAAGTTCGGTGCGTTCCTGGGCTTCGACCTTGTCGCCCATTTCCTCCAGGGATTTCTTAGTCGCATGGAGCAGACCGTCGGCTTGATTGCGGGCATTGACCAAATCGTGGAATTTGCGATCTTCCTCGGCGTGCGCCTCGGCGTCTTTCACCATGCGCTGTATTTCGTCGTCGGAGAGTCCGCTCGAGGCTTTGATCACGATCGACTGCTGCTTGCCAGTCGCCTTATCCTTGGCCGAGACGTTCAGAATCCCATTCGCATCGATGTCGAACGTCACCTCGATTTGCGGGACCCCGCGCGGCGACGGTGGAATGTCCGCCAAATCGAAGCGGCCGAGCGACTTATTGGCGACTGCCTGTTCGCGCTCACCCTGCAACACGTGCACTGTCACCGCAGTCTGATGATCATCAGCAGTCGAAAACACCTGATTCGCCTTGGTCGGGATGGTGGTGTTCTTCTCGATCAGTTTGGTCATTACACCGCCCAAGGTTTCGATGCCCAACGAAAGCGGCGTGACATCCAGCAACAGCACGTCTTTCACATCGCCGCCAAGCACGCCGGCTTGGATCGTGGCGCCCACCGCCACTGCTTCGTCCGGATTCACATCCTTACGCGGCTCACGTCCGAAAATGTCTTTGACCACTTCCTGAACTTTGGGCATGCGCGTCTGGCCACCCACCAGGATCACATCGCTAATTTCCGAAGCTTTCAGACCAGCGTCCTTCAAGGCGACGCGGCAGGGCTCAATGGTGCGCTTCACGAGCTCTTCAACCAGAGATTCCAATTTGCTCCGGGTGATTTTGATATTGAGGTGCTTCGGTCCCGTTGCGTCGGCCGTGATGTAGGGTAGATTGACGTCCGTTTGCTGGCTCGACGACAGCTCGATCTTCGCTTTCTCGGCAGCTTCCTTCAGCCGCTGCAGCGCCAGCGGATCGTTGTGCAAATCAATGCCCTGCTCTTTCTTGAACTCCCCCGCCAGGAATTCAATCAAGCGCAGATCGAAGTCCTCGCCGCCGAGGAAGGTGTCCCCGTTTGTCGATAACACTTCAAACTGATGCTCGCCATCGACTTCGGCGATTTCGATGATCGAAATATCGAATGTCCCGCCGCCGAGATCGTAGACTGCAATTTTGGCATCACCCTCGCGCTTATCCATGCCGAACGCCAGTGCGGCCGCAGTCGGTTCGTTGATAATGCGTTTGACTTCGAGTCCGGCGATGCGGCCCGCGTCCTTGGTTGCCTGGCGTTGCGAATCATTGAAATAGGCAGGCACGGTGATCACCGCTTCCTTCACCTCTTCGCCGAGATAATCTTCCGCAGTCTTCTTCATCTTCATCAGCACGCGCGCGGAAATTTCCGGCGGCGCGATTTTCTTGCCACGGATTTCGACCCATGCGTCGCCGTTGTCGGCGGCCACGATCTTGTAGGGCACCATGCCCATGTCGCGCTGGACCACATCGTCTTTGAATTTGCGACCGATCAGGCGTTTGACCGCGAATAGGGTGTTCTGCGGATTGGTGACCGCCTGGCGCTTAGCCGATTGCCCGACCAGCACTTCATCGTCGCTGCCGAAGGCCACCACCGAGGGTGTCGTGCGGGTGCCTTCACTGTTCTCAATAACCTTCGCCTTACCGCCTTCGAGAACTGCGACGCAGGAGTTGGTCGTGCCGAGGTCAATTCCGATTATCCGTGCCATGCTTTAGCCTTTCTTAAACCTGTGTCGGACGGTCGCATTGCGCCGCCGGCATTCGTGAATGATGAATCCTAAGGTGGGGACGACTGGGCATTTCTCAAGGGCACCTCTATAAATTCGCTGAAGGCGCGCTGGCGGCGTTGCAACCGAGCTCAAAATGCTCATTTACTCTATATAAACTCCGCTTTTTCGCCCGCTTGCGCCTTGCCATCATCGCCTTGATCGAATTTATAGAGATGCCCTTAAGTCCCCTCGGGCGCTTTCGCGACAATCACCATCGCTGGGCGAATCAGGCGCTCATGCAGACTGTAGCCCTGCTGCAACACACGCAGCACCGTCCCCGGTTCAACCGTGGTGCTGACTTCCATCATCATTGCCTGATGCTGGGCAGGGTCGAAGCGCGCCCCTATGGGGTTCACTGCGGTGACGCCCAGTTTGTCCAATGCGCTCTGGAACATTTGCTGGGTCAGCGCCATGCCTTCTTGCAGGGTCTTGATATCGCTGGCGGACTGCGCGGCCTCTAGCCCTAAATCCAGACTGTCCTTGACCGGCACGAGCGCTTCAACCAGCCGTTCAATCCCGAATTTGTGCGCCGCTTCGACATCGCGCTGGGCACGCTTGCGCGCGTTGTCCGTTTCTGCGCGTGCGCGCAGGGCCTCATCTCGGTTGCGCTC
>CAMATU010000176.1 GCA_945861225.1 Klebsiella pneumoniae
GGGCGCGTCATGGATCATCTGCGGCGCGAGAGTTTGGGGCTGTCCAAGCTGCGCGCCTTGGTGTTGGACGAGGCAGACGAAATGCTGCGCATGGGCTTTCTCGAAGAAGTGAACTGGATTCTCGAACACACCCCGGCCACGCGCCAGACCGCGCTCTTTTCCGCGACGATGCCAGATCAGATCCGCTCCGTCGCGCAGCAGCATCTCAAACAACCCGTCGAACTCCGCATAAAGTCCAAGACCAGCACAGTGGAGGCCATTCGCCAGCGCTACTGGCAGGTTGGCGGGTTGCACAAGCTGGATGCACTGACCCGTATTTTGGAAGTGGAAGATATCGATGCGGCGCTGATTTTCGTACGGACCAAAATCGCGACCGTTGAACTGGCGGAGAAACTGGAAGCGCGCGGCTATGCGTGTGCGGCGCTGAATGGCGATCTGAATCAGTCGCAGCGCGAAAAAACCGTCGAACAACTCAAGAACAAGCAACTCGACATCATGATCGCGACGGATGTCGCGGCGCGCGGGCTGGATGTGCCGCGCATTAGCCACGTGATCAATTACGACATTCCCTACGATATCGAAGGCTATATCCATCGCATTGGCCGCACCGGCCGCGCCGGTCGCACGGGCGAGGCGATTCTATTCGTAGCACCCCGCGAAATCCGCATGTTGCGCGCGATTGAACGCGCCACCCGCCAACCGATCGAGCCGATGCGTGCGCCCTCACGTGAGGCGATCGCCGAGCGCCGTATCGCGCAGTTCAAGCAAACCGTGTTCGATACCTTGGCCAGCGAGGACATGGAATTTTTTGGCGGCGTGATCGACGAGATGGCGCATGAACGCGGCGTCGAGCCACGCGAGATCGCTGCTGCGTTGGCCTATATGGTGCAAAAGGAACGCCCGCTCCGCATCGATGGCGGTGGTTACGAGGGACCCCAGGCCGCGCCGTATCGCGCTGAGGCCGCACCGCGTGAGCAGCGCCGCGAGCGTGAACCCCGGCGTGAATTTGAGCCGCGCCCCACCCCCACGGCACCACGTCGCGAGCGCGACAGTGCGCCTGAGCGCGCGCGCACTTTTGTTCCCGCAGTGCCACCGCCGCGTTCATTCGTGCCGGATAAGCCGCGCGAAGAACCGCCGGCGCGCGCGCAGGAATATCGTCCACCGGAAAATCTGCCACCAGGTCTGCCACCCAGTCAGAGTGAACCGTCGCAGGAACGGGCGCCCCAACGACCGCCGCCGCCGGCGCTGGACACCCAAGCCGTCGCGCTTAAAGACGATCCGGATATCGAGATGGTGCGTTACCGGATCGACGTGGGTCACACCCAGGGTGCCACGGCGAAACACATCGTGGGCGCGATCGCTAACGAAGCCGGCATGGACAGTCGCTATATCGGGCGCATCGATATTTTTGACGATTTCAGCACCGTCGATCTGCCCGGTGGGATGCCACGGGAAGTTCTGCAGCATCTCAAAAAAGTTCGCTTCGGCAAGTTCCGTTTCAATCTTGCGGCACTCACTGAACCGCAGATTAAGGGTCTCGCCGAGCTCAGTGTCGAAGGCGCGCGCCAGCTCAGAGGCTCGCCGAAACCGCGCAAAAAGCGGCCGACCTGATCCTAAATGGCCCGCACCGTATGTGAGACAAGCGCATGATTCGACGCGGCATTGGGGATCTCGAAAGCTTGCATCCCCGTCATCCCGGAAAGTGCGTAGTACTTATCCGGGATCCATCTTGTCTTTTTGGCGCCCTTGGATCCCGGGTCTGCGCGGCTAACGCCGCTTCGCCCGGGATGACGACCCAAAAAATTTTCGGCACATCTAGCATTTTTTTTCATTGTAGTACGGGCTATTTTGCGCGCAGTGGTCGTGACTAGACGGGCGCCGCGCGCCGCGCTCCCACGCACGGTGTGGGCGCTGGGTTTTGTCTCGTTGTTCATGGATGCCTCCTCCGAACTCGTGCATAGCCTGTTGCCGCTGTACCTGGCGACTGGCTTGGGCGCGAGCATGTTGATGATTGGCGTGGTCGAAGGGGTGGCGGAGGCGACTGCGCAGATTGTGAAAGTCTTCTCCGGCTCGATCAGCGATTTTCTCGGCAAACGGAAAATGCTCGCGCTGCTCGGATATGGCCTGGCGGCAATCTCCAAACCCGTATTTCCATTGGCCACCGACGTGGCGTGGGTGTTCGGCGCGCGGGTGATGGATCGCATCGGCAAGGGAATTCGTGGCGCCCCCCGCGACGCATTAATCACCGACATTACGCCGGCGCATATGCGCGGTGCGGCATTCGGGCTCCGCCAATCTCTCGATTCGGTTGGCGCGTTCATTGGGCCACTGTTGGCGATTGGCTTGATGCTGATATTCACCAACGACATCAGGCTCGTGCTGTGGTTCGCCGTGATCCCGGCAGTACTCTCGATGTTGGTACTGGTGCTTGGCGTGGCCGAACCCGGTATGAATTCTGCGCAGCCGCGTAACGGGCTGTCCTGGCGCGATGCACGGCGTCTCCCGGCCCGCTTCTGGTGGGTGGTCGGGCTCGGCGCGATTTTTACCCTCGCGCGCTTCAGCGAAGCCTTTCTGGTTTTGCATGCCGCGCAGTTGGGTCTAGGGTTGTCTTTCGCGCCGGTGGTGCTGATCGTGTTGAGCCTGGTCTACGCGTTGGTGGCCTATCCAGCGGGGCTCGCGGCGGATCGCCTGAGTGCGCCGAACCTGTTGGTCGTTGGGCTGCTGTTGCTGGTGGCCTCTGATCTGGTTTTTGCACAAGCCACTGGCCCGCTCGCGGTACTGTTAGGCGCCGCGTTGTGGGGCGCGCATCTCGGCTTTACGCAGGGCCTGCTCAGCAAGCTGGTCGCGGATACCGCGCCGGCCGATCTTGTCGGCACTGCTTTTGGGATCTTCAACCTCGGCGGCGGCCTTGCCGTGCTGCTCGCGAGTGTGATCGCGGGTGGCGTGTGGGAGGCGTATGGCGCCGCGCTGACCTTCTATGTGGGAGCGGGGTTCGCGAGCTGTGCGTGTCTCGGGGTGTATGTGGTGCGTCGGCGAGTGGTCTGAGAAATTATAGGTCGGATAAGCGTTAGCGTAATCCGACGACTGACGGCGGATTACGCGGCTGACGCCGCTCATCCGCCCTATAAATTTCGAGCGCGCTTGGTCGGCTGCGCCACATGCCGGGTCACGCGCTGCAAACAGAACACGAACGGCGCCAATAACGCGAAGCTGTAGGCGATTGCAGTGTAGATATCTGAGAATGCGAGCATCTGCGCCTGGCGAGAGATTTCGTGTGTTAAGCGGCCGAGCGCGGCATCTCCAAAGCCCAATTGCTGGAGATCGAGCCAGCGCTCCAAGTTCGGGTTGTACGGTGTGACATGGCCGCTCAGTACATTCCAGTGCACCTGTTCCTGACGCACAAACAAGGTGCCGGAGAGCGCGACGCCGAAAGCGCCGCCTAAGGTACGCATCACGCTGTATAACCCCGCAGCCTCGTCGGCGCGTTCGCGCGGAATCCGATCAAAAGCGACGACAGTGATCTGGCCAAAGATGCAGGCCATGCCGACGCCCTGCACGATCCCCGGCCACGTCAGGCCCCACATATCCGATTCCAGCGAATAGCCCGCCATCGCAAAGCATGCATAGGTGGTGAAGCACAGACCGAGCAATATTAACTTGCGTGGATCGACCCGATTGGCAAGATACGCGCCGATCATCAGCATGCACACGGCACTGACCAGGCCGCGCGGCAGAAAGACCAGGCCCGCGATATCGGCGGGATACCCCAGCAACGTCTGTGACAACAGCGGCAGCAGAATGATGGTGCCGAACATCGCCATGCAGTAACCGGCGATCAACACGCAGCCCAACGTGAAATTGCGATCTTTGAACAAGCGTAAATCGATCAGGTGATTGGCGACCGTTAATCCGCGCACGACAAAGGCAACGGCGGCGGCGAGCGAAATCACGCTCAGGCATTGAATCAAGCGCGACGTAAACCATTCACGATGATGGCCCATGTCGAGCACTGCTTGGAGACAGCCAAGCGCGAGCGCAAGGAGCAGTAGGCCGGTCCAATCGGTCGAGAGTTGATGGCGATGCGGCGTGTCCTGCACTTCGCCCCACACCACCAGGAGTCCGATGAGGCCCAACGGCAGATTCACATAGAATACCCAGCGCCAATGATAGTGCTCGGTGATGTAGCCGCCGAGCACTGGACCGAGCAGCGGCGCCACCATAATTGCGACCCCCCACATGCCCATCGCGGTGGCCCGCTTCTCGCGCGGAAAGGCATCCAGCAGCACCGTTTGCGAAAGCGGGATTAAGACTGCACCAAACGCGCCTTGAAAAAGCCGAAAGACCACCATGGCCGGGAGATTCCACGCCGCGCCACACAACACCGAGGTGACCAAAAAACCGCTGATGGCGACCAGCAGCACTGGCCGCCGACCAAATCTGCCGGTGAGAAAGCCGGTCAGCGGCATCACCACTGCGGTGGAAATCATGTATGACGTGACCACCCAGGTGATCTGATCGGGGGTCGCGCCGAAGGTCCCGATCATGTGCGGCAGTGACACATTCACGACGGTGACATCGAGCACTTCGAGTAGTGCAATCAACATCACGGCGCAGACCACCGCCCAGTTAGGCCTGCGCTCAGCGTCCGCTACCGGCGTGACAGCGTTCACGGCGGTAGTTCGGTATCCACCATTACCGTCGCGCTGGCGCCGACCCGTAGCGGCGGGAAATCCTTGAGCGATTGAGGATCGAGCCGAATCCGCACCGGAAAGCGTTGCGTGACCTTGACCCAGTTGCCGGTCGCGTTCTCCGGCGGTAGTAATGAAAACGTGGCGCCCGATCCTGCGCTGATGCTGTCCACCCAGCCGTGCAGGGTCACAGTGGGATACATGTCGAGGGTGATTTGTGCGGGATGGCCGGGTTGAATTCGTTCCAAATCGACTTCGCGGAAATTCGCTTCAATCCAGAAGCTACCTTCTTCCACCAGCGCGAACAGCGGGCGGGCGACTTTGACCATCGCGCCTTCGCGCAGGGATAGATCCGTGACCCAGCCGTTCGCAGGCGCGCTGACATGGGTGAACGAGAGCTCGAGCTCGGCACGCGCCAGGGCCGCCGCTGCGGCACGCAGTTGCGCATTGCGATTTTCGCCGCGGCCGAGCGCCTCGCGGGCGCGGTCGAGTTCAGCCCGCGCCGAATCCACTGCGGCGCGCGTGGCAGCTGCGGTGGCCGTTACCGCATCGAGTTCCGAGGCGGCGACCAGTTTACGGGTCGCCAGCAATTGGACACGCGCCAGGGAACGTTGCGCGTTGTCCGCCGCAACCTGGCGCTCGCGCAACACCGCGCTGGCGGCGCGTACTTCGGCGCCCTCGGCGCCGGTCTCCTGGGCCGCCATCTCCAATTGCGCGCGCGCCGCATCGACAGTGGTTTGAAAGGTCGCAGTGCCGAGATCAAACAACGGCTCGCCGCGCTGTACGAATTGATTCTCCGTGACATGCAGCTGCTTGACCGGCGCGGTGATGCGGGTTGCGATTTGCAGGATATGGGCATGCACATAGGCATCATCGGTACGCGGGTGCACGGTGCGGTATTGCCAATACCAGACGAGCGCAAGACCCACGCCGGCCAGTAACAAAATGACCACGAAAGAACGCAAAAATTTCACGACAAAGACCTGCAGGCGTTAGGGGAGGCCGCGTTGCCGGTAGGCGCACGGGCAATTTAAGACATGCCGCATGTTACACCGAACTTCACCGAGCCCAGCCTGCCGGCCGCGCCGGGATGGGTGCACAGCGCCGAGGATTTCGCGCATAATCGGACGCACTAACGAGGGGAACATTATGAAATTTGTGCGGACAATGCTGGCCGTGATTGCGGCCTGCGGTTGGATGGCCAGTGCCGTGGCGGAATCTCCAGCCGGGATGAAGCTGTATGTTTTGAACTCCGGCAGCTTGAAGCTCGGTAAAGGTATCCTACAAAATTTCGGGCCTATGGAGCCGAAAATTCAAGTGCCGGTCGGGATGTTTTTGATCAAGCACCCGAAGGGCAATGTGCTGTTTGATACCGGCAACAACGACAAGTTGATCACTGACCGCAGTTATTGGGGCAAGTACGCCGATGCCTTCGAGGTGGCGATGACCCCCGAAGTATCGATCGAAGCCCAATTGGGCAAGGCCGGGCTGCAGCCCGACGACATCAAGTATGTGGTGGTCAGCCACATGCATCTCGATCACGGCGGCAATGTTGGCAAATTCCCCAATTCGACCTTGGTCATCCAGGATGACGAAATTCATTTTGCGTTTTTCCCTGACGAACCTTTTGCGGGATCGTTTATCCCGGGGGATGTGATGGCCTTGCGTTCCGGCCTGGGGGTTACGACTCCAGGCGCTATGCCGATGCTGCGGCTGGCGGGCGATATGGACCTCTTCGGCGATGGCAGTGTGGTGGTGAAGCGTTCAGTCGGACATACCAAGGGCAGCCAGATGTTGGTAGTGCGCCTCCCCCAAACGGGCACCACGATCCTGACTGGTGACGCCGCCTATTTCCGCGAGAACGTCTTGAAATCCATCCCGCCAAATTTAGTGCTGGCCTACGATCCGGCGGGCATCATGAAGGGCTACGAATGGATTCGTTACATGATGGCGAGCGAAGGTGCGAATTTCTTCACCGCGCATGATCCAGACGCATTTAAAACCATGAAGCACGCGCCGGAATTCTACGAATAGGCGCAAGCCAGTTGATTGTTCGATGACATCGGGGCCTTGTGCCCCGATGTTGTTTTGCAGGTGGGTCACTGCAGTTACGAGGTTCTTCCTTCCGATGAATGCTGTGCCGGTCGTCGACATCCAGGCGCTGACCAAAGATTACGGTCGGCAGCGGGCGGTCGATAGGGTCACCTTACAAATTGCTGCGGGCGAAGTTTTCGGCCTGCTCGGACCCAATGGTTCCGGCAAAAGCACTATTCTCAAAATGCTGATTGGCGGACTCACGCCTTCAGCGGGTACGCTCGCGATAAAGGGCTTCGATGTATGCACCCAAGGCCCGGTCGCGCGCGCACTCATCGGCTATGTGCCCGAAGAACCAACACTCTATCCGCAGATGCAGGTCGCGGAATTTTTGCATTTCATGGGGCGCCTGAAGGGACTTTCGCGGGTGGGTTCGCGCGACGCGCTGGCTACCGTGACGGAACTGCTCGATCTTGGTGACGTGCAGAGAACCGCCATCGGCAAGCTCTCGCATGGGTTTCGGCAGCGAGTATTGATTGCACAGGCCCTGCTCAACGATCCTCCATTGCTTATCCTTGATGAACCGACCAATGGGTTGGATCCTTATCAAATTATCGAACTGCGTGAACTGATTAAGCGTCTGGCGCCACGCCACACGATTTTGCTGACCTCGCATATTCTGAGTGAGATAGAAAAAGTAGCGACTCGTATAGGCATCTTGGTGGCAGGGCGCTTACTCACGGATTCTGCGGGGGTGTCAGTGGCGCTGAGGATTGCGCTACATGTGATGCCACCTGCCGGACTGGTGTTGCGCGATCTGTTTGCTGGCCTGCCCGGACTTACGGTGGCGCTGGAGTTGCCGCGACTTGGACCAGGCGCGAAATTTGAATTGCAGTTGGACTCAGCCGACACTTTGCAAAAATTGGCGCAGCAATTATGCGTGACGCAATGTGTGGTACTTGAACTACGGCCTGTGCACAGTGATCTCGAAGCGCGTTTTCTAGCGCTGACAGCGCGGGCGGCGCAGTGAGTGGGTTTGGCGCCTTGCTCAGCAAGGAATTGCGTGCGCTGTTTACGGCCCCAATCGCCTACGTGGTGATCGCGGTCTATCTGTTATTGATGGGCTATACGTTTACATCCTGGCTCTTCGTCAGCCAGACCGCGTCCCTCGTGCGTGTGCTCTATCAAGCTGCCGTGCTCTTGTTGTTGTTTGTGCCAGTGATCACGATGCGTACTTTCGCCGAAGAGCGCCGCCAAGGGACCTTGGCGCTGCTGTTATCCACACAAGCCAGTGAGGTAGCAATCGTTATTGCGAAGTTCGTGGCCTGCCTGGCGGTGATCATGCTGATGCTCGCGCTCACGTTGGTATATCCCGTAGTCCTGCAGATTTTTGGACAGCCCGATTGGGGTGCGGTCTATAGCGGGTATTTAGGGCTCACCTTACTTGCAGCGGTGCTGGTCGCGTTCGGGCTCTGGATTTCGGCGCTGACGACCAACCAACTCGTGGCGGCGGTGGTCACCCTCGGCTTCGCGATTCTCATGTGGGTGCTCGACTCGCTGGGCAATCTGCTGCCCGATCCGTTCGACGTGGTGGTGATCAACTGTTCATTGCTTACGCACTTCACGCCGATGTCGATCGGGGCGGTGTATCTCAGTGACATCGGGTATTTCGTAACTTTGGTGTGCATGGGGCTGTTTCTTTGTGTGCGGGCGTTGGCGCGCGAATGACGGACGGCGCCCACGCAATTGATTGGAACGCGCTCGGTTGGTTCGGCGGGTGGGCGCTCGCCGTGGGCAGCCTGTTCGTGGTGGGAATTCGCCTGCCGTTAGCGCCTGCGCGTTGGCGCTGGTGGCAGCGGCTGTCGCCCTTCATCCTCTTCTTGGTAGCTGGTGCAATAGCGCTCCTCGCCAACCTCGCGCTAACCCTGCACGACACGCATTTCGATCTGACCCGCGAGCGAATCTTCACGCCCGCGCGCTCCGCAATGGCAGTGATCGCGCGCCTTCAACAACCTGTCAAGATCACTTATTTCTACCGCAGCGACGATCCGAACGCCAAGCGCGCCAAGGATATTCTCAAGATAATGGCGCGGCACAACGCCTATCTTGCAGTCACTGCAGTCGATCCCGATAAGGCACCCAGCCTGGCCGCGAACTATGGCGTGAAGTTGTATAACGCAGCGGTGATCGAAGCGGCCGGACGTCAGGTGCTGGTGCGCGGCACCGACGAAACCGAATTCGCGATTGGCATCGAACGGGTCTTGCGCGAGCGGGTGGTCACCGTATGTTTCAGCGAAGGTCATGGCGAATACGCGAGCGAGAACTACGAGTTTCATACGCATCTTGAGGGCGCGGTTGGGCATAGCCATGACGATGCGGGCGCGGGCGTAGTAGATACCACGCAACATGGCTATGGACGGCTGCGCCGCTCGCTCGAAGGTCTGGGCTATGTCGTGCAGACGATCAGCCTCGCACAAGTCGGCGGTATTCCGTCGGTCTGCCAGCTGGTAATCAATGCGGGGCCGCGAACGACTTATCTGCCCGGCGAAACCGCCGCGATGCGGAGCTTCCTTGCGCAAGGCGGTGCGGCCTGGCTGATGTTCGATCTGGGTTTCGTGCTGGAGCCGGGACTCGCGGATCTACTGCGCGACTTTGGGGTGGCCATGCCACCGGCAGTGGTTATCGATCCGCAAAGTCATTATGGGCAGGACTCCGAAACGGTAGCGGTGACGGCCTACGAATCGCACGTAATTACGCGGGACATCTCGTATACGTTCTATCCTGGCGTACGACCGTTGGAGCTGCTGAATGCGCGGCAGGCCAGTCCCTTGGTGCAGAGCGGCGCGCGCAGCTACCGGCAGAC
>CAMATU010000177.1 GCA_945861225.1 Klebsiella pneumoniae
GACAAAGGGCGTAAGGTAACCGACGTGGAAATGGATACAGTCAGGATACGGCCACACAAATTTCACGGCGAGTGGAACTACACCATAGAGCCACACTCGCTATGACGCACGCTGGATCTGATCGATTTGTTTTGTCACGGGCCCTTAGGACCCTGGCAGAAATAATCTTGTCACATCGCGGGTGTTCCTGAGTGGTCGCGGCAAGGCGCGTTTCGCCGAGAATGGTGGGCCCATTGCCAAGAAACGCAACGCCGCAGCGGCCGCTCAGGAACAGCCGAATGTAAAGATTACTTCCGCCAGGGTCCTGAGCCTGCGATCCTCGTGCCCGGCCCCCTTGCGCGGACTCGACTTCCCCCGACTTCGTGCAGGCCTGGCATTTAATTGAATCACTGCGAGTTCTCGCGCCAAACCCCTCGGCGGGATCCGGTGCACAAAGCTTTCTTCAAACCGAACGCCTGAATCGTTACTGCCCATAAGAAAAGCCGCCCGAAAGCGGCTCGCTTCCTAGTACCCCAGCCGTGTATGACACCGGCACCGCCTGCACTCGCGCCATGCACATCGCAGCCAGCAAAAGCGCGACCCCAAGGGAGGCGCCGGAATTTAATCTCAAAGAAAGAAATTTCATCGTAAGCTCCTCTCTCATAAGAAACGCGGGTCTGCCAACGCATTCACACCCTAAGCCCCTTCTGGAATCAGAACCTAAATTGCAGTCCTGCGCTGAAGAAATCAGGGTTGCTGTCTGCACTACCCGGACCAGAGTATCTGGATAGTGAAAATTGAAATGTAGCCGCCGCCGGACTGATTTCCAGTGGAGGAAAGCGCGTGGATTGGGTGGATTCAACACTCCAGCAAGACCCGATAAGTCGTCGCACGCTCCCGGGCAGCGTCAGTTTTTTCACTTTTGTGGGTCAGCAATCTGGAGACGTCAGTGTCTCTGTCTCTGTCTCTAACCTGCCGTCGTTGCGAGCGAAGGCGAAGCGATCCAGTCAAATAATTGCGCGCAGCGCACCTTTTGATATCGGCTCTACTGGGGTGAGCCGGGGACAGTTTTATTTCCAATATCGGTAAACTGTCCAGTTTACCAACGCACACGGGGTCAGGTAGTCGCCGATGGAGTTCGAACAGATAATCACCGACGTTCAAGCGCTGCTGCAACGCGAGCAGCGCATCGCCTATCGCATGCTCAAGCGGCGCTTCGCCCTGAGTGACGACGATCTCGAAGATCTCAAGGCCGATTTGATTGATGCGAAACGCGTCGCGACCGACGAAGATGGCAGGGTACTGGTGTGCGTGCGCGAGGCGCCTCTCCCCTCTTCCGCCGCCCCCGCGCGCGCGGTACCGACTCCGGCCTCCTACACGCCATCCCATCTCGCCGAACGCATCCGCTCGCAGCAACTCGCGATGGACTCGCGTGGCGGACAGAACGGCGAGCGTAAAACCATCACGGTCCTGTTCGCCGATCTGAAGGGCTCGACCGCGATGCTCGAAGGGCTCGATCCTGAAGTCGCGCGCGCGGTGTATGCGGCGCTCCGCATGCAGGAAAAACTGCGCCACCATTCGGATCAGGTGCGCTTCAAACAGGGCGCGTCGTTGGCCATGCGGGTCGGGCTCAATACCGGCGAGGTGGTGGTGCGATCGATCCGCAAGGACGATCTGCACACCGACTATGTCCCGATCGATTCGATCAACCTGGCGGCCCGCATGGAACAGATTGCCGCCCCAGGCTCGATCCTGATCACCGAATACACACAGAAGTTGGTAGAAGGCTATTTCTCGTTGAAGGCGCTCGGCGCCGCGGAGATTAAAGGCGTGGAGCAACCGCTCCCGGTGTACGAAGTCCTGGGGGTGGGCCAACTCAGAACCCGATTGCAAGTCGCGGCTGGTGCATGAATTCAAACTGGCGGCGACCGGCTTCGCGGTATTCGAGAGCTATTCCGCCTCGCACGGCAAGGCCTCGCCCTATCTGCCGATTACCGAATTGCTGAAAGGCTACTTCCAGATCCAGCTGCAGGACGATGAGCGGATCCGACGCGAGAAAGTTATCGGCAAAATTCTTGAGCTGGATCGAAATCTCGTCGATGTGCTGCCGTATTATTTTTCGCTGTTGAACATTGAAGATCCGAATTCGCCGCTGCCGCCGATGGATCCTGGAAAAAACGCAAGGCACGCCGTTTTTCATGGAAGAGGTGGTGCAGGAGTTGTTTGAACAAGGCGTTCTCCTCCGCGATAACGCGGGCGGCGTGTCGTGGTCGGGAACATTGATGACGCAGGTCCAGTTGCCGACGACCGTGCAAGGGGTATTAGCCGCGCGAATCGACCGACTTGCCACTGACGAGAAAGCCCTGCTGCAACATCTCGCGGTGATCGGGCGCGAGTTCGCGTTCGGTTTGGCGCGCCAGGTGGTCGATCACCCGGAGGCGCGTCTGCATCAGCTACTCGACGCACTCCAACGCAAGGAGTTTCTGTACGAACAACCGGCATTCCCCGAAGTGCAGTACGTGTTCAAGCATGCGTTGACCCAGGACGTGGCCTATCAATCGCTGCTACAGGAAACCCGCAAGGGGATCCACGAGCGCACTGCGCAGGCCATCGAGCGCACTTACCGCCAGGAACTCGAAGATCATTACAGTGATCTGGCGCATCACTACAGCCGCAGCGACAATTTCGACAAGGCAGTGGAGTATCTGGAATTAGCCGGCGTACAGGCGGCGAATCGCGCGGCGATCGCCGACGCGGTGACGGCGCTGTCGCGCGCCTTGGAATGTCTGGCGCAGACCCCCGAGACGGAAGCGCGGGAACCGACCGAACTCCGCTTACAACTCACGTTGCTCGGACCGCTGCATATGAGTCAGGGCATGACTTCGGAGGGAATCGTTCGACTATGTACCCGCGCACGGGAACTCTGTACGCGGGTCGGTACACCGATGGATCTCGTGCGGGTGTTCGGCGAACTACGCATCTATTACAGCGTGCGCGGCGACTGTCGAACCGCGTTGGAATATTCAAACGAATTGCTCGCGCTCAGCGTACGGGTCCCCGATCGCAATATTGAGATGCACGCGCATGCTGCATTAACGATCAGTCACTTCTACCTTGGCAATCTCGACCAGGTGCCGGTCCACGCGAGGCGAGTCCGGGAACTTGACGATCCGGCTCACGACAGAACACAAACCCATACTGATGGTTACGACCCGTTGGGCCTCGCCGTGGGCTACGAAGCGCAGACTCAATGGCTGCTCGGTTTTTCGGAGCAAGCCTCAGCGGGGGTTAGGGAAAACATGGATCTCGCCGCGCTGATATCACATCCGTTCATCGATGGCTACGCGCGAATCATCAGTGCCATGTTGTGCGTGATGCGACGCGAAGTTCAGCAGTGCCAACGGGAGGCGGCGGCAATTATTGCGCTCGCCGAAGAACATGGATTTCCCGATTGGTTGGGCTGGGCAATGGTATTACAGGGTTGGGCGCTCGAGATCCAAGGCGACCAGCACGGCTTGATGCAAATCGAACACGGGATCACCGCGTTTCAATCCGCGAAGGCCGAAGTGGGGTTGCCGTTTTTTCACATTTTGCAGGCTGAGGCCCTCTTGCAACGAGGGTCACCGGCGGCGGCTCGAATGGCGATCGAGGAAGATTTGGAGATGGCCGCGCGCAATCATGAGCAGGTGTATGAGGCCGAATTGAATCGCGTGCTCGGCGATATCGATCTGCGTGAAAACGGCGGGACTGACGATGCCGTGCGCATCGCGGAAGCGCATTACCACACCGCGCGCACGATCGCGCGCGCACAAGGCGCCAAGGCCTGGGAACTCCGCGCCGCGACCAGCCTCGCGAAACTCTGGATACCACAGGATCGCAAGGCGGAAGCAGATGCTTTGCTGTCGCCGATCTACGCCTCGTTCACCGAAGGCTTCGAGAAGCCCGATCTACAGGAGGCCCAGGCGCTGCTGGCGCGCTAAGAGACAGTTTGCTTATTTTTTCGTTGGTCCGATGGAGCGGATTTTCCGCAAGTTGGGGCACATAATCGGTCAACATTCCCTGGAATGACTGGCGCTTACTTAAGGATAAAGCGCCGCTTGCGTAGCCATTCGCCCTCCAATGGTCTGCGTTGTGCCACGTAAGACTAGGAGCTACCTCATATGAACACCGGAATTGGCGCCTACCATGCAAAAACACGATTGCCAGAACTGCTGCGGCAGGTGAAAGCCGGAAGGCGCTTTACGATTACCAATCGTGGCGAAGCGATCGCCGATCTGGTCCCGAGTAAAGCGCGTGACAGCGTCGATGCGAAGACAGCTATGGAGAACTTTCAAGAATATCTGCGCGACAATCCGGTAAAGGTGCAGAGCGCGGCCAATATCAAGAAACTAATTAAGGAAGGCCGTCCGTGAATTTTGTGCTGGACGCATCGGTGACGATGGCTTGGTTGTTGGGAGACGCCAAACTGTCCGATCGACTCTATGCACAGAAAGTGCTTAACGCACTGAAGGATCTCGAGACACAGGCCGCAGTACCGACGATATGGGCGCTTGAAGTCGCGAATGTGATTGCGCGCGCAGAAGCGAAGCACTTGCTATCGGAGGCGCAAAGCGGAGCTTTTCTTGAGATGCTATCGAGTGCGTCAATAAACCCGGATCATGCAACCTTCACAGCTGCGCTGAGTGATACGTTACAGCTGGCGCGTCGTTACCGGCTTTCAGCGTACGGGTGACGGCTGCTTTCTGACCTTCGAGACGCCAAGCGCGGCGGCAGTTGCGCTGCCGAGTTGCCGCAGGTCGCGAAATTTTGCGCACAGTGCGGTTCACCGATCGCGGCGGCGCACCCGGTAAAGGCCAGGTCACCGCAACGCGAGCCGCGCATCTACCCCCCCCCAAGCATCTCGCCGAGAAAATCCTGCAGTCGAAATCCGCCCTCGAAAGCGAACGAAAACAGGTCACGGTGCTGTTCGCGGATGTGAAGGGTTCAATGCGCGCTAAGGGACAGTTTACCGATTTCCGTTATTAGTAAACTGTCCCCAACTAAGTCGAGATGCTCTCAAATAAAACCTTGCAACAACTCCCGCCGTAGAAGTTGCACGCCCTGCTCGAATTCGAGGCCGTTGGCTGGGAAAAAGATCGCGGAGGTCAGGCCCGAATCGATCAATCGCGCCAGTTGTTCGCGGCAGCGTGCCGGATTGCCGGAGATTGTGAGTCCGTCGATCAACCCTTCGCTCACAAACTCCGGGCGGATCTCGCCACGACGATAGATCAACCGAATTTCATTGACGTCTGCGGGGCTTAGCCCGTAATCGTTGAAAAGCGAGAGTTCCGGTTGATTCGCGAACCAACCTAGGAAGGTCGCGAGCAGTGGCTTGGTCGCGTCGCGCGCGGCGCGCTCGTCAGTGCCAATCGAGGTGACCAGGAAGGCGCTGAAATCAAACGTGGCCAGACTTCGCGCTGCGCGCGCGGCACCGATTCGTACACACTCAACCGCCTTGCGAATACCCTCGGGCGACGCACATACGGGCATCATGCCGTCGGCGATCTCACCAGCGAGTTCGAGCGCCTTGGGACCGGTAGCACCAAGAATTATGGGCACATCGGCACGTTGCGGTTCCAGGTTAAACCGGATCCCGGCGCGCGCGCAGGCGACCTTGCCTTGATAATCCAAAGCTTCGCCCGCGAAGAGCCCGCGCATGATCGTGACCGCATCGCGGAGCGCCGTGATGGGTTTGCCGTAGGGGATCCCCATCTGCTCTTCGATCCAGAGTTTTACCCCACCGCCGAGACCCAGAATCGCACGGCCATTCGAAATTTGATCGAGTGCCGCGAGTTCCATCGCGGTGACGACCGGGTGGCGTGTGAACGGATTGACTACACCGGTGCCGATCTTGATCTTCGTGGTCGTCGCCGCGATCGCCCCGCACGCGCTAAATGCACCGGGATAGGCATAATCTTCGGGCACCCAGAAACTATCGAACCCCATGCGTTCGGCGAATTGCGCCTGCGCGATATACAGCCGTGCATTCAGGTTCTCGGTAATGAGGCCGATGCGTTTGAGCTTAGTCATAATGGCGCCCTCTGGTGTTCGTGCCGGAATCTTGCTGGCTGGATTATTCGTCGAGAACTGGCTGTTGCGAGATCGCCCTCTCCATACCGTTCGCGATCATCTGCTGAACTTCCTCATCACCGTAACCCATTTCATGGAACAATTCGCGAGTACGTTTGCTCAGCCGCAGAGACGTTGGGCGAGCTGCCTAAGTCTAAATCGGAGACCCTTCGATCAGCGGTTTTTCCCGATCCCTGGAACAATCATTCCGACGCGTGTGCGGTAAGTCGAATATATCAAGCGATCCCACTGATCGTCTCCGCTTAGGTTTTTCCTAACCCTAGCAGCGTTTCAAACACCGCCGGAATATCTTTTTGGCCGTAGCCATTCGCGGCGGTTTGGTCTAGCAGCGCTTTGAGCGGTCGCAGCATGGCGGGGTCGATAGCGCTGGCCTCAACGTCCACGATCATCTGGCGGAGCCCATCGTTCCACACCTCAAGCGTAGCCTGCACGTCTTCATCGTAGCGCCGACTAGCCGCCGCCCGTCCCGCCTTGTCGAGATACCGCATCAACGATCCACCACTGATGAACGGCTCGATAACCTGGTGGGTGAAGGCTGCGACCGCAACACCGCTCGCCATTGCCCGCCCGGATGTCATCCGGGTAAACCATGATGGCCCCTTTCAGAAAGGCAATGTCGTACGACTCTGCCCATCGTGCCAACTTGTCAACTTCGTTGGCCAGGGTAGTGCTCAACTGCACCAGACTCTTGCCGCGCAACGCCGCGCCGACTTCCGCTGTCATGACAGCCTCGAAGGTAGCGGCGTGGTCGATCAGGCAAACCACCATCTCATCGGTTCCCTGCGCCGCCGCTGCCACACTCGATGCTATAGATGCGCCAGCCCTTGCCAGCGGCTCGGCTTTTGCGGGCGTTCGGTTCCACGCGGTGACTCGGAATGCTTTTGCCAGCAGGGAATCCGCCAAGGCATGTCCCATATTGCGACGATTGTCATCACGGATTCAGCCCGATTTTTTCCATCAGCGCAATGAAACGCGGGTCGGCGCGCAGTGGATCGAGTTCGGGGTCGATGTTCCACCACGGGACGGTGTACGAGTGTTCGTCTGCGGCCTGGGTGAGCGAGGTGAGCGCGCCCTCCATGTCGTGGAGCCCGACCTGTATTAGTGCGACGAATACGGCAGAGACGAATTCACTAGACGACCGTTCGCGCAGTTCGTTGAGCACCTTGGTCGCTTCCGCGGTGTTGCCGGCGTCGGCATAGGCGCGCCCCAGCGCCGAACGGTATTCCGAGTTGCCAAATTTTGCCGACTGCAAGGCGTGCTTCAGTTCGGTGATCGCCTCTGGATAGCGGCCCGTGCGCGCGTAGGCGCGTCCGAGCCATAAACGAGCATAGTGAAACTCCGGGTTTCCGCTGAGTGCCGCGCGCAGTTCCGCGATGGCCCCCTCATAGCGGCGCGCCAGATAAAGATTGACGCTCAACCACGTGCTCGCTTCAGGCGACAGCGGATCGAGCGCCACCGCACGCTGTGACTCGGCAATGCCCTCGTCGAGGCGGCCAGTAGCGCCCAGGAACCAACCATAATATTGGTGAATGGAAGCCAGCCCGGGCTGCATCGCGAGTGCAGTCTGGAATTCGCGCTCCCCCGCCGCAGGGTCGCGATCATAGAGCAGGAACGCGGAGCCTAACCAAACGTGCGCTTCGGCCAAGGTCGGATCAAACTGCAAAGCCTTTTTGGCCGCCTCCCGGCTGCGGGGCCAAGCGTCGCTTCCCGCCATCAGCCAATCGGCCCCCGCCCAGTAGTAATAGGCCAGACCGTTATAGGCGAGTGCGTAGTTCGGGTCACGCGCGATCGCCTGCTGCAGGTAGCGTGCGCCGGTGGTGAAGTCGTTGAACGAGGCGGTGGCCTGTTGCCCCTTGAGATAGAGTTCGTAGGCTTCGAGATCCTCAGTCGGCTTGCGTTCGAGGATCTCGCGTTCGCCGGTCGCAAGGGTCACCTGCAGCGCCTCGGAAACGGTCTGTGCGATCTCGCTGCGGATGGCGAAGATATCTTTAAATTCGCGGTCGTAATGCTCAGACCACAGATGATAACCATCAGCGGTATTGATGAGCTGCGCCGTGATACGCACCTGGTTACCGGCCTTCGCCACGCTGCCTTCGAGGACTGCGCCGACGCTGAGCGCCGTGCCGATGGCACGCACATCTTCGTTCTTGCCCTTAAACGCGAATGAGGAGGTGCGCGCCGCGACGCGTAATCCAGACACCTTAGACAGCGCGGTGATCAGGTCTTCCGAAATGCCATCACTGAAGTACGCGTTCTCCTGGTCGGAACTCATGTTCACGAACGGTAGTACCGCGATGGTTTTCTGCGGCGGGGGAGATACCACCTGAGCGGGCGATGCGGCCGGCGCAGGTAGAACGCTCGGTCGCGAGTTCAGCCACCATGCCAGTACTGCGATGGCGAGAGCAACGAGTGCGACCATCACGCCGATGCGTGTCCTCAATCGATGCTTCGTCGCCAATTGCGATGCTTGGGCTGGTTGCGCCGGGGTAGCTTTCTCGCTCGCTGCCGGGGCCTCGAAAGAGGCGATACCCTCGAGCCCGGCTTCATAGATCTCTAAGGCCTCGTCGCTGCCTTTCAGCGCATAGCGCCCGTGCGTATGCCAGCGCACTGGATTACCAAGTGCCGCAGGATCCAGACGCTGTCGCGCACTGGCGGCGACTGAGAAAGACATCAGGACCTGAGTGGGGCGCGCCAGGTTGCAGATCCGCGCGGCGAGATCGACCGCGAGGCCTTCGACACGGGGATGGCCAACGTCGTCCTCCTGGCCCACGTTTTCACTCACCTCACCCAGGTGCATCCCGATGCGTACGCCGGGCAGATCGGATTCGGTGTGATGGACCTGCTGCAGCCGCAGCCCGAACAGGACTGCCGCGCTAGGCGTCTCGAAGGTCAGAAAACAGCCGTCGCCGGCCCAATCGATAATGCGCCCGTCAGATTTTGTCGCGAGTTTGCGCACATACGCACGATGGCGCGCAATGAGTTCACCGACCGCTTGATCTCCCCGTTGCGTCTTCAGCGCGGTCGAATTCGCCAGGTCAGCGAAGACCAGCGTCAGGATTCGCGAAGTGCTAAGGTCAGGCATACTGGAGAACGCACCGGCAGTCACTAACGCAATCCTCCAAAAACGGGATATTCGAAGGGCCGTGTTGATGGGCGGGGCATTTCATTGGCTCATTCTAGAGGAACCCGCAGGATCCTTGGGTAGAACCTGGTGACTGCGTCACTCCGCCCGGGATGACGAAAAGGCCAAACGCGCAGCATTTCTTACCCGTTCAAGGCGTCTTCAACTTCGCGATCAGCATTGGGGTTTTTCCGGCAACCGTTCTAGGTGAGA
>CAMATU010000178.1 GCA_945861225.1 Klebsiella pneumoniae
CGGATGAGCCCGCAGGGCGTTATCCGCCAACCTACTATGCGTCGTTGCCAGGAGCGGCGGAGCCCTCCGCCTTCAAAACTCCATCAGCGTCGCATAACGATCCCGCTGAAAGCTCGCGTCACCAAATAACTGCTGAGCGACTCGCGCACGCTTAAGAAAGAAGCCAATCTCTTCCGCATCGGTCATGCCGATACCGCCGTGCAGCTGCACGGCTTCACTCGTCACGAGTTCAAGCATCTCGCAGGCCTTGGCTTTGGCGAGGCTGGCGAGCGCGCTCAGGTCCGCGCGCTGCTCGTCCAAGGCAGTCAACCCTTCGAGCACGGCGGAAGTGGTTAATTCAAGTTCGCAGTACATCAATGCGGCACGGTGCTTCAAGGCCTGGAAGGAACCAATCGGCACGCCGAACTGAGTGCGCAATTTGAGATAGGCCAGGGTGCGTTCGAACGCCTCCAGGCCACTGCCCAACATTTCCGCGGCAAGGCCAATACGGGCACCGTCAAGCACACGTTCAAGCAATGGAAAAATTTGGTCTAGCGGACCGAGTAGCGCGTCGCCCGGCAGCGCGACATTTTCGAACACCACATTGGCGGTATTGCGCCCATCCACCATAAAGGTTCGTTCGAGCGTAATTCCCGGCGTATTAGCTGCCACTAAGAAGCCACTCAAACCCGCAACGGCCGTGACCGGCCCCGACGTTCTGGCGATGACGAGCAGATGATCCGCCACATGACCATCGAGCACGAAAATCTTGCGACCATTCAGCACATAGCCAGTGCCTGTCATCAGGGCTGTAGTAGTGATGTGGGTGGGGCTATGACGAGGACGTTCATCGTGAGCCAACGCGAGCAGTATTTCACCGCTGGCAACAGCGGGCAGCAAGCGTTGTTTTTGCGCCTCGCTGCCGGCGGCCAGAATCAATGGTGCGGCCAGCAGGACGGTGGCGACGAGGGGCGAGGCCACCAGGGTGCGGCCGCTTTCCTCCAGAATTTGCCCGAGCCCCTGGTAGCCGAAACCCACTCCGCCATAGGTCTCTGGAATCAGAATTCCGGCCCAGCCGAGTGCGGCGATTTCCTTCCACAGTGCGCGATCAAAGCCGAGCACGTCTTTCTCATCCCGCAAGATTCTTAAAGCCTTGATGGTCGCTTTGGCGTGGAAGAATTCGCGCGCCGTGTGTTTGAGGAGAGTTTGTTCTTCGTTCAGGATTAGGCTCATAGGGGAATGCTCAATCGGGCAGGCCAAGCACGCGCTTGGCAATTACGTTTAATTGGATTTCAGAAGTGCCGCCTTCGATCGAATTTCCTTTGGAGCGTAACCAGGAGCGGCAGATTTGCAGATCTTCCGGCAGGAATTCGTCACCCTCCCAGCCCAGCGCCTGGCTGCCTGCGCATTTGAGGAGCAATTCAAACTTGCGCTTGTTCTGCTCAGTACCGTAGTACTTGAACATTGAAGACGCGCCACCCGCGCCAGCACCCGCCAAACTTTCTTCGTTGGCACGTCGGACCGTTAATTCAAACGCGTGGTCATTCATCACGTGCTGGGCAACTGCATCGCGCAGTGCAGGTTCAGTGATTCGCCCAGCAGCATCGCCAAGGTAACGCTGTGCGACTTTATCCACCGACGGCACAGTGCCGCCCAGGGTCCGTCCGATCTGCGAAATCATGCCGCGTTCGTGTTGCAACAGCTCCTTCGCGATTGTCCAGCCCGCATTCAATTCGCCCACCAGATTGCGTTTCGGTACGTGGACCTGATCGAAAAACGTTTCACAGAACGCCGAGGCGCCACTAATGAGCGTAATGGGCCGGGTGGTAACACCTGGGCTGGTCATGTCAAAGAGCACGAAACTGATGCCGCCCTGTTTGGTGCGGGTGTCAGTGCGTACCAGGCAAAAAATCCAGTCAGCAAGATTGGCGTACGAGGTCCAGATTTTTTGACCGGTCACGACGAAATGATCGCCCTGATCCTCGGCCTTGGTCTGCAGGTTGGCGAGATCGGATCCCGCGTTCGGTTCGCTATAACCCTGACACCAGCGAATTTTGCCACGCGCGATGAGTGGCAGATGTTCAAGCTTTTGTGCCTCAGTACCATATTTCAGCAAGACCGGTCCCAACATACTGATGCCGAAGCCGAACAACGGATTGCGGCACTCGAGTCGCGCCATTTCCTCGCCCAGTACGAGGGCTTCGTCCTTGTTCAGCCCGCCACCGCCGTAGGCCTTGGGCCAGGTGGGGACAGTCCAGCCACGGGCGACCATGCGCTCAAACCACAGCCTGCTAGCCGGGGTTTTAAACACTGCGTTGCGCCCACCCCATACGCGTTCTTCTTCAGGCATCGGGGTGCGCATCGGCAATGGACAGTTCTCCGTGAGCCAGTCACGGGTAGCGGCACGGAATTCGGTTAAAGCGTCCACTGTGAATCCTCCTGTTAATTCAATGCGTGAATTCTACGCGGCAGTCGGGGTGGGCGTGAGGGCAAGGGTTGAGCACTTTCCTCGCGCTGCAGCAATAAATTGAACATTGATAAAATTTTAACTTCGTGAAAAACGCTAGCCATGAGTGATGGGGTATCGACCAGGGCTACCAATATGCAGCTGCGCAGAGACCGTCTGCTGCGCGAGCCGCGACGCATGTTGGTCCAGGGAGGGTATGACGGCATTAACCTGCGTGCATTGGCTCAAGCTTCGGCCGTGACAGTGCCGACGATCTACAACCTCATCGGCAACAAAGAAGAGCTGGTGGTCGCGCTGTTCTCGCAGGCGTTGAGTGAAATCGAAGCGCGCATGAGCGCCCACGCCGGTACCGAACCGCTGGAAATGGCCGAAGCGGTGGTCATCGAATCCGTGGGGCTGTTCGCGGAAGACGAGGATTACTACCGCGCGGCCTTCATCGCTGTCGAATATCTGAATCAGAGCAGGGAGCATTACCAGACCCTCACGCGGCTCTACCAATGGGGCGAGCGACTGGCGACTGCTGGTTGTATTGCCTGCGCCAGCGCAGGTTACTTACGCGGGCGGAGCAGTGCGGCCATTCTTGGCCAACATATTCTGCGCAATTTCCGCACGAATTGTCGCGCCTGGGCTTTCGGGCGCCTTACCTTAAAAGGATTTCGCGACCAGGCCTTGACCGACGTGTATATCACGCTCGCGGCCGACGCCGTCGAAACCTTCCATGCCAGTTTATTGAAGAACATCAGTCGCCACTCTGCGACCGCCACCTCTACCAAAACCACTAAAGCGATAAGTCGATAGGAGCCAATCTCATGCAACACACCATGCAAGTCGAGATCCTGAAAGAGCTGATGGAAAAGCTGGATCACAATGTGACTGTCGATGCCGGCCGCGTGCTGCTGAATCCGGCGAATGCCTATACCTGCGAGAAACTTGCCGCCCAGGAATGGGAAGTTTTCTTTGCTAACCATCCGCAGGTGTTGGGCCTTTCAGGGGAACTGCCGACTCCGGGCAGCTATCTCACGAGCCAGGATTTCCGGGTGCCGATTTTGGCGACGCGGGACAGCAGCGGAAAATTCCGTGCCTTCGTGAATGCCTGTCGTCATCGTGGTGCCAATGTCGCGACTGAGGCGCGTGGCCAACGCTCGCAATTCACCTGTCCGTTCCATGGCTGGACTTATAAGAACGACGGCCGTTTAATGGGTGTGCGCGCAGCGGAACATTTCGGCGCGATCGATAAGGCTTGCCATAACTTGATCGAGTTACCGGCTGCAGAGAAGTACGGGTTATTGTTCGTGCATCCCAAAGTGGATGGCGTGTTGGATGTCGATGCGTTGGTCGGCGAACTGGCGCCTGAACTTGCGACCTGGAATTTGGAAAAGGCGGTATATCACGGCGAATCGGTGCTCGATATGCCGATTAACTGGAAGATCGCGAACGATACTTTCGGCGAGGTCTATCATTTCAACTCGCTGCACAAGAACACCCTGGCCAATCTGCTGCACGGAGACATTGCGACGTACAAAGAGTATGGCCGCAATCATCGCCTGTGCCTCGCGAGAAAATATCTTGACACCATGCGCCAGCAGCCTGAACAGAACTGGAGCATTGCGGACGGTGCGGCGATCGCCTACTACCTGTTTCCGAATATTCAAATTGTGGTGTTGGCGCGGATGGTGGTGCTGGCGCGCATTTATCCCGATGCCACGCGGGTTGGTCATTCCCTGACCCGCGCGTCGCATTACGCGGTTCCGCATGTGGCCGAGCTCGTGGTGGATAGCGGCACGGTGCAGAAGCTCTCGGGTCAAAATATGTATAAAGCGGACACCTCTTCGCGGATCGAATTCAACATCGATACCAATGTCGAATTGTTTATGAGCACGGTCGAAAAAGAAGACTATTACATGGGCACCAAGTCGCAGATCGCCGCCAACAGCGGCTTCGTCGAATACTTCCTGTTCGGACGCAACGAGCCCGCGCTGCACCATTTCCACAACAATTACCGCGCGGCGCTCGGTCAGCCGCCGTTAGCGGAGTATCGACAATAGGGTTATCGCAAATCGCGACTTGGGTGGGTTCATTCTTGGACTCATCGGCGAGGTTGATTAATATGGCACTGGTTGGCGGGGATTCTGGGGAAACCCGGAGCCCTGCTGGTGACTATCAAAAAGTGGATGACAGCAGTGGTCGCTGAAGGCGACGCTAAGGAGAATCGGAAATGGTGAGCATTGCAAGTAAAGAAGCCGCACCAAGAGTGGTGATTATCGGCGCGGGGATGGCCGGCATTCTCACCGCGATTAAGCTCCGCGAGGCGGGCTACGACAATTACGTCATCTACGAGAAGTCAGATCGAGTCGGCGGTACCTGGCGCGAGAATACCTACCCCGGCATTGCCTGCGATGTGCCGGCTCACCTTTATACGTACTCATTCGAACCAAACCCGGACTGGAGCCACACCTTCGCGCCGGGCCCGGAAATCTTCGCCTACTTCGAACGGGTGGCCAAGAAATACCAGGTGTTGGAAAGCATCCGCTTTAACGAAGGCGTCCCGTCGTGTGTGTTCCGCGACGGGCGCTGGCGAATCCGTACCTCAACAGGTCGCGAAGATATTGCGGATGTAGTCATCGCCGCTACGGGTGTTCTGCATCATCCGCATGTGGCAGAAATCCCTGGCCTCGAATCATTCGCGGGCGCAAGTTTTCACAGCGCGAACTGGGATCATGATATTGATCTTGCAGGCAAGCGGGTGGGCGTTATTGGCACCGGCTCAACTGCGATCCAAATTACTACCGCGCTGGCCGACAAGGTCGCACATTTCGATCTGTTCCAACGGACTGCGCAATGGGTGATGCCGATTGAGAACGTCGCATACAGCACCGAGGAAAGGGCTGGATTCCACGATGATCCGGCCAAGATTGAGGCAATACGTGCCCAGATTAATCAAGATTTCCAGCGCTTTTCGAATGCGGTGATTGATGCCGATTCCACTGGCATGAAGGAAATTGAAGACGCCTGCCGCGCTAATCTCGAGAACACCGTGCGCGATCCCGTGCTGCGTGAAAAGCTGCGACCAAATTATCGCGCGGGGTGCAAGCGCTTGATTTTCTCCTCAGATTTTTACGATGCCATACAGCATCCGAATGCCAATGTAGTCACGACGGGCATTGCGCGCATTGAGTCGGGCGGGGTGCGCACGGTGGACGGCGAACTGCACGCACTGGATGTGTTGGTAGTCGCGACCGGCTTCCGCGCCGATAGCTTTATTCGGCCGACCGAAGTCCTGGGGCGCGGGGGCATCGACCTGAACGACGTGTGGGCAGATCATCCAGTGGCCTATCTGTCGATCTCGATTCCAGAGTTCCCCAATTTCTTCATGCTGAACGGACCGAATGGGCCGGTTGGCAATTTCTCGCTGATCAAAATCGCCGAAGCGCAGGTCGCCTATGTTCTCCAGTTGATGGCGGAGATCCGCGCCGGTCGCTGCCGCGAAATTAGCGTGAAGGCCGAAGCTTCCGCGCGGTTCGAAGCTGAGCGCTGCGTGGCCGCCAAGAAATCCATTTGGGCGACTGGCTGCAAGAGTTGGTATCTCGATAAGAACGGTGTGCCGGCCAGCTGGCCATGGACGCCGGACCGCTTTTTTGAGGAAATGGCCGAACCGAAGCTTGAGTCTTACGACTTGGCATAATCTGATCGACGCATAAGGTAAGAGGAGAGACACCATGGCCCAGGCATTACACCTCGCGAGTGACGTGCGTTCTAAAGTGAGCACTGAGGAATGGCAGATTCGGGTGGACTTGGCCGCAGCGTACCGGTTGGTCGATCACTACGGCTGGACGGACATGATTTTCACGCACCTTTCGGCGCGCGTGCCGGGCCCCGAGCATCATTTTCTGATCAATCCTTACGGCTTGATGTTCGATGAGGTGACTGCGTCGAACCTGGTCAAGATCGATCTCGATGGCAATATCGTGATGCCGAGCGAATATTCAGTAAATCCCGCCGGCTTCTGCATTCACAGCGCAATTCACATGGCGCGCGAAGATGCGCGGGCGGTCATGCACCTGCACACCGATGATGGTGTCGCGGTATCCGCGATGGCAGGCGGGTTGCTGCCAATTACGCAAACCGCCATGGTCATTCACGACGAGATTGCCTATCACGAGTACGAAGGTGTCGCACTGGATCTCGGTGAGCGTGAGCGACTGGTCCGCGATATTGGTGATAAGAAGCTCATGATCCTGCGCAATCACGGTACCCTTGCCGTGGGCGCAACGGTGTCGGACTGCTTTCTGATGCTGTACACCCTTGAGCGTGCGTGCAGCATGCAGGTGCGCACCATGGCGAGTGGCCAGTTCCATCAACCTTCCCAGCAGGCGATCGAGACTTCACGCCAGCAGGGCAAGCGGCTGATGGCGTCCGGCGAACTCGACCGACTTGCGTGGCCCGCGTTGGTGCGCATGCTGGGTCGCCAGGATCCAAGCTTCCGCAACTGAAAATCGAGCAAGATTTAGGGCGCACGCATGCAATTCGGGATCGGCGTCAGCACCCACATCAACAATTGGGACATCATCCGCTACGCTGAAGCGCTGGGCTACGACCGCGCGTGGGTTGGCGATTCACAGAGGATCTGGTCCGATTGCTACGCGACGAGCGGCCGCCGCGAAGGCCGGACGCCCTCTGCCCGCAAATTTCCATACATCCTTCATTACTTCTGCGTGCGTTTTGCGTGCGGGCGACAAGCTAACCGACGCACGCGTTATCGATGAAACCGGTATGCTGGTGGACTGCGAGCGCAAAGTGCTGCGCGATTTTGCGGAATATGTGATGCCGGCGTTTCGCTAATCGATTCAGTCAGCAACCCGCTTATCTGCCGGTGGTGGATACCTGGCCGTCCCGCACCTTCACGTGCTGCATCACAATCCCCAGCTCCTCCTCATAACGACGCACCAGTCTTACTTCGTCATCCGTGAATAAGGTGACTGCCAGACCGCGCGCGCCGGCACGCCCGGTGCGCCCCACGCGATGCAAATAGGCCTTACTCAAAGTCGGTACATCGAGATTGAAAATATGCGTGACGCCCGGAATGTCGAGCCCGCGCGCCGCCACATCAGAGGCAATGAGCACGCGCACCTTGGCGCTCCGGAAGTCGTCCATCGCCTGCTTGCGGTCAAGCTTATTCAAGGCGCTACTGAGATCTGCGACGGGGATTTTTTGCTCGCTCAATTTTGCGGTGATCTGGGCGGCGGTCTCACTGCGATGCACGAAGACCATCACGCGGTCGGGTTGCAGGGCATGGAAGAGTTTGCGGATAAATTCTGGCTTCTCGCGTTGTTCGCACACTAAATAGAGATGTTCGATGTTCTCGTTGACCGGCGCGCCGCCGGTTCGCACCATCACCAGACTGGGCGCGAGCGTCGCGATAACCGCCGCGCACTCCGGCGTTTCGGTGGCGGAGGCGAAAATTAATTGCCGCGCGCGAGGCGCCGCGTCAATGATGGCGCGCACGGCGGGCAGACTTTCGGCATCCAGCAGGCGGTCCGCTTCATCAATCACAAGGTGCTTGATCGCGGGCGTTTTCAGTTTACCCATGCTGATCAACTCGCGAATCCGCCCTGGTGAGCCAACCACCACCTGGGGCTTTTTCTTGAGTTTGTCGAGTTGTCGATCGAGCGCGGTGCCGCCGATGAGGAGCAGTGAGCGGATTGGCCATCCAGCATTCTGGGCAAGATCGCAGACCTGGCGCTGGAGCTGAATCGCGAGTTCGTGGGTCGGCGCGAGGATCACCACTTGGGTCGCGGCCAGCACACTATCGAGCTGACCAAAGACGGGGAGTAAATAAGCCAAGGTCTTGCCGGTGCCGGTTTCGGCGTGCAGATAGGCGTCCTTGCCAGCCATCAACACGGGTAGCGCCGCGCATTGAATTGGGGTGGGTTCGCTGATGTGCTGTTTTGCCAGCGCCGTGACGAGTGCCGGACTCACGCCAAGTTCAGCGAAGGTCATGCGGGGCTTCAAGCGTGAATAGCTTCATAGAGGTGCGATACAGAATAACGAGATGGCAGGGGGCGGCGCGGTGCACAGCGAGTGTAGCGCAGTTCGTCAAGTTAACGCTTGCTCGCCAAAATTCCATCGCCATTGAATTCCGTGCTGAAGCCAGCACGTCGCAAACGCTGCGTGACTTCATTGGGTACATCGCGTCCACTGGTGAGGGCGTTGGGTGCGCCGGTGTAATGAAACAATTTTCCTTTGCGCTTGAGCACGCGGGCGAGTTGATGATAAAAATCCTGCGCATAAAGCTCGCCCGCCGTACCGAAGCGCGGCGGATCGTGGAGCACGGCGTCGACTGCCTCATTCGCGAGCGAGGTGATTTCCTGGGTGATATCGCCCTCGGTTAACGTCAAGGCTGCGTCCGCCACTGGCGACCAGGGATTGAGGCTGCGCAGCCACAACACGTCCGCACTCTTCTCATAGGAGAGGACCTGCGTGGCCTGGCCCTGCAGGCACCATTGCGCGAAATAGCCGAGGCCACCACAGGTATCCAGAATCACTTTGCCGCGCGGTTGAATCAAGCCAACTTTACGTTCGGCGTCTGCATAGGGTGAACCCTGTGCGGTGGGGAGCATCTTGATGCCGTCGATTTCGAAGGTCGGTGGGCCGAATTCAGTCGGTACTAATTTGAATAGGGCGGTGGTGAAGCGCGCCGCTGGCTGAAATTCCGCATCGGTCCAGTAGTAGATCGTCCGGTCTTTGCAGGCTTCCATAAACGGAAAACGTTGCTGCTGCCAGATCCATCCCGCGTCATCGATCTCGACCAGCGTTGGTGAGCGCTCAAGGTCCAGAGAACACTCAATTTCGGTGAGACCTTGCCGCGCGGCGGCACGTAATGCTGTGTTCAACTTAAGCGTTAATAGGGGGCTCATTGATCACGACATGCGGCGGAAGGCGCTGCGCTTTTCC
>CAMATU010000179.1 GCA_945861225.1 Klebsiella pneumoniae
CGAACCCGTATGGCACCGTCACCATCAACCAACCTGGCTTGGTCACGGAAATCCCCGATGCCCAGAGCCCGCCCTCGCCGCCGCGGCGTATGGACTTGCATTCGATGACGCGCAATCTGCGCGCGGTGCAAACCATGCGTCGCGCGATCGCGCCACGCATGCCGCCACGCTTGCATTGAGCTTCTAACCGTACAATTTTTTTTGGGCAACTCCCCGCTTAGGGCCGTTGCACCGTCGAGACCTGCGCGGTGAGCGTAGGTGGAACCCCGGCCCCGAGGGCTTTCATCACCGCAATCGTCTCGGCAGTCACTGCCGCTTCCGCGCGAATCAGCGCAATCTCAGCAACGTTGGTCGCCTGCTTGGCCTGCAATACCGCGGTTTGATAGTCGGAAGATTCTCTTCTTTACAGCGCAGGCGACTCTCAAACTCTGCGCACCTGGTCGCAGCTGGCGAGCAATTCGGCAACCCACATGAACCTGGATCCAAGCCGCGCGGGACTAGCGCAAATATCGCAGCTCGCGCGACGCGAAGCCGACATCATGACCACAAATTATCTCTTCTAGATCATGGGGCTGATTTTTTTTGGGGGGCGTTGTTGCTGATGCCTTTGGTGCGAAAAGTCGAGATGACTAGTGCCCCTGGCGGGTACTAGTCGTGCAGCGTTTATGAGATCAGGGATTATCGAGTCAGATAGAAGCGTAAGACGCTGAACAACCCAGCCGCCGCCAATACCACGATCACATTCAGGCGCAGACGCTGCAACGCGATGAAGGCAAATCCCGCGATCGCAACTGCCCACCAATCGGGGTGCCCTTCACGGAGCAAGGTGTGTTGCGCGAAAAAGAACGCCAGGCTCGCGATTACGCCAACCACAGCGGCACTGATCGCGACCAGTGGGGCAGTCAGTCGATGGTTGCCACGCGTCGATTCCACCAGCGGTCCACCACCAAGAATGAACAAAAATGACGGCAAAAAAGTAAACCAAGTCGCAATCGCCGCACCTAGCAAGCCTGATAGCAGCGGTGATGCGGCAGTCAATGGGCCACTTTCGTAACCCGCGACGAAGCCGACAAAAGTCACCACCATGATGAGCGGCCCCGGTGTGCTTTCGCCGAAAGCGAGACCGTCCATCATCTGGGCTGCGCTGAGCCAACCGTAATGCAGCACTGCGCCCTGGTAGACATAGGGCAACACCGCGTACGCACCGCCGAAAGTCAGCAGCGCGGCTTTGGAAAAGAACCAGCCGAGCTGCGCATATTGTCCATGCCAGCCCAGCCAGTGGATAAGCAAACCCATGGGCACCAGCCACAGACCCGCACCGACGCTGCAGATAAGGATAAATGTGCGCAGGCGAAAGCGCGTGTGGGGTTGGGTAAGTAGCTGATCATCGCTGAGGGAAGCAGTAGCCGCATGCGCTTTGCCGTGGACCGCAAAGAATGTAGGTGCGGCAAATGCGCCCAGGATCCCAAGCGAGGCGGCCGCGGCGATCACCCACGGGAACGGCACCTGCAACACAGATATCGCGCCACACGCGGCGACGGCAATCGCCCACAGTCCGAAATTCGTGAGGGTGCGCGCGCCAAGGCGAAACGCCGCATGGACGACAAGCGCGGTCACTGCCGGTTTTATCCCGGAGAAAATCGCCAGCGCAATTGGTAGCTGACCGAAACGCAAATACATCCACGCGAGTGCACTCAAAATAAAAAATGAGGGCAACACGAACAGCACGCCAGCAGCGATTCCGCCCCGCGTGCGGTGCAAAAGCCATCCGATATACGTCGCGAGTTGCTGCGCCTCCGGGCCCGGCAACAGCATGCAATAGTTCAAAGCGTGCAGAAACCGCGCCTCGGAGATCCAGTGACGTTCCTCGACGAGTTCGCGATGCATGATCGAAATTTGACCGGCGGGACCGCCGAAGCTGATAAAGCCCAGGCGCAGCCAATACCAGAGCGCAGAGCGGAAGGGGACTTCTGGACTTGCGTTGCGCTGCGTACTCCTGATCCGGCTCGCCATCTCTGCCTCAGTCAAAATAGCAGCGCGAACATACCGACCACCGTGCCGCTCGCTGTTGACAGAGCAGACCGGCCGCCGCTACCACTACGCATCTCATCCATGAAATACTCCGTCATAAAAATGGCTCCATTAATTGAAACCCATGATAGCCGGGGGATGCATGAAATTCTCGCTTCTTCACTTGCCAACTTTCTATTCTGACGTGCACGGCAGCGATGCGCTGTTTTATCAATACATCCTGGAACAAAGTGATCGCGCAGAACAGCACGGTTTCCACTCGGTGTGGTTCGCTGAGCATCATTTCCACACCTACGGCGGCCACATCCCCTCGGTCCCAATCTTAGCGACTGCGGTCGCCATGCGCACCACACGGGTTCGCTTAGGGTCGGGGATCTGTTTGATCCCGCTGCAGGATCCGATCCGCGTGGCCGAGCAATTCGCAATGCTGGATTGCCTGTCCGGCGGCCGGCTCGAATTTGGAATCGGGCGTGGCTTTCAAAAATCGGAATACGATAACTTCGAACGCGATATGGGCGACAGTCGGGCGTTATTCGAAGAAGCGTACACGCTGATCAAGAAAGCCTGGACTGAAGACAACTTCTCGTTTGAAGGCAAGTTTCGCCAGGTGCGCGATATCACCGTGGTTCCGAAGCCCATCCAAAAATTGCCGCCATTCTATGTAGCTTGCATCTTCACCGAAGAGTCCTTCGCCTGGGCTGGCACCCAGGGTCTCAATCTGATGACGGTGCCGTATGCCGCGCCGACCACGAAATTTATCAACGGCCGGATAGCGACTTACCGCGACGCGCGACTCTTGGCGGGATATACCACGCCGGGGGAAATTTTAGGCGTCTATCACTTTTACTGTGCAGAAACCGCCGAACAGGCGATCACTGATACCCGTGGACCAATGATGCGCTACATCCAATCGGTGATCGATTCGAATACGCAAGCCGCGTATTCGAATCAGTACCAAGCGTACAAATCGCTGACGGAGGCGTTTCGCGGCGTGACCTACGAGACGCTCTATCCGCAGAAAGTCATCATCGGTGATCCGGCACAGTGCGCGGCGCGCATTGCCGAGATCCAGGCGTCAGGCATCACCAACATCAGCCTGCTAGTTGATTTCGGTGGGCTTGGCCAAGCGAAGATTCTGGCTTCAATGGACCGCTTTGCGCATGAAGTCATGCCGCGCGTGGTAAATCAGTAATGGGCAAGACTCGATTACCAGTTACTTGACTTAGGTCAACCTGCGCGAGGGTTGTGTCAGAGGCAGCAGGGGTTCCCCACTATCCTAAGCGCAACTGAACTCTCGAAAGCGCAATCGTGATAAAGAAACCTTCTCTTGCCAGTGCGATGACACCATTCCCGCTTGCCGTAGCTGTCGCGGCGCCAGTCAGCGATGCTGATCTCCTGATGCGCAAGCACGGCATTCACCATCTGCCCGTGACCGATGGCCGCGATATCGTCGGCGTCATCAGTGCGTTCGACATCGCAGCCCGTGCGCATCGGCCTGTCGCAGTCAGCGAGTGCTATGTGCCGGAGCCCTATCTGGTAGACATTGAAGTGCCGCTGGAAGAGGTGCTCTCGGAAATGGCAACGGATCGACTTGAGGTCGCGATCGTCATGCGGCAGGGCCGGCTGGCCGGAATTTTCACTCAGCACGATGTGTGCCGTACTTTTGCGGCGCACCTTATCGCGAGCTACCCGCCGCCGCCGGACGATCAGGTCGCGTAGTGCCTCGTCCATGAGCGGCATGATGCCATCCACTTCGGAGCTGAAGAGCGCGCCCTCGTGCATCACCCACTTGACGTCGGCATGCTTGAAGACCGACCAGAAATGCGCGCTGTTGTGGCCTGTAGTCCAGTGCACCGGGTGTTCGCGTCGCATCTTTGCGAGCAGGGTGTAGAAGCTCTCGTCGCGGAAGGTGGCCGAATCTGTGAGCTGTTCGTCTGGGCATAGGCCGATCTCCCAATTCATCAGATCACGCCGGAAGGTAAATGCATTCCGTTTGTGACTTTCGATCCTAAGCGGCACGGTGGGCCGCTCTATCTGCGTTTCGCACCCGATGGGCGATCGTTGCTGGTGACCGTGGTGCGTGGTGGCATTTTCGCAGCCACCGGTGGGGCGGTCTTGCGGGTAATGCCGGATGGCAAGATTATCGATCAGCCGCTGGTCGAATCGCCGACTATCCTTGGTGGCTTGGATTTCGCGCCAGCAGGTTTCGGCCCCTACGCCGGGCAATTATTTGTAACCGATGTGGGCTACTACGAGATCCCGGTGCCGCTCGGTCAGGCGCTGCGTGCCGATGGCAAGGTTCACCGCGTGACCCCGGATGGCAAACTTGCGTTGGTCGCGAGTGGTTTCATTAACCCGTGGTGCCTGCGCTTCGTTGGCAATCGTCTGTGGGTCGGCGATATCAACGGGGACTTCATCTACGGCAAGCGCGAGATGCCCGACGGTTTCATCGTCACCCTCAGGCCGCATTAGCGGGGCTCCTCTGCGCGGGTCCCTTGGGATCTGCTCCTCAATGCACGACCGTTACCGGGCATGGCGCGTGATGCAACACCTGTGAACTGGTGCTGCCGAGCAGCAGCGCCGAGAACACCGAGCGTCCGCGCGATCCGATCACGATCTGGTCGATCGCATGCGCGCGCGCGTAGTCGCAGATTTCGCGCGCCGGCTGGCCCCACACAATCACCCGTGCCGCGCGAAACGGCAGATCACCCAGGTTTTTATCCGCCGTCGCGAACGCCGCGTCTTGAGCCGGATCATTGAGTTGGTCGGTCATCTGCTCAAGATATTCACGGTCTGCGAGCGGGGGAATCTCACCGATGACATTTAACGGATAGATCTCGGGGCTGTGTACGCGGAGCAAGGTGACCAGCGCGCCAGTGCAGCGCGCGAGGTTGCCGCCGTAAATGGTGGCGCGGCCTGCGCCTTCGGAACCGTCGACCGGGACCAGGATATGCTGGATAAACGATTTCATTGGGTGCTCCTCGCGCCCTGCAAGGTGGCGCAATGATGGATAACTGTTTGAAGCTTAGCGCATGGCCGACCGTATCGCGTGCGCTTTCGCCCGCCGGAGACCGCTCTCTCACCGTTTAATCGGCCAAGTGATTGACCTCGATCAAAGTGCCTGTCCAGGACAAGGTTAAGATTTATCCACTGGATAAACCCAACTTTCAAGCAAAGGAATTGACCATGGCCCTTACCCGCTATGAACCCGTCGATCTCTGGACCCGGATGCAGCATTTGAACGATCTCTGGCGTGCCGCGCCTGAGCTGGAAACGAGCAATGTGGCGACCAGTCACTGGATGCCGTTAGTGGATATCAAGGAAGAAGCGGAGCGGTTTCTGATCAAAGCCGACATTCCGGGTGTTAAGCCCGAAGCGATCGAGGTCACGATGGAAGACGGCGCTTTGACCATTCGCGGCGAGCGCGATGAAGAAAAGCGCGAGAAGAAAGACGGCTACCATCGGGTAGAACGTTCCTATGGCGCGTTCTATCGTCGCTTCGCGATGCCGGACACTGCCGATGCGGATCACATCAAGGCGGTGAGCAAGGACGGCGTATTGGAGATCGAGATCCCGAAGCGGGCGGTCGCGAAGGCCCGCAAAATCGACGTCAAAGCCTGAGTGGTTCGCAAGGGGTCTGTGGGCGCGAGAATTGACCCATGGACCCTTTCCCGCAGCTAAATAGGAGAGCGGAAATACCGACCACCGTGCTGGGCGCCGCAGGAAGAGGAGACTGGCCTACGCTACCACTGCGCAATTCATCCCTGAATTGCTTCGTTACCGCCCGCGCTGCGCTAATGCCATCCATGGCTCGCTGGCGCGGGAGGCGCGCTCCGGCCAGTCTCCTCTTCCTGCGGCTTTTAGCGTGGGCGGTATTTCCGCTCCACTATTTAGTCCCCCGACTTCAGTCGCCGCGCCATGGAGCGCCCGCATGATCGCCACCGTCGTGATCGTCAACACGGATTCCGCCGAACGCACGCGCCTGGCGTCCCTCGCACGCAATGCCGGACACCTGGTGGTTGAAGCGAGTGACGGCGCCGCAGTCCTCGCGTGGTTGGCGCCACCGCCGTGCACCGTGATGGTAGTGGACGGTGTGCTGAAAGATATGTCGGCGGCCGAACTTATCGCGGCCATGCAGGCGCGGGGAGTTTACCTGCCCACAGTCGTGACTATCCCGCCGCTGGCAATCGTGGACGCAGTCGATGCGATACGCATAGGCGCCCGCGACGTATTGGAAATGCCCTTCGGTGAACAGCGATTTTTGCGATCCATCAGTGAGGCGCTGAAGTAACCCCCCCCGACAAAAATTGAATCCGTCAGCCGCCAATCATCGCTTGCGATATGTACATGCCATTTGCCGACGGGAAGTGCCGAAAGGCTAACTTCGTAGCGCCCGGCAGCCAGGGGCAAGGCCCGTACGTCGCGATCCAAACCCGCCCGCGTCGCGTAAATAAGTTTGATGTCGAGTGCGGCGGGCGCCAGCATATGGGGAGCCCCCTGCCAATCCACCGCGAGTACGCCAGTGCCAGGTGTCCGCGGCAGCCAAGTACTCTGCGCGGTCACTCCCAGTGCTGTCGCCCGTTCATCCCGCGCGAGGACCTGGTTAATCTCCAGGCCCTGTTTGTAATAGTCGTCCACCACCAGGCCGTCGTAAGAGGCGATCGCGAGCCACAGGGTGACGCCACCGGCAATCACGGCGGTCAGAGGTGGTGCAATCAACAGCCAGCGGAAGGGATCCTGGAACCAGCGCATCGCCTCTGGCGTGTCGGCGGTGGCAACCACAGGAGAATTCAAAATGGGTGATGGGCTCATGGGTGCGGTCCTAAAAAGACGGCGTTGGTAGTAACGGCGGTGGTGGGTTTATTGGCAAGTGCCAGCGAAAACGTGATCTGATTGCTGCGGGCTTCGAGTCCGGATTCGGGCGCGCGCAGACGGACTGGTAAGTTAAATACCCCCCCCGGCGGGCACCACAATTTTCGGCGAATCCAGCAGCAGGGCTAATTCAGGAACACCGGTAGCGCGCAGCGTGTAGTGCTGCGCATGCTCAGATTTGTTGAGAACTTTGACGTTATAAACGTTCTCAATCAATCCTGCAGTTTCACGATACAGGCCATTGCGATCATGCAGCACATCCAGGCCCAGGGGCAGACGCTGCGTGAGTTGATAGACAAAGAGCCCGCTCAAGGTGCATAGAATGACGGCATAAATGACAATTCTCGGCCGCCACGGCGAGCTCGGCTTACCTTCGAGCGCGTGCTGAGTGGTATAACGAATCAAGCCGCGCGCATAGTTCATCTTGTCCATTACCTGGTCACACACATCGATACAGGCGGCGCAGCCGATGCACTCGTACTGCAACCCGTGGCGGATGTCGATACCGGTCGGACACACCTGCACGCACAAAGTGCAGTTGACACAGGAACCCAGCTTCAGCTTTGTCGGATCGCTTCCAGACGCGCGTGAGCCACGCGGCTCGCCGCGCTTTTCGTCATAGGAAATGACCAAGGTATCGCGATCGAACATCGCGCTTTGGAAGCGGGCGTATGGGCACATGTACTGACAGACCTGTTCACGCAGCCAGCCGGCGTTGCCATACGTCGCAAAGCCATAGAAACCCACCCAGAAAAATTCCCAGGGACCGAGTTCGAACGCTGCGAGTTTACGCGCGAGCTCATGCGCTGGTGTGAAGTAGGCGACAAATGTAAAGCCGGTAAATCCCGCGACCGCGAGCCACAGGGCATGCTTGGCCGATTTGATACGGAGCTTGCGCCATGACCACGGCGCGCGAGCAAGTTTCATCTGCTGTTGCCGCGAGCCTTCGAGTAGACGCTCAAGCCACAGGAACAGCTCGGTCCAGACGGTTTGCGGGCACGCATATCCGCACCACAGACGTCCCGCCAGGGCCGTAAAAAAGAACAGGCTGAACGCGGCCAAAATCAGTAGAAAAGTCAGAAACAGAAAGTCCTGCGGCCAAAAAGTGAGTCCAAGAATATGGAACTTCCGCGCCGGCAGATCGAGCAACACAGCCTGGTGGCCGTCCCAGGTCAGCCACGGCGTGCTGTAAAAAATTCCCAGCAAGCCAACCGCAGTCGTAACCCGCGCTGTCGCGAATAAGCCGTGCACTTCTCGCGGGTAGATTTTTTCGCGTTTGGCATAGAGTTCCTGCGCGACAGCGTCGGGCAGGACCGGTGGTGGCTGAGTTGACATGCGCAGCTGAAAATTCTAGCCGGACGGGCGCTCAATGTTGCGCGGTGGGGCAGGCGGGTAGACGAAGAGCACCGCGAGCAGTGCGCTCAGCGCGGTGAGCGCCCAGAATAGAAAGAAGCCCAGGGTGTAAGCCGCGTGGCGGCTGACTTCGGGAAACGGCACGCAATCCCTGAGATCCAGCGGGTCAATTACCGAGAAAAACACGCCAGTCGCAAGCGCTGCCGTCAGGAAAGCGATCCACAACACGACCGCGATTCGCTGCGGGGCCGGTATCCAACGCGTTTTTTCAAGCAGCGGCATGGGAATTTTCTCTGGCGCGCGTCCTCAGTCCTCTACATGCCGAGGTGCGGTGGCATCCCGCATGCCGAGTACATAAGCCGCCAGGACATGTGTTTTCGCAGCCCCCAGCAACGCACCGTGCGCAGGCATCAGGCTCTGACGCCCTTTCGCAATACTCTCCGCGATACGCGCAGTGCTACCACCGTGGAGCCAGATGTCATCCGTGAGATTCGGTGCGCCCAGCAGTGGATTGCCCTTACCTTCTGCGCCATGGCAGGCCGCGCAGTACGTGCTGAAGATCGCGGCGCCGCGTTGCGCGGCCTGGCCTGCGGTTTGCCGGCCCGCGAGGCGCTCGACATACGCGGTCATGTCGTGTTGATCAGGCTCGGCGAGGATCGCGCCCCACGCCGGCATCATGCCCTGGCGTCCATTGGTAATGGTCGCCTCGATCGTGGCGGGATCGTTGCCGTAGAGCCAATCGTCATCGCGCAGATTGGGAAAGCCGCGCGCGCCGCGCGCATCCGAACCATGGCAGGCTGCGCAAGCACTGCTGAAGAGTCGCGCACCCACTTGCATGGCCTTGGGATCTTTCGCGAGCGTGGTTAGGTCGGTCGCTGCGAAGCGGGTGAACAACGGTGAATACTGTGCCTCGGCGCTCGCCACTTCTGAGTCGTATTGAGAAACTTGAGTCCAGTGCAGTAAACCCTGCCACGCCCCTAGACCGGGATAAGCGAGTAGGTACAACACGCCCCATCCCAGCGTGAGATAGAACAAGTTCAGCCACCAGCGTGGCAGAGGATTGTTGTATTCCTTGAGATCTCCATCCCAGACATGACCGGAGGTTTCCTCCGTGCTGGTGCCTGC
>CAMATU010000180.1 GCA_945861225.1 Klebsiella pneumoniae
TCTTCAACCACGGCGAGCCCCGACGGGCCGAGCAGAATCCCGCCCGCGATGTAGGCGACGATCATGGCTTGCCGCGCATAGAGCGCGCAGGTCGCCAAGACCGCCGCGCTGGCAAAGACCACAAAGATAGAAAAGACCACGGAGACTGAATTCATTCGGGTGGGCCTGCGGCGCGGGCCGTGCGCAAAAATTCCTCAATGCGTAACACCGAGACTTTCTCCGCTGTGCGCAGGGTTGGCGCGAACAACGCCACGCGAAACTCGGCCAGCAAAAACCATAGGCGCGCACGCGTGTCACACGCGAGCTGATCTGCATCACGTGCGGTGTGGGCCCGCAAGGCGGCGTAAGTGGTTCTGCGTTGCAGATCCTTGCCAGGATTTTCCCACAGCCGTTCGATCCGAACCTGAATCGCCTGCAGGTACCGTGGGTAGTGAATCAGCTCGCGGCGCCGGCGCCATAAGAAACCAGGGATAAACAAACCTTGCACCTCTGCACGCAGCTCCGCTGCCACCTCGGGCCAGCGCGGCGCGAGCGGCGGCAGTGCATGCTGGACAAGCAACACAGCACGCTCAAAGAGGTCTTGTAGAAGCGCGCTCTGCGCCTGCAACCGCTGCGGGATTTTGGTCGCCACGTCCTCGCGCAGAGCGGCAAATTGGGCGCCGTCACGCGGCAACGCCAAATGCTCCAGGGCGGCTTCAAAGCTGGCTCGAACTAGCATCTCGCGAACCTCATCGGTGAACTCCAGACGCAACGCCAGCAACTCCAAATGGGTTAATCCGGTGAGCGCCTGGCGCAGTGTTTTGAGCTCGCGTGGTAACGCATTCATGAGTAGACGGAGCACGCCGGCGCGGTGGGTGGCGGCCGCAGCTAAGGGCGACGCGAGAATATTCACCTGAACTTCGTCCTCCAAATCGCGCAATGCCGGATAACCCATGACTGTGATACCGCCCACTACCTGCTCGATTCGGGCAGGCAAGACACCGAAATCCCACTCCCGGGCCGCGCGATCCGTAATTCCCCAGGGCAGCGCGTGAAAAGACTCGACGATAGCGCGCCGACTCTGCACCAGCCACTCGCCGAGATTGCGCGTCGTAGCCACTTCGCGGCCCGCGGCATCGAGCAGGCACACGCGCAGGCAGAGATGCAGTGGGAGATCGCGATCATTCCATTCTGCGGGCTCGAGTCTCAGCCCTGTCATGCGGGTCACGGCGATACTTAACGCCGCGCAAAGGCTACCAGATAGCGGTTCGATCGCAGCCGTCAGGGCCTGCGCGAACTCCGCGAGTGGCGCGAGGAAGCGCCGTCGTTCCTTGGGCAGCCGCTTAATCAACACGCCAATCTTCTCCGCGAGCAAACCGGGCACTAAACGTTCAAGTGCCGCCGCCGGGACCTGCGTTAGCGCGGCAAGTGGCATGCTGACACTTACGCCGTCATCGGCGTCACCTGGGCTGTAGCGATAAGTCAGAGGGAAGGCGCGCTCCCCAATTTGTAGATGCGTGGGATACAGGTACTCGGTGATGCCCTCGATGCCCGCCCGTGTCACCGTCGCCTCGGACATCAGCAGCGCCGCTTCGTGTGCAGGATCGAGTCGCAACCATGCCAACAACTGCCGACGGGTCACAATCTCCGGCGGAATACGCTGAGCGTAGAATTCGCTGAACGCGGGCGCCTCCGCCAACAAATCCCGGCGGCGTGCGCGTTCCTCCGCCGCTTGTACCTTGGCGACCAAGTCCAGATTGTGGCTTAGAAAGGCCACTGGTGCGCCGAGCTCACCGGCCACCAAGGCCTGCGCTATAAAGACTTGCCGCGCTTGTGCGGGATCGAGTTGGGCCAGGGAAACTCGCCGCGCGCTGATTAGCGTCAAGCCATAAAGCGCCTGTTCTTCCAACACATAGGACTCGCCCCGCGTGACATCCCATTGCGCTGGACTGTATGTGCGCTTAACCAATGCCGCCGCTGCGTGCGCGACCCATTTGGGATCGATCTTGGCGACCATCCGCGCGAAAGTTTGCGAGGTCTCCGTAATTTCCGCCGCCATGATCCACGGCGGCGGATGCGCGCGAACTGCCGAGCTCGGATGCAGTCGGAGCTGCTGCTGTCGGCAACCCACATACTCCGCTTTGCGCTCCCAGCGCGCGACACGGGTGGTCAATCCGGCAAGTAGTGCCTGATGCACGGCACGATAGGTCGCCGGCGCGCTGTTTTCACGCAACGACATCGCGCGCGTTCTCGCGCGGAGCTCGCGGTGGATATCCAGCCACTCGCGCACTCGGCGATAGGCCCAAAACTGCGTCGCGCAGTAAGCCTGTTGCTGACGGCGCGACAATGGCAGCAGCTCGTTCTGTACCGCGTCCCACGCGCGCAGATACCACAGAAAATCCGAGCGATTATCGCGAAAGCGCTGATGCGCCAGATCGGCTGCTTGCCGTGCAGCGACGGGCCGCTCGCGGATGTCCCCCGCGCTCAGCGCGCTCACAATCACGAGCAATTCCGCCAGCGAATCCAATTCCGCGCCGGCGAGTAACATGCGTGCGAGTCGTGGATCAACCGGCAGGCGCGCCAACTGTCGTCCCAATTTCAGGAGCTTGCGCTCACCGTCGAGCGCACCCAGTTCGCGCAGCAACTGATAACCATCGTTGATCGCCGAGCCGGTCGGCGGATCGAGCAGCGGAAAATCCTCCAGGCGACCGATGCGCAGATCCGCGAGACGCAGAATGACGCCGGCCAAATTGGAGCGCAGCAGTTCCGGCTGCGTGTAGGGTGGGCTACGCGCCAGCCGTTCCTCGCTGTAGAGCCGCACGCAGATCCCGGCGCGTTCGCGCCCGCAGCGCCCGCGGCGTTGCGCGGCACTGGCCTGCGAGATACTGCTAATCGGTAACCGCTGTAACTTGCTACGCGGACTGTAACTGCCGATGCGCGCCAAACCGCTGTCGATCACATGCCGCACACCAGGCACGGTGACCGAGGTTTCGGCAACATTGGTCGCGAGAATCACGTGCCGCAATACGTGCGGTGCGAACACGCGCTGCTGTTCCACAAAAGCCAGGCGCGCGTAAAGCGGCATGACCTCGGTGTGCGCGAAGCGCGCGCCACGAATGATTTCAGCCGCTTCATGGATTTCCCGCTCGCCCGGGAGGAACACCAGGACATCACCGAACTCGTCCGCATCCAATTCCGTTAGGGCTGCCACCAGCGCCGGATAGAGGGCGCCGCTGCTATCAGCCGCAGGCTCAAGCGGTCTGTAACGCAACTCGACCGGGTACGTTGCGCCTGGGATTTCGATCACCTCGGCGGCACCGAAAAATGCTTTAAACCGGGCAGCTTCCAAGGTCGCCGACATCAGCACCACGCGCAAGGCGGGTCGCTGGGGCAGTAGCTTGCGCAAAAAGCCGAGCAGAAAATCGATATTCAAACTGCGCTCGTGCACCTCGTCGATAATCAATATGTCATAGGCGCTGAGCGTAGGATCACGCGTGATTTCCTGCAGCAGAATGCCATCGGTCATCACTTTCAGGCGCGTTCGCGCTGAAAGCTGCTGATCAAAGCGGGTCTGAAAGCCGATTTGGGCACCGAGCTTTTCGCCCCATTCCTGCGCAATCCGCGCCGCAACCGTGCGCGCCGCGAGCCGGCGTGGTTGGGTATGGCCGATCCGCGCGGCAGGCGTACGGCGCAGACACAATTGCGGGATTTGGGTGGATTTTCCAGAGCCGGTCGCGCCCGCGACGATGGTCACGGGATGCCGCTGGATGCACTCGGCTATCGTCTCGAGCAAGGGCCCAATCGGCAAGGTCGTGGTGAGGCCTGCTGCTGATCTCGGGGCGCCCGCCCCCAGGGCTTCGTTCATGACAATTCCGGCACCAGATAGAGACCGACTAACACAATGAGTGCGATCGAAAAGACATTCAACGCCAAGCCCGCGCGCGCCATGTCCCGCGTGGATAAGAACCCGCTGCCATAGGCCAGTGCATTGGGCGCGGTGCCCACCGGTAGCATATAGGCCGAACTCGCCGCCAGCCCGGCCACTATCGTCGCGCTTGCGGGTGACAGACCCAGCGCGGGTGCTGCGGCTGCGAGCAAGGGGATCATCGCGGCGGCAGTGGCGATGTTGCTCGCAATTTCCGACACGAAAATGACACTCGCGGCAATTGCCGCGATCACCACTGGTTTCGGGTAAGCCGGGATTCCGGCCAACAACGCGCCGAGCGCGGTATCAATGTGGTTCGCACTAATCGCTGCCGCCAGGCTCAACCCACCCCCAAACAGCAGCAAGGTGCCCCACGGTAAACTCCGGGTGTCCTCCCAAGTCAGCGCCGGCGAATGGCCCCCGCGCAGCGGGAGGACAAACAACGTGAGCGCCGCCGCGAGCGCGATACCGGTATCCGTCAACGCCCTCAGCGGCCGGTGCCCTCCAAGCTCCAGTTCGACCATTGCTGCACGGCTCATCCAGGCCACCACCGCGCCGAGAAAAACCCCCAGGGTCACCCGCGCGGCGGGCGGCAACTGTGACCACCGCCAGGAGAGCTCGGGGCCGTCATCGGTAAAAAGCCCCAAGCGCAATTCTCCCAGCGGAAAGCACACCCTGGTCAGCATCCAATAGGTGAAGGGCAACATGGTCACGACCATCGGCATTCCAAAGCCCAGCCAGGTCCAGAAATCCAAGGTTAAATGGTACTGGCTGTGCAGAAACGACGCGGCGAAGATGTTGGGTGGGGTGCCAATCAAGGTGCCGATGCCGCCGATGGTGGCGCCATAGGCCACCGCCAAGACCAGGCATTTGCGGAGATTCTCACTTGCGAGCTCGTGGCGCGCGAGACTGAGTGCCACCGGAAACATCAGCACGGCGGTCGCCGTGTTCGACAGCCAGAGACTGATAAAAGCGGTCGCGACCATGATCGCGAGCACCAAGCGATGGGTGCGACCACCGCTCAGGCGCAGCAAGGAGAATGCGAAACGGCGATGCAGGTTCCATTTCTCGATCGCCGCCGCCAGCACAAAACCACCGAAAAACAGGAATAGCAGCGGATCGGCATAAGGAATCAGGGTCTGTTGCAGACTCTGCACGCCGAGCAACGGAAAGAACAACGCAGGAATCAGCGAGGTCACAGGCAGTGGCAGGGGTTCTGCCAGCCACCACCAAGCCATCCACGCGATGCACGCGACAGTCCAACGCGCAGCTGGGTCGAGGGTTATCGTCGCGCCACTCGCGACGGTGAAAGTCAGCGGCAGGCCACCGAACAGCACCACAGCCAGTAACGGCCCCGCAAGAAGATGGAAAATCCGCCGATAATTCGCTTGCATCGCGACCTGATAAGAAGAGGGGACGCCTGCGCCTGACTTCGGCCCGAGGGATCACCATTGAAAAACGCTTTAGTACTGGAGGCGGGCGCCGCCGAAATGCCTTACTGGCCGCTTTGCAATTGTAATCCTCACTGCTAAGCTTATCGCCTAACCCACTGTACTGCCAAAAATTCTAGTACCCCCTGCACCAACCCTATGCTGACTTTTGATATTGCCGGCGCGCAGATCGACGGTGCGCGAGATTATCAGGAGGATGCCTTCCTGATCACCCGCCTGTCTGATACTAGCGGGGAGCGGACGGCGTCGCTCGTGATCGTCGCCGATGGCATGGGCGGCCACGCGGCAGGCAATGTCGCGAGCAATATGGCGGTGCAGACTTTCAATAAGCATCTGACCAGCAATTTCCCGAGCGATACGATTTCGGCCGTGCTGCGCGAAGCCGTACTGCAAGCCAATAATTCGATCACCGAAACAGTCCGCGAGACAGCCGCCCTCAAAGGCATGGGTTGCACCCTGGTGTGCACCATGGTGGAAGACAAAGCGCTGCGCTGGGTCAGTGTCGGCGACAGTCACCTGTATCTGATTCGCGGCAAAGAGCTGATTAAGGCCAATGCCGATCACAGCTACGGCGGCTTCCTCGCCCGCATGGCCGAACAAGGCAAACCGATCGAGCCCGAAGCCGGATTCTCGCGCAACATGTTGATGAGCGCACTCACGGGCGATGAGATTGCCGACATCGATTGCCCGGACACTCCGCTCGAACTGCAGGCGGGTGATCGCATCCTTATTGCAAGCGATGGCCTTGACACCCTTAGTCATGGCAAGTTGTTGTCCTACATGAAGTCGTGTGCGACCGCCAAGGATGCGGTGGACGCGATTCTAAAAGCCGTCCAAGACGCCAAGATGCCCCGCCAGGACAACACCACCGTGGTGGCCATTTTGGTGGGTGAAAAGCACGCCATACAGCCGGCGCCTACCGAGCGAACTGGCGCGCGCATGGTGAATGCAGCCAGCACGCCCCCGCCCCGCGTCGCGCCGATTCCGGTCGATGATTCCCGCGAGGCGAACAGCCTCGGCAAGGTATTCGGGATTGGCGCGTTACTGCTGGCCGTTGCTGCGGGTGGCGGCTATTGGTTCTGGCAGCAGCAGACACCCGCGGTCATCGAACCCCTGCCTGAGATTGTCACCGCAGAAACCGAACCCGCAGAAGAGGCAACCCTTGCGCTCGAGCCGGCAGCGGAGGTCGAGGATGGCGAAGAAGCTGTAGCGGCCGAGCCGGCAGTACCAAGCGCGCCGGCCGTCGGCACTGGCAAAACCTTTCGCGACGGGGCAGGTCCGTTGATGGTGCAGGTCCCGCGCGGCAGTTTCATGATGGGCAGCCCGGACAGCGTGGCTGACTTCAGCGAACGCCCACACCACTCTGTTACCGTTTCTGCGTTCGCGATTGGCGTCTACGAAGTCACCATTGCTGAATACGCGAGGTTTGCGCGCGGCACTGGGCGTAAGTTGCCGAAAACTGGCGATCTCGATCAGGCGAAGTTCCCGGTGTTCTTCGTCAGTTGGAATGATGCGCTGGCCTACACCCAATGGCTTGGCAAGCAATCCGGCAAAGATTATCGTCTGGCGAGCGAGGCGCAGTGGGAATACGCCGCGCGCGCCGGCACCAGCACTAACTATTGGTGGGGCCGTGATCTCGGCGAAGGCAAGGCGCATTGCATGGCTTGTGAAAGCGGACTGGATCCGCGCCAGCCTACCCGCATTGGTCGCTTCGCCGCCAACGCCTATGGGTTGTACGACACGGCCGGCAATGTGCAGGAATGGGTTTACGATTGTGACCACGAAAACTACGCAGGCGCCCCGCAAGATGGCAGCGTCTTCGAAGGCGGTGACTGCAAGCGCCGGGTGATTCGCGGCGGCGCGTTTTCAAGTGGCCCGAAATCTCTCCGCTCAGCAGCACGGGACAGACTGCAGGCGGACAGCGCAAACGACAGCGTGGGCTTTCGCGTAGTTCGCGTCGATTAGCTGCCGGACTCAAGCGCCACAATTCGCGCCCGCAGCACCACCAGTAACGCCAAGCCTGGCAGCGACAGCGCCACTGACCAGGCAAAAAACCCACTCCAGCTGTGTTCCGCGATACTGCCGACCCAGGGCCCGACCAATACGCGCGCCATGCTGGCGAGCGCAGAGAGCATGGCAAAGTGCGTCGCCGTGTGCTGCCGCACGCACAGGCTGATTAAGAGCGCGACTAACGCGCTGGTGCCCATTCCCCCTGAGAGATTCTCCAACGTCACCACGAGCATCATGCCTGGAAGGCTTTTACCGCTCAGGGCGAGCCACAGAAAACCCAGATTGGTGATGGCCTGCAACAGACCGAACCAGAGTAATGCGCGATAGAGCCCCAGCCGGTGCATCCAGAGCCCGCCAGCAATTCCCCCGATGATCGACGCCACCAAGCCAAGTGCTTTATAGACCGTCCCAATTTCGCTCAACGTGAAGGCTTGGCCGCGCAGAAAAAAACTCATCGTGAGGCTACCGGCAAAGGCGTCGCCCAGCTTGTAGAGCACAATCAATAAGGCCACGCCGGCAATGCCCCGGATACGCACCAAGGAACTCCACGCCGCGAATAGATCAGCCATCAGTGAGTGCGTCGTGGCGTTCACCCGTGGCGGTTCCGGCGCCAGCCAGGTGCAAACCATCAAGCCCACCATGAGCGCACCCAAGCACCGAAAACTGAGCGCGAAACCCAGCGTATCCGCCAGAAGCAGCACCCCGGCGCCCGCCACAATCATGGCCAGGCGATAGCCGGCCACCGAGAGGCCAGCCCCCAAGCCGCGATCCGCCGTGGTCAGCACTTCCGCGCGATAAGCGTCGACCGCAATGTCTTGCGTCGCCGAAACCAGCGCGATCATCACGACCACACTGATAACGAGCGAAAGTTGGGTGGCAGGTGCGAACGCTGCGAGGCACCAGAAAAGGCCGGCGAGCAGTAGTTGGGTCAGCAGCAGCCAGCCGCGTCGACGCCCGCAAGATCCCATCTCACTTCGATCAAGCAGCGGTGCCCACAGAAATTTATACAAATACGGCAGACCGACCAGCGACAACGCGCCGATGGTTTTGAGATCGATCCCGGCGGTGGTCAACCACGCCTGCAAGGTACTGCCGGTCAGCGCGAGGGGAAGCCCGGAGGCAAAGCCAAATATCCCCACTGTGCACAGAACATGGCGGCGTGCGAGTGAGGCAGCGGGCGTGGTGCAGGATACTTTGGACATCCTCGCATTGTGGCACACTGCATTTTCACTCGACGGCCAGAGCACTCGTTATGCCGATGGAAATTGAACGAAAATTTTTGCTCGCGAACGATACCTGGCGATCTCAGGTCACGCGCGCTGAGCACCTGCATCAAGGCTATCTGACGACCACCCAAGCCTGTTCGGTGCGTGTGCGCATCGCTGGCCACGCGGCCTTTCTAAACATCAAGAGCGCCACTTTGGGCGTCGCTCGGAGTGAATTCGAATATCCGGTGCCAGTGACCGAAGCGCGCGAAATGTTGAATCTTTTCTGCCGCGACCAGACTTTGGATAAGGTCCGCCACTATGTGCCGCAAGGCCGCCACATCTGGGAAATTGATGTCTTCGAAGGGCGCAACCTTGGTCTCATCGTGGCGGAAATTGAACTCTCGGCAGTGGATGAAACATTCGCACGCCCGAGCTGGCTCGGCCGCGAAGTGTCCGATGATGCGCGCTATTACAACTCCTGCCTGATCGCTGCCCCCTACCAGAGCTGGCCGGAGGCGCCGCGCTAGACGGCTGTGTATACTTGACCTTACGAAATGCCTATCACCCCTTGGATGCGTTTTCCATGACGACTGAGCCTGCTGTGACGCCGCGCGAACAACTCATCGACCGCTTTGGCCGGGTGGTGGACTACGTGCGCATCTCAGTCACTGATCGCTGCGATTTTCGTTGCGTGTATTGCATGGAGCCCGATACCCAATTCGTGCCACGCGCGCAGGTGCTGACCCTGGAAGAACTCGCGCTGGTCGCGCAGGCTTTCGTCGAACTTGGGGTGCA
>CAMATU010000181.1 GCA_945861225.1 Klebsiella pneumoniae
GCTAAAGCCGCTCCTACGGTAACGCAAGCGAAGCGCGCGTCACAAACTGAAGTTAAGTGCCATTAGTCTCACGCGTACCGATTGATCACTGTCTCGGCGAAGTAGCGCATCTGACCGACCGGATCATCGGTGACCTGGAACGCGAAATGGGTAAGGCCGGCGGCTTCCAGCGCTTTGATGCGCGCGATGACTTGATCGGGATCGCCCACCATCCCAGTCGCGAGTCGGATGCGTTTGGTGGCGCGGGCGGCGACTGCCATCGTCGCGTAAACATCGGAATAGATCATTTGCGAATCGAAAAACCAGGCCTGATCGAAGCCCAGTGATTCAGCCAGCGCGACGAGATCGTAGTCCCCAATCCGGGAGGTAAACGCCACGCCAAATTCCATCGGGGGACCTCACTTGCTGCAGAATGGTATCTGGCTGGAGTATAAGGGCAATAACGTGTGCGAAACTCCGTACCAACAACCTACCTGGATGATGCTCAGTCGTTGCGGGCGGAGACCGAGGACTCCTCGCGCGCTACGCAGCGTCGAATTTGAACGAATTACGCAGGGACTACGGAGGATCTATGAATAACGCTATTTTAAACCCGCGCGCGCACTGGAATTTTTCTCCCGGGCAAGCCTTGCCGCAGTGGCAGGTGGTGGCGGTCAACGATGCGACCGAGAGCCGCAATCCGATGCACGATGATCGGCTGGCGAAACAATTGGGCTTCGACGGTGGTCTGGTGCCGGGGGTCACCCTTTATGGGTATTTAACTCACCCGCTGGTCGCGATTTTTGGGCAAGCCTTTCTGGAGCATGGCAGCTTGGAGGCACGTTTCCGGCGTCCGGTATACGCGGGCGAGACGGTCACTACCGAAGTCAAAATCACTGAGGCTGGGCCAGCCCATTGCGCGTTCGAACTTGCGCTCACCAACCTTGCGGGTGAGATTTGCGTCGTTGGCAGTGCGCGTTTCCCGGCTGCGGATGCACCGGCACGGATAGCACCTGCGCAGGCCGAATTGCCGATCGAGCGGCGTCCTGCGACGCCGGAAGAACTGCGCGCGAGGCCGCTGCTGGGATCTCTTCAAGAATTATTTACCGGTGCGCAAAGCGAAAAATTTCTCGCTGTACTGGGCGATGATCTGGCGCTCTATCAAAGCGTGGTGCATCCGTCGTGGTTGCTCCGGCAGGCGAATTTTGTCGTTGATCGCAATCTTGCGGTCGGGCCGTGGATTCATGTGGCGAGCGAGATCCAGCATCTCGGTGTGGTGTCGCTCGACGAGCCGTTTACGGTGTGCGCGCAGGTGGTTGAGCTTTCTGCGCATAAAGGCAAAGACTATGCCGACGTGGATGTGTCGATCACTACGTCGCGCCCGGTGCTGCGCGTGCTGCACCGGGTGATTTATCGCATGCCTGTGCCGGGTTGAGGATCAGCGCATCGCGCGGAACGCGCTGCGTACCTCGTCAACGAAAATCTTCGGTTGCTCGAAGGCGGCAAAATGTCCGCCCTTGTCCAGCACGTTGTAATGCTTCAGTTGGGTAAAGCGGGTTTCAGCCCAGCGTTGCGAAATACGGAAGATTTCGTGGGGGTAGATGCTGATCCCGGTCGGCAGGTGAATTGGCGCTTTGGGCGCAGTCAGCATCGAAAAATTCTCCCAGTACATGCGCGCGGATGACGCGCCCGCAGCCGGCAACCAATACATCATCACGTTATCCAGTAACTCATCGCGGGTAAGCGCGTTCTCGGGATGACCATTGCAATCGCTCCATGCCCAGAACTTCTCCAGGATCCACGCCGCTTGACCCACCGGTGAATCGACCAGTGAATAGCCGATGGTTTGCGGGCGTGTGCTCTGTTCCTTGGAGTAGCCCGATTCCGCGTCCCAGTAATGCTGGAAGCCACCCAGCGTACTTTGCTCAAACTCGGTGGCGTTGGCGATCATCTCGGGCGTGAGATCGACCAGCGGCATGTTGGTATGGATGCCCGCGCAGTGCACGGTCTCCGTCATGCCAATGTTCATGGTGACCAACGCACCCCAATCGCCGCCCTGCGCGTAGTAGCGGTCATAGCCAAGGCGCGCCATGAGTGTGCCCCAGGCGCGCCCGATACGATCCAAGGTCCAGCCGGGGGCAGTGGGTTTGCCGGAGAAGCCAAAGCCGGGGAGGGACGGGCACACCAAATGGAAGGCATCCCGCGCCTCACCCCCGTGGGCGACGGGATCGGTCAATGGTCCAATCACTTTCAAAAACTCCACCACCGAACCCGGCCAGCCATGCGTCATGATGAGCGGCATGGCCCCCGGATGCGGTGAGCGCACATGCAGGAACTGGAAGTCGAGTCCAGCGAGTTCCGTGATGAATTGTGGGTACGAGTTGAGCACCGCCTCACAACGACGCCAGTCATATTGGGTACGCCAGTATTCGCAGACCTCACGCGTGTAGGCGAGTGGAATGCCCTGGCTCCAATCGGTTGGCGTCTCGCGCTCCGGCCAGCGCGTGAGCGCGAGGCGCTTTTTAAGATCGTCGAGTTCAGCGGTCGGGACGTCGAATTTGAACGGTCGGATCGCGGTGCTCATGCGCAATAACTCCTCTAAGTGAGTGAGGCTAAGGCTTCGAGGGCAGCCCAATCCGGGCCGGGCGCGCCATCGGCGCGAATGGGTTGAATGACGACCTGGTCGGCGCCTCGCTCGAAATAGACGTTTAACTTGGCTTTGATTTGCGCCGCGTCACCCCACAGCACCATCGCATCCATCAGGCGATCACTGCCACCGTCTTTCAAATCTGCCTCATTAAAGCCGAGCCGGAACCAGTTCTGGAAATAATTCGGCAGCGGCATGTAGGGCGCTAACGACGCGCGTGCGGTCTTGCGGGCGAGTACGGGATCGCTGCAGAGCAAAACTTTCTGCTCGCAGATCACGGCGGAATTCGGGCCCATCGCGGCGCGCGAGAGGGCGACCTGATCGGGCGTGATGTTGTACGGAAAGGCGCCCAGGGTGCGCTCTGCCGAGAGCTTGGACATGTTCGGACCGAGCGCTGCGAGCACGACTTGTTTGACCTTCGGGGTACTGTTCATCGCCGCCCAGGCTTTGTCCATCTGATCGAGATAGGCGCGCATGGTGGCCACCGGCTGCTTGTATTGATGGCCGCGCAGATCGGAGACCAACGGCGCGTGGGAAACCCCGAGGCCGAGCACGAAGCGCCCGCCATAGAGCGCATTCAAGCTGTTGTGACCCATTGCAGAGGCCGCCGGATCGCGTGCATAAATATTGGCGATGCCGCTCGCGACGATGAGTTTCTTGCTGTGGCCGAGCAGGTACCCGCCAACCGCAAAGGTTTCGTAGTTGAACGCTTCCGGGTACCACAGCGTGGAGTAGCCAAGGCCTTCGACCCTGGTCGCGAGATCCGCCAACTGTGACGCGTCCATCGCGTCGGTAAAAGTGAAAACGCCGAGTTTTCCGAATTTCATTCGGCAGGCTCCTGTAATTGTGATCGGGTTGATTGAGGCTACGTGAATTCTGCGGTTGCACGTCCCGTCGGGCAGCGCGCAACCAATGGCCTGTAGGCTGAGTATGCGATCCCAGTGGCGATCCGGTCCACTGAAATGTGCACGCGCGGGCCGACCCAGTCTCTGTGGTCAGTACGGACGCGAGGAGACGCGGCATTTCGAACGCGTAGCGGAAGTCAAGAAAAGACTCGCCATTGCGTGAGGGCTGGGGGGGGTAAGGTCCCGGCGTGTCCGCTGCGGCAACACCGCCGCGTTCGTTTTTTTTTTTTACTTGGACTTTTCGCGCACTTCCGCCGCATGCCGCGCACTGAATGCCGCAATCGCGTCCTGTTGTGCCTGAGCGAGTGGGTCACGCACCGCACGGAGCGCGGCTTCGCTGATCTTCATCCGCCGATTAGTCCGCTTGAAATGTGGCACGACATAATCGGCAAAGATCTCGTAATGTCGTTTCTTGGCGGCGAAGTTAGCCCAGTTGTGGTCGAACAACAAATAACAACCAAAGCCCCCGTTTGAAAGATCAAGCAGGGTCTCGATATGCGCGATGGCTTCATCGTAGGTGCCAATCACCGTTGAGCCATTGCTAAGTGCCCATTCGATGTATTCATCGATGGTGTTGCCGGTGACCTGCAGCTGCGGCGCGGCCGCCGTGTGTTGCAGGTAGTCACAGAATTCCCGGATGCCGTAGCGCACATCTTTGAGCGCCTGTTCCTTGGTATCCGCCAGATGCATCAGGCCGACCACCCGCCAGTTTCTACGATCCGCCTGTTTGCCAAATTCGCGCGCGCGTTGCTCAACCACATCCCAGTGCATGGCGAGCACGTCCACGCCAGCTTGCATGGTGGCGCCCACCGAGATGAGCCCAATGCCATGTTTGCCTGCGATGCGCGGGCCCGACGGAGAAACGACTGCGGCGGCTGCGATCTCCGGGTGCGGATCCTGGTAGAAATCGAGCTGTAAGCGGGCATCGACTAACTTGTAGCGTGCGGTCTCGACAGTCAGCGGCGCATCGTTGGTGAGCAAATGCATCAGCACGTCGGTATCGAAATCGAGCGCATCGCGTTGTTCGTGGGGTTGGATGCCGAGCATGGCGGCGTCGGTCGCGAGTGCGCCGGGGCCCACGCCGAGCATCACTCGGCCGCGCGTGAGGTGGTCGAGCAGTGCGAGCCGATCGGCGATCCATAAGGGATTATGGTAGGGCAGCGACACGACCCCGGTGCCGAGGCGAATAGTCTTGGTCTGCGCGGCGACATGCGCGATGAACATCATCGGATCGCAAATAATCTCGACGCCGCCCGAATGGTGTTCGCCGAACCAGGCTTCGTCAAACCCAATGTCATCGAGTAACTTCACAATCTCCACATCGCGTTGGAGCGCATAAGTGGGGTTGTAATTGGTGGGCAAATGGTGGGGCGGCAGGAAAGTGCCGAAACGCATACGTGCCATGCTTAATAGACTCCTGCGGCTTTTAGGGCGGCGAGGGCGGCGGGGCCATGCCCAAGCTCTGCCAAAATCTCTTCCGTGTGCTGGCCGAGTGTCGCAAATTCGAACTTGAGCTCACCGGGTTCGTGTTTGAATTTCATCGGAATACCAATGTGCTCCCAGCCACGTACGTCCTGCACAATCATCTGGCGATGGCGGATCTGCGGATCATCGGCAGCTTCGCGCAAATTTTTGACCGGCGCGAAAGCCGCATTAACGCCTTCGAACAGCGCGACCCATTCGGCCTGGGTGCGCGTGCGGAAAGTCTCGCGCAGAAAATCCTTGACTGGATTCTGGTGTGGACCGGGCGGCGGCTGGCAGAGACTCAGCAGATCAGGTCGGCCTAGCTTGTTCAGCACGGCTTCGGCGAAATGCATCTCAGAGCCACCCAGCACCACATGCCGATGGTCACTGGTGGCATAAATCTCATACATCGCGTAGCCGCCCAGCGCGCGCTCGCACTCGATATCGGGGGGCCGGTGTTCGGCGAAGACGGTACCTAGATTATTTGGCAATGCGGCGATCAGGCTATCTGCCATGGCGACGTCGATGTAGTCGCCTTCGCCAGTGTCCCTGCGGCGCAGGAGCGCCATCAGCAGCGCGCTCAAGGTCATCATCGAGGACAACATATCGGCGCCTGCAATGCCCGGGATTGCGGGTTGGCGATCGGGACCAAGATTGATGCTCAGGATTCCGGCCATGGCTTCAGTCGCGAGATCATGCGCCGGTTTCTGGGCGTACGGTCCATCCTGACCCCAGGCTGACATCGAGCAATACACAATGCCGGGATTGCGTGCGCGCACCGCCTCGTAGCCAACGCCTAAGCGGGCGGCGACCCCAGGGCGAAAGGCTTCGATCATCACATCGCAAGTGGCAGCGAGTTGCAGCGCGGCCTCTCGTCCTTGCTCGGTTTTGAGATTGAGCTGAATACTTTTTTTATTGCGATGGGTATTCGCGAAATACACTGTCGTGCCATCGCGCTTGGGGCCGATTTCACGATTGGGCTCACCACTGCCAATCGGTTCCAGCTTGATCACTTCGGCACCGTGATCGGCCATCATCTGCGTGAGGGCCGGACCGGGCAGAAACAATGACAGGTCCAACACCCGCAGGCCTTGCAGTTTCATCCGTAGACTCCTGTGAACTTAAAAAAATTGGGAGTGAGTTGCGTCAGGCGCGCCACTAAAGAGAATTGACTCTAAACGATGCCGAAGAAAGGTTCGACCTCCACCAAAGAACCTGCTTCAACCTGGCCCGTGTCCATGCCGAGCACGATGAAGCAATTGGCATTCACCATCGAACTTAATATTCCACTGCCCTGGTCACCAGTGGGCGTCACGTTGTACTCACCCTGGTCGCTACAGGCGAGGAGGGCGCGCTGGTATTCCACTCTGCCGGGGCGTTTCTTAAGCAGCGCAGTGGTACGGGCTTTGAGCGAGAGCTTGGTGCGTGGCTGGGCCCCCATGAGCTGTAGGAGCGCCGGTTGGACGAACTCGTAGAAGGTGACCATCACTGACACGGGATTGCCGGGCAGGCCGAAAAACAGGGCGGGTCCCAAATCGCCAAACGCGAGCGGTCGACCGGGTTTCATGGCGACCTTCCAGAAGCGCACCGCGCCGAGCCGAGTCAGAATTTCTTTGGTGTAGTCCGCCTCGCCCACCGACACTCCGCCAGAGGTGATCACGACATCCGCCACGCGACTCGCATGCGCAAAGGCCTCTGCGAGTGCGGCTGGATCATCCACCACCACACCGAGGTCGAGTATTTCCACCCCGAGCCGCGTGAGCATGCCGTAAAGCGTATAGCGATTGCTGTCATAGACATCACCCGGCGCGAGGGTCTCGCCAAGCGAGCGGAGTTCATCACCGGTCGAAAAAAAAGCCACCCGTGGACGCCGAATCACCGGCACTTCAGCGAGCCCCAGAGAAGCCAGCAGGCCGAGTTCTGCGGGTGTGATGATATGGCCCGGGCGCAGCACAATCTGCCCGATGGCGATATCTTCGCCCGCCGCACGTACGTGCTGACCACGCCGGTGGCGGCCGTCAATCCGCAGCTCAGTGCCGTTCGTTTCGACTTGTTCCTGCGGCACGATGACGTCCGCGCCCTGCGGCACCACGCCACCGGTCATGATGCGCACCGCACAGCCCACGGGCAGGGTGCCTGCGAACGGTTTGCCGGCAAACGCGCTGCCGATAATTTTCAGCACCCGGATGCCAGTCGCTGGAATATCGGCGGCATTGATCGCATAACCATCCATCGCTGAATTGATATGCCCGGGCACATTCAAGCGCGAGTTGATAGGTTTGCCCAAGACCCGACCGAGCGCTGCGCGAAGGTTCACCTGCTCCAGATCCTGAAGCGGGCGGACATGCGCATGAATTTGGCGTTGCGCATCCAGGCAGGTTAGCGAATTCGGATCGAAATCATCCTCGCAGCTGGCTTGAGTGTTGAGCGGGGGAGTGGTCATGGCATGCACCTCAGGCAGAACGCGAATGCGCCGCGTAGGCGACGACGAAGGCCTCCATCGCGACCAGGTCATTTAAATCCAGGCGCGGTAAGCCCTGCGTGTCGAGCGTCGGGTCGTCCGTTGCGATAGCGATGATAGAGTCGTCGCCCGGCGCCAACAAGGCGCGTCCGAGGGCCGGTCGATGTACTTCGATTTTCGGGAAGCGCTCGTGGCGAAAGCCTTCAACCACCACCAAATCCAGATTGTCTCCTGCCATCAAATCCAACATCTCAGGGAGGGTAGGATCGCCGGCCAGGGGACGTTCGACGATCAACGCCCAACGCCGCGACGACCCGACGGCGATCCGGGCGGCTCCCGCATGGCGCAACTCGTAGCTATCCTTGCCCGGATGATCGATATCGAATTCGTGGTGGGTGTGTTTGATCACTCCGATCCGCAGGCCACTCGCTTTCAAGCGCCCGATCAGATTGCACAGCAAGGTAGTTTTGCCGGCGCCGCTGAAGCCCGCAAAGCCGAGGACCGGTAAGCGCGCTTCAGGCATCGGCTAGGCGCGTGAGCGCAAGCTCGCGCTCGTGTTCGGTGTTGATGTTCAGAAAATCTGCCGTTTCCTCGAAAGCTATTGCGACCATTGCGTGTTGCGCGAACCACTGCGTGATCTTGCGCTGGCCACTGTGCAGGAATGCGGCGAGGGAAGCGTGCAGGGCGGTCGGGATCAGCGCGAATACGGGTTGTAGCTCGCCCGCCACCTCGACCACCGCAATGGTCGTGGCCGACGGCAATTTCACAGCCAGGCGCTGGACCAGATCGCGCGGCACGAAAGGACTGTCGCAGGGCACCACCGCGAGCCATGGCGTGCGGGCGGCGCGTAGCCCGCTCAGGATGCCGGCGAGTGGGCCCGGATAGTCTGGCAGTACGTCCCGCACGATGGTGGCTTCGAATTCGGCATAGCGTTCGGGATTGCGATTGGCGCTGATCAGCAGCGCGGCCACTTGCGGCCCGAGGCGCGCGATGACGTGCGCCAGCAGCGGCCGGCCGGCGAGATCAATCAGCCCTTTGTCGCGTCTCCCCATGCGCTCACCCTGTCCGCCCGCGAGTATCAGTCCAGTGATGTCGGCGCGGGTTGGCGCCTCAACCACCAGTCGCGTTCATGTGGCGGAAAATCATCGGTTGCGCGGTCAGGTGAAAATCATGCCCGCGCGGTTTGATGTCCATCGCGCGGCGAATGAGCGCTTTCAGCGCTTCGCCATCTCCCGGTTGACGGCGCAACACGGCGCGGAGGTCTACCGAATGTTCCTGCCCGAGACAGAGCAACAGACGCCCCTCCGCCGTGACCCGCACGCGATTGCACGCCTCGCAGAAATTATGGCTGTGCGGCGAAATGAAGCCGACGCGGGTGTCTGTTTCAACGAGTCGATAGTAGCGTGACGGTCCGCCGGTTTGCTCAGCGGTGGGGAGCAAGGTGAACACCTGTTCCAGATCGCGCTTGATTTCGTCACTGGAATAATAGGCTTCCGCGCGATCGTGATCGGCGATCACGCCTAGTGGCATTTCTTCAATGAAGGACAGGTCCATGCCGCACGCGGCCGCGAATTGCACCAGTGAGACCACTTCATCGTGGTTGCGATGTTTGAGAATGACCGTGTTGATCTTGAGTCGCGCGAAGCCTTGCGCGCGTGCCGCGTCGATGCCGGCGAGCACGCCTGCCAACTCGCCGGTGCGCGTGATCCGCCTGAAGCGTTCGGCATCGAGTGAATCCAGGCTGATATTGATGCGCTTCACGCCGGCCTGCTTCAACGGCGCTGCCAGCTTGGTGAGCTGTGAACCGTTTGTCGTTAGCACCAGTTCCCGGAGTCCTGGCAGCGCGGAAATCCTGGCCATTAAATCGACCACATTACG
>CAMATU010000182.1 GCA_945861225.1 Klebsiella pneumoniae
AGCCTTGTCCAATGGGGTATGAGTCTGAACGAGGCCCGTGAATCCAACGGGGTATGAGTCTGAGCAGTGGGCTGGGTTCGATCATGATGCGAGGCATGGTGATCGATATGAACGACAAACAGTTGCTGACCTTGGCCCAGCTGCAGGCCTTTCTGGACGGCACCGTGGCGATGGATTTTGCGGTAGCTCCCGGCGAGCGCTACGACTTCATTGCGCGAACCCTCCGCCGGTTCAATTATCGTCGCTTGCGACGCGCGGAGAAGGCGGTGGTGTTGCGCTTCCTCGAACGCGTCAGCGGCTATTCGCGCCAACAACTCACCCGGCTGGTGAAACGGGACGGCGAGCGCGGGCCACTCACCAAACGCTACCACGGCTCACGCACGAGCTATGCGCGCACCTACACCGCCGCTGATGTGCGCTTGCTGGCGGCCACCGATACGCTGCATGGCACCCTGTCAGGGTTAGCGACCAAGAAACTCATGGAGCGTGCCTACCACCGCTTCGCCGATGCCCGCTATGCGCGCTTGGCGGAGATCTCGGTAGCCCATCTGTACAACCTACGCCAGCAGACCGACTATCAACGCCAACGTCAGAGCTGGACCAAGACCCGACCGGTCACGATTGCCATCGGCCAACGACGCGCGCCGAGGCCAAACAATCAACCCGGTTATTTGCGCGTGGACAGCGTTTGCCAGGGCGATTTGGACGGCGCCAAAGGCCTTTATCACCTCAATGCGGTGGATTGCGTGACCCAGTACGAGGGCGTCGCTACCTGCGAGCGCATTAGCGAGGCTTTCCTGCTCCCGGTACTCGAAGCACTGCTGCAGAGCTTCCCTTTCGTTATCCGCGGTTTCCACAGCGATAACGGCTCGGAATACATCAATCATCAGGTCGCCAAGTTGCTCAACAAATTATTGATCGAAGAGCACACCAAATCGCGCTCCCGCCACAGTAACGACAACGCACAGGCCGAATCAAAGAACGGCGCTATCGTGCGTAAACATCTGGGCTATAGCCATATCCCGCAACGCTTCGCCAACCAGGTAAATACCTTCTGCCACGACCACCTCAACCCCTACGTCAACTTCCATCGCCCTTGCCTGTTCGCCGAAACCCTGACCGATGCCAAGGGACGCCAGCGCAAACACTACCCCTACAAACTTATGATGACGCCTTATGAAAAACTCAAATCCTTGCCCAACGCAGCGCTCTGTCTTAAGCCCGGGATCTCCTTCGAACAACTCGATGCACAGGCCAATATAATCAGCGACAATGAGGCCGCCCGGCGCCTCAACGAAGCACGGACAATTCTCTTTAAATCAATTTCAAATCAATCGAAAACAGCCGCCTGAGCACTCACTCACCACAACTCGCTCAGACTCATACTTGGATTGGAATGTACTGTTAGCGCTGGTGTGGCGGGAGATCGCGCAGGATCGCAGCCCAGACTTTATGCGCAGCGATATCCACCGGTCGATGGCGAGGCGTGGTCCCCGCCGGATCCTGCCCCAGAAAATTTCCGCCCTTACGATTTTCACGCGGTCGAATCGGGCGCGGACAAAATCCTCCACCACAGTTTGGGCACACGTTTTCTAGAACTTCTGCCACACACACCGCGCAGAAGGTGCATTCATAACTGCAAATCATCGCGGCCGTGGCGTCTGCCGGCAGCGCGATGTTGCAGTGCTCACAGGTCGGGCGTAACTCGAGCATAGAGGATTCTCCAAGATTTCAATTAGGCGCGCTGGCGCGTGAGGAATACGCGCTGCCTTTTATCCTTGCGGATAAGCTGAGTTTGGTGACTCGCATTTTTCTGACGCGCTCACACCATAGGATTCAGATCTGTCATTCCCAACATCGCTTTGCCCTGCTGTTCGTAAATGGAATCGGTAACGATTAAGTGCACCGACGCCACTTGCAGATCGCGCACGCAGCGCTGCAGCATATTGTCGAGGCGTGCGGCTGCGCCGCCGCCGTACTTGAAAGCCTGGAGTGCTACCTCAAGTGCGACTGTCATCGCGTAGGCGCTCACGCCCCGGAGTTCCACTTGTTGTGCCGCGCCCGGGTGGTCGCCCGCGCACACCGTGGCCCAGGCCTTTTCATATGCCGCAATGAGCAAGCCGCGTGCGGCACGCAATTTGAAATCACATTCGCCCAACATGCGCTGAAACACTGGGCGATCTGCCACGGTGCCTGTGCGGCTGTAGCCGCGTTGCTTGGCGCTCGCCTGCGTGATGATTTCATCGAGCGCGCGGCGTGCGACGCCAACTGCAAATGCGCCGAGTTCGTTCGCGATCAACCCAGGCATGCCAATGTGATACAGCGGCCCGCCGCGCAGCGGGCGCAGCGCGCGCAAATCGAAACTGAAATCCTCAGTGACGAACGCGTTGTTCACCACAAAGTCGCAGCTGCCCGTGCCTTTCAGGCCAGCCACCTGCCAATTGTCGATCACCTCGACATCGCCAATCGGCATCATCATGAAGCGCGATTCGGGCATTCCCCCGTTGGGATCCTCGATAAGTGCGTGAGCACCTACCCACTCCGCGTGGCGGATTCCGCTGCCCCAGGACCAGCGACCGTGCACTCGAAAGCCGCCGTCAACGCGCGTGGCGCGCCCCGGCATTACCAGCCCAGCGGCAGTCGGCACTCGGCCCTGCGACCACATTTTGGTGATCGCAGGTTCAGGCAAATAAGCGGTGAGCGACAACGCGCCGGCGCCAATAAACGCGGTCCAGCCGGCTGATGGATCAATATAGGAAATCGCTTCAAGTACCTCGATTTGCGTGACGGGATCGGCTTCCGCCCCGCCCAGCTCAAGGGGGGCTTTGAGCGCGAAGAGCCCGGCCTCGCGCAGCGCACGCACAGAGGCAGCAGGCAGCGTGCGCTCGTTCTCGGCCTCCTCAAGTCCCGCTGCGAGGATCGGTCGAATGGTTTCAACGGCGCTCAGTAAGGCTGCGCGTTTGGCGGCTCGGTCGGCAGGGAAGGCTTGTTGCATGGGCTACGTCTGGGTTGGCGAAGGTTGCCATGCTGAGTGACTTATGGGGGGTTCTGCAAGTCACCCCTGATCAAGCAGGCTTGCAGCAGCTTGAGTGCCGTGACCCGACTCGCTAGATTCTCCGCTCCCACCCCTTAAGGAGCGACGCTATGGGCATGCTGCGCACAGACATCGAAGCGCTCGAACAGAATGGCATCACGGGGGTTGCCCTAAAACGCCTTGGTGATCCGAGCGTGATCGCGCTGTGGTTCGGCGAAGGCGACTTGGTCACACCGGCGTTCATCCGCGACGCCGCCAAGCAGGCCTTGGATGACGGCCACACCTTCTATTCCAATCCGCGCGGCCGCCCGGAGCTGCGCGCTGCCATCCGCCACTACCTTGGCCGCCTTTATGACGTTGATGTCGAGGTCGAACGCATCACGGTGCCGGGCTCCTCTATGCTCGCCATCACGATGGCGGCACAGATGACGTTGAGCCAGGGTGATCATGCGCTGCTGGTCACGCCACATTGGCCGAATATCGATCGCGCCTTTCAAGTGACTGGCGCGCGCTACAGCGCGGTGCGTCAGCGCTGGAGTTCAGCGGGTTGGACGTTGGCGCTGGAAGATCTGCGCGCTGCAGCGCAGGCGAACACCCGCGCGCTGTTTCTTAACAGCCCGTGCAATCCAACTGGGTGGGTGATGTCGCGCAGCGCCCAGCGTGATCTGCTCGAATTCTGCCGCGCGCGCGGCATAGTGATCATCGCTGATGAGGTTTATCACCGGACGGTGTTCGACCGCGAAGTCGCACCGTCTTTTCTGCAGGTCGCGGGGGATGACGATCCAGTAATCGTTGTGAACGGCTTTTCCAAGGCCTTCGCAATGACCGGTTGGCGTTTGGGTTGGATGGTCACCCCGCGACGTTATGCGAACCAGATGGCAGTGCTATCAGAGTGCTTCAATACGGGCGCACCGTCTTTCATTCAGCGTGCCGGCATCGCGGCCTTGGAACAAGGCGACGAGTTTGTCACGAGTCTGCGCGCCCAGTACCGGGCCGGTCGCGATACCGTGATGGCGATCTTAGGCGCGCATCCGCGGATCGAACTGGCGGAGCCTGAGGGCGCGTTCTACGCCTTCCCGCGCATCCCGGGCCTGCGCTCCTCAAGCGCATTCGTGGAAGGAGTGCTCGCGGAAGAGAATGTCGGTCTCGCTCCCGGCGATACCTTTGGTCCCGGTAGCGACGAACATTTCAGGCTGTGTTTCGCGCAATCCCCCGAGCGTCTACGCGAAGCATTGCTCCGCATCGTGCGCTATATCGACAGGCACGCGGAGGATTTGGCCTGAATGGCTTACAACCCCGGCCATTTAGACCAATCTGCGTAGGTGTGATCGCGCACGATCTGTCCGTTCTTGAGGGTCAACACCGCGCAGAACGGCACCTCCCACGTGCCGCCGGCGGGCGACTCCAGCAGGGTGGCTTCTACGACCAGGACCTGCGCATCGCCATGCACCGCATCCAGCCGCATCCAGCGCGTGGGTGCAGCGCGCAATACCGTTTGCTCAACCTTGGCGAGTGCATCGCGACCGTGAAAAACGGCCGCACCCATGGCCGAGACTTCGCAGTCGGCCGCGTAACATTCCTCACTCATGCGCTCGACGGCGTGGTTATACAGACCCTGCCATAACTGCGCGAAAGCTACCGGATTAATTGACGTCGTCATGGTCGATCTCCTTTTTCAAAAGGCCTTCTATAGCGCCTTGGCGCGTTCGACGATGCCGGCGGTTTTCTCCAGCCAAGCCGCCGCCGCACCATTCGCAATTTCTTCCGACATGCTGATTGAAAACAGCACGAGGCGGGTCGCGCCAGCATCGCGATAAGCCTTGAGGGTGGCACTTGAGAGTTGCCCTTGTTCTGGGTCGACGAAAGGACTCAAGACCAATTTGGCCGGATCGCGGCCGTTGGCGCGCATCATTTCACGCAGTTGTTGCGCCTCACGCGCAAATTCCTCCGGGCCGGGCACGATCGGGCACCAGCCATCATAGCTGCGTGCAATGCGCTGCAAGGCCTTCTCGCCATGGCCACCGAGCATGAACGGCGGCCCGCCAGCCTGAAGTGGCTTCGGTTCGCAGCGCACTGCCGGAAAATTAATCTGCGTGCCGCTGTAGCTAGGTTTATCTTCACTCCAGAGCCGCCGCATGGCCTCGGTCATCTCGCGCATGCGCTGCCAGCGGGTCGCAAATGTGGCACCCATGATTTCCGTTTCTTCCTTGAGCCAGCCGGCGCCGATGCCGAGCAGCACTCGGCCGCGCGAATAGTAATCAAGACTGGCGATTACTTTGGCGGTGACTAAAGTTTCGCGCTCAGGAAGTAAACAAATCCCCGTAGCGACTTTCAGCCGAGTAGTGACTGCAGCGGCAATCGTTAACGCGATGAAAGGATCGTTCCAGCGCCCGTAGTGCTCGGGTAACTCGCCGCCCAGCAGGTAGGGCGTGGTGCGTTCAACGGGAATGATCGGATGTTCTGGGATCCACAATGAATCAAAGCCGATTTCCTCGGCCCGGCGTGCGAGGGTGGGCAAGTCTCCAGACTGGGCAGTCGCGACATGTAAGAAACCAATGTTCATAAGTCCTCCAAGGTTGCACGATTCATACTAAAGGCTGGTTGGGGTGAGCGAAGCGAACCCCAACCAACCCCCTACTGACCGGAAAACTGCAGATCCAGTTAGGCGCTCAACCTGCTTGGCGGCACGCCGGTATATTGGTCGCTCAACACGGCGTCCTGCAACTCGCCATGGGCCGCTCTGTTACCTGGAACTCTGGCGCAAATAGAGTCTCCAGCTTTCGCGGGCATTCCAGGCCATGGTAGGAGCGGCTTCAGCCGCGATGGAAAATGAGAGACCTGCGTCGCATCAAGCCCCATCGCGGCTGAAGCCGCTCCTACTGGCGAACCCACCCTCGCCGCGCGCAGCATGTTTCGTCGTCGAGTCACTCAGCGCCGTCGGAATGTCAGGCACGGACCCTGGGGGATCAAACCCGGTACCGGCGACCCAGCTGCGCTCGCGCGTGAGCTGTGTGGCGCTGAAGTCCAGCACCCGCAGCGCGAGTGCGCGGGCGAGTTCGCGCGAGCCTACACGTTCGATCTGTTCGATTAAATGCGCTAGCGCGTCGCGCAAATCATGATTGACCTGCTGCAGCACATGTACCGGGGTAGTGGCAATCTCAATCAGTGAACGCGCTTGATTGAGCTCGGTTTGAACGGCCTCCAGCGCCACCTCTGTCAGCCTGCTGGTCTGCGCCATCGCGGCAATTTCCGCCAGCAACGCACAAAGGTCGCGCGCTTCAATCACTTCAAAAGTATGCGCGTAATCGATCTGACCGAGCAGCAGGGACAACGAACCGAGCACGAGCTTGCCCTGCTCCTGTGCGATCGCGTTGTCGGCATCAAGCGCTGGCAGCACCACGTCCTGCATGGCACGCACCATCGATTGCAGTCGCGAATTAATGGTGGGGACCATGTCACATGACCTCGCGTAACTTCAGCCGCAGCGCGTCCAGCAACACAAAGCTGATGCCCGCCAGCCAATTCACGAGAATATCGTGATGCGTGCGTTGGCCCAACGCCACCCGCGGCGCGGAGGCGAGAACAATGATGACCCCCTTCCACAGCATGAATATTTCAAAGTAACGCAGCTTGTCCTCATCAACCGTTAAGCCGGACTTTGCGCGGTACAGCGCCAGCATTTCCGCGCGCGACAGCATGCCGCTGCACAGCAACTGGCCGTGCTCGTCGCGCATCAGGAAGGCCTGGAAAATAATCCAGGCCAGGTCGCAATGACGATCACCGAAGTGCGCCAGCTCCCAATCGAGAATGGCGGTAATTTTGCAGGTCGCCTCATCGAACAGAAAATTACCGCTGCGGTAATCGCCGTGCACCAGGGACACCACATCGAGCGTGGGCACCTGGCGGCGCAGCCAGCGTTCGGTGATCGTCATCAGCGGCACTTCTTCCAGGCGATCTTCGAACCACACGCGCGCCCACCAGTCGAGATGCATTTCCTCGGCCTGCGCGGTGCCTGCGGGGGGGGCGATGAAACGCGGAGAGATCTGCGCTATGCAGATCGGCGGTATGAATCCGCGCCAGCGCGCCCACGAATTTGTCAGCCATGTGCTGCCGCGTCGCGGGCGGAAAAAGAATCCCGAGACCGGTCACGTTGCCACTCAGATGTTGAGGCTTTTGGACGCCGGACACAAAGCGACAGATCAGCGCCGGACGCCCGAAGAACTCGCCTTGCTGATCCAACCAGCGCGCACTTGGCACTGGCACAATGCCCTCGAATGCGCGTAGCAATTGAAATTCGCGCTCACGATCAGTGGGGGTTATGCCCTCGCATGGGTCGCGCCGCAGGACAAGCTTCTCGCGGGGCTGCGCGGCGCCAGGATATTCCAGTTCAAATACAAATTGCTCCTTCGAGGCGCCGCCCGCTAAATACCCCAGATGGTGAAGCTTGAATTCGCGCCCCAGCTTGGCCGCGAGAAAGCGCACGAGTCGGGCGCGAATGTCGGGCAGTCCGGCGAGCGGTGTCAGGGGTTGACTGCGCCGGTGGAGTTTCGCGGTGAGTTCTCGATCAATCGTCGGTTCAACCTGGAAGCGATGCCGCACCTCCGCGATGAAGGCCGCCGTGGGCGCTTCGCGGACATCGATTTTCTGCGCAATGGACATTGATGGCTCCGGCTGAACAAAGTCGCGAATTTCAACCCTGCGCGCGAGGGCCTGGCGTGTTGGAATTGGCCGCTGGTCGCTGCTGCGCGAATGGTAACCTAGTGTACGATATCCCCACAAACCGCCGCCGCGTTTCGGATTGCATCGCACAATCTGCACACCAACCGTACGTCGCAAAGCCGCCAACCGAGGAAGCGCTATGGTCGCCGACCCGACTCAGCCGTGTAGTCCTTATGTGAAAGAAGACCCCGCGCGCGGGATTTTTCGCGTGTCGCGCCGCGCTTTTGTGGAGCCGGAGGTGTTAGCGCGCGAACACCGCCAGATCTTCGAGCGCTGCTGGCTGTATCTCGGCCATGAATCTGAGGTTGCGCAAGCTGGCGATTTTCTCGCGCGCACTGTGGGCGGGCGCGAACTCATTTTCGTGCGCGGCAAGGACCACGTGGTGCGAGCATTCTTTAACACCTGTCCGCATCGCGGGGCCATGGTGTGCCGCGAGAAGCAGGGCAATGGTGCGATGTTTCGCTGCTTTTATCATTCCTGGGCCTTCAACCTTGAAGGCAAGCTGGTGAATCGCCCCGGCGACGAGTGCTACACGGCCGAGGCGCGGGCGGACGGTCAGCATAATCTGGTCGCGGTGCCGCAGCTTGCGCAGTACCGCGGACTTTATTTCGTGCACTTCCAGCGCAGCAGCGAGTCATTGGCCACTTACCTGGCAGGCGCCGCCGAATTTATCGATCTCGTGATGGACCAGGCTGAGACCGGCATGGAAATCGTCGGTGGCACCCAGGAATATAGTGTCGATGCGAATTGGAAACTGCTGTGCGAAAACAGTTTCGATGGTTACCACGGGATCCCGACCCATGCGACGTACTTTGATTACCTCCAGAGCCGGGCGGGTCAACTGGTCAACCGCAGTTTGAGTACTGGCCAGGCGCATGATCTCGGTAATGGCCACGCTGTCGTGGAATATGGTGCGCCGTGGGGTCGGCCGATCGCGTTGGCGGTGCCGGCGTGGGGCGCGGCGGGTGAACAGGAAGTTGCTCTTGTAAAGGCGCGGCTCGAAGAGAAGTTCGGACTGGCGCGTGCAGCACGCATGGCACTGATGAATCGCAACATGGTGATTTTTCCAAACCTGGTGTTGAACGACATCATGGCAGTGACCGTGCGGACTTTTTTTCCAGCCGGCCCTGCGCGCAATCTGGTGAACGCCTGGACCCTCGCGCCGCGTGAGGAATCGGCTGCGATGCGCGAGCGCAGACTCCTCAATTATCTCGAGTTCCTGGGGCCTGGGGGCTTCGCCACGCCAGACGACTGCGAAGCACTGGCGCTGTGTCAGCGGGGGTATTCCAATCTGCTCGAAGCTGGCTGGAACGATATTTCAAGGCTCGTCGGCGGAATCTGTGGGTAGATTCTGAGTTATTTTCGTTGTTTGTGCTGCTGAAGGGATCGATATAGCTTTCGGCAGGTTGCGTCGAAAGCACGTTGCGCGGTCTCGGTGATGCGTGGCCAGATCAGTGGACCTCCCTCTT
>CAMATU010000183.1 GCA_945861225.1 Klebsiella pneumoniae
TCGCCCGCAGCGACTGGGCCCCACCGGGGGATGGGAGTCGCGAGGACGGAGACCGGAACACTCCGCCTCTGCACTGCATCCTGATCAGAGAGTGGGCTTTGTCGGCAATTGGTAATCAAGCGCCACTTTCTGAAAGGTCCCAATTTCACGCTGTTCCCACCCCTCAACGTGCCCGAGTTCGCTGGCCAGTAAGCGCGCTACCGCGGGGGCCGCTGCCACTGCTGCCTTGGCATCGAGGAACAAGGTGCGGCTGCGTCGCGCGAGCAGATCCTCGATGGTGTGCGCCATCTCCTCATGGACGGCGATCTTCGCATCCCGCACGGAATACGCGAAGCCCGGCACCAGCGGAGCGTCGTCCGCGTGCTGCCCACGCTGTGTGTGCGCGGTGCGCAACGCGAAAGGGATCAGCGAGCCTCGTGCAGGAAGCTTATCAGTCGCCGTGTGTGACGGTTTCGCGGTAAGCCGATGCTGCGCAATGGCGGCATCGACGCAGGTTTCCGCCATACGCCGGAAGGTGGTCCATTTGCCACCGTACAAGGAGATAAGCCCGGACTCGGCGATTGAGAGCTGATATTCACGGGAGACCTTGGCGGTCCCGCCGCCATGTGCGTCGCCTGCCAAGGGGCGAACGCCAGCGAAACAAGCCAGCACATCTTTGATCTGTGGCGGGCGGGCGAGATAGCTCGCGGTGACCGCCAGGATTTGTGCGATTTCCTCCGCCGTGGGACGCACGGGATCGTCGTTGTGCGCCGGCACATCGGTGGTGCCGAGGATTAGACGATCATGCCAGGGGATCGCGAACATCACGCGTCCGTCGGGTGTTCTGGGCATCAAGAGTGCTTCAGCGCCTGGCCAAAATTCGCGGCTCACCACCACGTGACTGCCGCGGCTGAGCGTGATGACGGGGGTTGCTCGCGCCGAATCCATGGCGGCGACTTCTGCGATCTGGGGGCCACCTGCATTGATCACGGCCGTGCCGGCAATCTCATAGGTTTGGCCGCTGAAGCGATCCTCAAACACAATCCCCGCCACCTGTCCGTGGCGGTGTTTGCGCAGCGCCACCACGCGTGCGTAGTTGATCACATTGGCGCCCAGCGCGACGGCGCGCGCCAGCACTGCCAGCAGCAGTCGCGTGTCATCAAATTGGGCATCGTGATAGCGCAGCAAGTGGGATTCTTGCGCGCGCAACAGTGCTGATACTGGGGCCGAAGTGGCAGGGCCGTTCAGCGCTGTCTGGCGGCGACCCGCCAACGCGTCGTAGAGCGCGAGACCCGCGCGATATTTGAGACGCTCCACAAATCCGCGGGTGGGAATCAGGAAGGACAGGGGCCGCACATGGTCTGGCGCATTGGCGAGCAACAAGTGGCGTTCGCTCAGCGCTTCGCGCACCAGCCCGAGCTCCGCCTGCGCCAGGTAACGGATACCGCCGTGGATGAGCTTGGTGCTGCGACTCGATGTGCCCTGCCCAAAATCATCGCGCTCCACCAACAAGGTGCTGAGGCCACGGCTGGCCGCGTCCCATGCAATCCCGGCGCCGGTCGCGCCGCCGCCGATCACAATCAAATCGTAGGCGGGGCGCGTGCCGCCGATGAACGCGAGCAGCGCGGCACGGGTCATGCGGGTATCCAATGCTGCGCCCGAGTCACTGCAGCATGCCAGCGCGCGCGGTCCAGCTGGCGGCTGGCAGCGGGGACAGGGTTAGGCGTGATCAGCCTCTCGTCAGCCACACTTAAGGCCGCGATCGCCGCCAAATCCGGCCACAGCCCAAGGCCAAGACCCGCCAGCCCCGCCGCGCCGCGCGCGGTGGTTTCCAAATCCCGTGGTTGCTGCAAGGTGCAGTTGAGCAGATCGGCCTGCAGCTGCATGAGCAGTCCGTTGTGCGACGCGCCACCATCTACCTTGAGGTGCCGTAAGGGCGTCCCCGAATCCGTCGCCATGGCTTCCAGCACGTCCGTCACCTGCCAGGCAATTGCCTCCAGCGCGGCGCGAGCGATATGCGCTTTGGTCGTTCCGCGCGTCATTCCAATCAGCAGGCCGCGCGCGTCTGGATCCCAGTAAGGGGCGCCGAGCCCGGTAAAGGCCGGCACCATCACCACGCCGCCGCTGTCGGGCACGGAAGTGGCGAGCGCCTCAATCTCACTCGCTTGCGTAATGATCCCAAGCCCGTCACGCAACCATTGAACCACTGCGCCGCCCATGAACACACTCCCTTCAAGGGCGTATTCCCGCACGCCATTCAGCGACCAGGCGACGGTCGTTAACAAGCGTGCGCGCGAGCGCGGAATCCGCGTGCCGGTGTGCTGCAGCATGAAACACCCGGTGCCGTAGGTACACTTGGCGTCCCCCGGGGTAAAGCAGGCCTGGCCAAACAAGGCGGCCTGTTGATCGCCGGCGATCCCGGCGAGCGGCGCAGTCACTCCGGGCAGCCCACTGATTTCACACAGCAGGCCGCTCGAATCGACGACCTCCGGCAGGATCTCCCGCGGGATATTCCACAGCCGTAGCATGTCTTCGTCCCAAGCGCCCTGCGCGAGGTTGTAGAGCAGGGTACGTGAGGCATTGCTGGCGTCGGTGAGATGTCGTCGTCCACTGCTGAGCTGCCAGGCCAGCCAGCTGTCGATGGTGCCGACCGCCAGCTCGCCCCGTGCTGCCGCAACCCGTGCGCCGGGACAGTGGTCGAGCAACCAGGCGATCTTGCTGGCGCTGAAATAGGGATCGAGCAGGAGCCCGGTCCGAGTTTGCACAGACGGCTCAACGCGGGTTGCGCGCAAGGCCTCACAGGCCGCAGCGGTGCGCCGGTCCTGCCACACAATCGCGCGGTGTAGCGGAACCCCCGTGCGTCGATTCCACAGCACTACTGTTTCGCGCTGATTGGTGATCCCGACCGCCTTGATCGCCCCCGGCAGCAAACCGGCGTTCGCGATCGCGGCCAAGGCGACCTCGCGCTGTGCCGCCCAGATCTCATTCGCGTCGTGTTCCACCAGGCCCGGCGCCGGAAAGTGTTGGGTCAGCGGGCGTTGTGCCTTGCCCAGCACTTGCAGCGTTTCATCGTAAACGTAGGCGCGTGAGCTGGTAGTCCCCTGATCCAGTGCGAGCAAGTAAGTCATCTTAAAAGTATACGGCTTAGCGATATCACCAAGTGCAAGAGATAAAATTCAAGAAATTAACTACTTCGTTTGGGCGATGCAGACTTCGCCCGAGGTCCTTACACTCGCTCCCGCACAGTGGAGGGGAGATGTGACAAGCAATTGGCGCGTCACCATTGTTGGACGTATGCAAATGCGTTCGGGCCGCAAGGCCTGCGTGCCCCTTAGTACTGCCTGACCTTTGCGCCCAGGGTTCCCTGGGCGCGCGTTTTCCTTAACTCCCGCCTCAAGTTCAGGTCGCCCGCCGACGTTAAAGCGTCATGGGTATTAATTCACTGCTGTGGTGGGGCTTGGGCGCCGTTATGTGCGCGCTCGTGGCCGGTGTCGTCGCGAATCGCCGCCGCGCGGCGCTGGCCACAGGAATGCTGGCCCAGGAGCAGGCGATGCGCAGCGAAGTCGAAATCGCTTTTTTGCAGGCTATTGAAGAAATCCGCCGACTTCGAATAGATGTGAAAACTGGTGGTGACGTCCATGCGCAGATGAGTACGGCGCTCCAGGCAACCTCCGGTGAGCTACAAATCCTGCGCAGTAAAGCGGACGCGCTGTCGCACACCTTGCAGCGGGTAATGCCCTTCGAGGCAGAATCCGGCCTGTTGAATACCGACAAATTTGCGGCGGTCCTAACGCGCGAAGCCGCGCGCATGCAACGCCAGGAGTTGCCGCTTACCCTGGTGTGTTTAAAACTTGATCACTTCACCCACTTCGAGAAGACCTACGGTCGCGTGCTCTATGAAGCCGTCATCCGGCGGGTGGCTGAAGTGCTGCACAAGGCGGGTAATCGCCCGGGCGATGTTGCCGGCCGCTTTGGCGGTGACAATTTCGCCCTGTTATTTCCCGAGGCGGAGCATCACCACGGATTGCAACTAGCCGAAGGGGTTCGCGCGCGGATTTATCAGTTAGGTGTGCCCAACAAGGATTCGCCGCTGGGCGTGCTTACCGCCAGTTTAGGCTCAGCGACGATACTTCCCAGCAGCGACACCACCGACGCCACCTTGCGCGAACGTGCGGAGGCCGCGCTGTACGAAGCGACTTTCCAGGGCGGCAATCGCTGCGTTCGTTTCCGCACCGCGCAAACGATCAATATCGAGCATTGGGATCCGCAAAATGAAGGCGTACTCACGCTGGAGAGCCTGCGCCACAAACTTGCCATACGCGGTTACGACGGTCACCCCAAACGCTTCAAACCAGGCGAAGCGGGACGTGAACGACGAATCATCCTGGATTCCATTGAGGCCGTGATCGAAGGCACTTTGCAGGTGATGTTCGAAGGTGAGGCGCGAACTTTGCGACCCGGTGACTGCCTCTATCTACCCAAGGGCACGGTGGCGCGCGAAGAGGTGCTGGGCGGCACTGCCGTGTTGTGCCTGCAAGGGACCCGCGGATAGGCGGGAGCTGCGTCCAATCTAAAGATTGCCACAGATACAATGCCGGCTGTTTAGAATGGACTGCCGCCAGGCTGCGCTCCTCGCCACGACAGGTTGAACGCGGCAAACGGCACTATTGAGAGGACCGTGATGAGGTGCGAGTTAATCCTGTTGATGTCGGTCATGTTGACCGCGTGCGCCACCAACCAACCGATCCTTTATTCGAGCACGGGGGCGGCGGGCGGCGGCGCTACTGCGATCGCGGCGTGTCATCAGTTGGCGGTGGCAGCCGGGGCCCAGCCGACCGGTGGTCAGGTAGGTGATGCCGCCCGGGATACCACCAAAGGCGCGGCCCTCGGTGCGGCCACGGGCGCGGTCGGTGGTGCTTTGGTGGGGGCGGCGGGGCGCGGTGCCGGTATCGGCGCGGTCACCGGTGCGACTGCGGCCCTGATCAGCTCAGTGTTTAGTCCGGCGGCGCCGAATCCCGCTTACCGTGCCTTCGTGGAGCGGTGCTTGCGGGATCGGGGGTTTGAACCAGTCGGTTGGCAGTAAGGCCTTGCCGACAGTTACCGGCCAGGCGTCCCCGCAAGACGGCGCCGAAGCAAGCCCTCACGATGCGACTGCCGTCACCAGCAGTACAGCGGGCGAATGGCATTTGTATGTACTGCGCACCCGCGACGGCGCGCTGTACACCGGCATCGCCAAGGATGTCGCGCGGCGCCACACCCAGCACGCAGCCGGTCGCGGCGCGAAGTCCTTGCGCGCAAAAGGCCCGTTCACCCTGGTTTATCAAACCCCACTCGGTAATCGCAGCCGCGCGTTACGCGCGGAGTTTGCGCTGAAGCAGTTATCGAAAGCAGATAAAGAAACGCTGGTGCTGGCGCAGCTCGACGCGCAGACGCTATGCCACCGGCTGGGCTTGGCACCTGATTAGGTTGCCAATATTCTTATTGGTGCTTAGCGGGGCCGAGCCTCACCGCCGCGTGCCTTTTCGAGTTCGCTAAATCCACGGCACATCCTCTGGTAAGTTTTCAGTCAGGTTCGATCTAATCATTGCTGGACCGCATAAAACAAATTTACCGGACTTTTGATGGGCATTTGCGCGATCCGCGTGAAGCCCGCTTCACGAAACAGCGCGGCGGTGCGCGTGGGCCCCATACAAGCACCGAGGCCAGCACCGTGGTGGGCCATTGATTGCGTCATGCAGTGAAACATGCTGAAGCCGTAGAACATGGTGGCTAGCGGATTGATATTCTCTGCCAGGTGATCTGAGACGCGCGGTTCGATCACCAGGAGCACGCCTTCGGGGGCGAGGCGGGCGCGGATGTCCTGCAGGACAGGCAGCGGCGCCGGGAGATCGTGCAGCACATCACACAGCGTGATCAAATCGCATTTATGCGCGACCTCGACCGCGTCGAGGGTGGTATTCAGGAGACGCGGCACGGGGGTGAGATCGGCCACCGCGCGGCGCGCGGCGGCGATTGAATTCGCGTCAGGATCAACACCGATAATCTCACTTGCCGGAAACGCCTTGGCTAGCGCCTGCACCACCTGGCCGGTGCCACAGCCGACATCCAACGCGCGGCCGCCGGCACGCAGACGGGTTACCACGTCCGGCAATTGGGCCAGCCAGTAGTCAACCAGGCGATGTTCGTAATTGCCGCGATTCATCAGATCGATGGCCTCGCGGCATTCGGGTGCGAAATCGGCGAAGGGCACGCCACCGCCGTGCCGAAAGGCTTCGATCACGCGCGGTGCCACCGTGAGTAATGGCGGCACCATGCCGAACAGGCCGCCCATGTAGTGGTCAGTCGTATCGGAGGCCAGCAGATAGGCATGCTCTGCGGGCAGGCAAAAGGTCGCGTCCTCAGCCGCGTACTCGAGATAGCCTGCGCTCACCATGCCCTTCAGCCATTCCTCGACATAGCGCGCGTGCAGTCCGCTGGCGGTGACTACAGCTGCCAAAGTCATTGGCCCTTGATTTACCATCACCTTGAATAAACCCGTTTGGGTGCCGAGATGCGCGAGTCCCACCGCCATGCTGCCCGCCATGTCACGGAAGATGCGTTCGGTCAGCGTTTTAATCTTGTCTTTATTCACGATCCGAGTCCTTTGAGTGAGGGCACGAATAATCCACTAAATGGCGGAGCGGAAATAGCGGCTATCAGCGATCTGCAAGGTGGTTGGGTTTAAGGCCACGCGTTAGCACCAACAGCTGGTCTGGTGTTATCACGGCCAACCCATTAGCCTCATCCGCCATGCGACCAAATATTTTTCCTGGTTGGACGGTAGTGGGTGCGGCCTTCGCGGTGCTCTTCCTGGCCTATGGCGTGCAGTTCAGTTACGGCATTTTCATCACTGGCATGGCGGCCGATTTGGGCTGGAGTCGGGCGGACACAGCGCTCCCATTTTCAATTTATGTGTTCGTCTACAGCGCGCTCAGCGCCGTCACTGGCCAGGCGACTGATCGCTTCGGACCGCGCCGAGTGCTCACCGTCGGCGCGGTGTTGCTCGGACTTGGTTGGGGTTTGAGCGCGCTGGTGACCAAGCCATGGCATTTGAATGTCACGTTGGGAATCGTCGCGGCAGTCGGCATGAGTGTCGCGTGGGTGCCGTGCAACGCGACCGTCGCACGCTGGTTTACGCGGCGGCGCGGGACCGCTGTCGCCATTGCGTCCACGGGTGCGAGTTTTGGCAATTTCATTGTGCCTGTGCTCGCTGCACTGTTGGTCCAGCACTGGGGTTGGCGCGTGACCCTCGCGGGCTTGGCGCTCAGCAGTGCGCTCGGCATCTTGTGCGCTGCGCGCTACATGGTCCGCGATCCCGAAGCACTCGGGCTCTGGCCGGATGGCGCCACAGTGCGGCCCCCGCAAGCAGAACTTACCGGCGGGCACACCGTGCGTGAGCTCTGGTGGACTGAGTCCTTCATGTTGATCATCGGAATTTATTTTTTTACCTGGCTGGTGATTTTTGTGCCGTTTGTGCACGCGCCGGCCTATGCACAGGATCTCGGTCTCTCACGCGCCATGGCGGCGTCTACCTTAAGCGCAATCGGAATCGGCGGCATGGTGGGTCGCCTTTCCTCGGGGGTGATCTCGGATGCGTTTGGTCGGTGCCCAACCTTGTTACTGGTGTGCGTGCTGCAAGCGGTGGGCTTCGTGCTGTTCGCGCGGGCCCATGGCGCGGTAGGGTTGTGGAGTGCGGCGCTGGTGTTTGGATTTTCTTACGGCGGCGGGGTGTCGGTGTTGCCCGCGCTGTGCGGAGATCTTTTTGGTCGCGCCCATGTGGCCAGCGTGGTCGGTGCGATCTTTGCGATCGCCGGCTCACCGGCAGCCGTCGGGCCCTATGTCGCAGGTTGGTTGTACGATACGACCGGCAGCTATGGTGGCGCGTTCTGGTTGGCTGCTGCCTTGAATGTGATGGCAGGTCTATTGACTGGCGTGTTGGTGTGGCGCGCGCGTGCTAGTGTCGCGGTTTTGAAGCTAGGAGGTTGCGCATGAAAATGCCTTCAAGAATCGTCGATATCTCACAACCACTGGATAACGACACGGTGGTTGATCCGCCCTTTATGCGGCCCTCTATCCGCTATGTCACCGGTAAAGAAAACGCCAAGCTCATGTGCGAATTGTTTCCGGGCTTGAAGGAAGAAGATCTGCCAGGCGGCGAGGGCTGGGCGATCGAACATATTTCGCTGACCACGCATAACGGCACGCACATGGATGCGCCCTACCACTACAACTCCAAAGATGCCCACGGCAAGCCCATGCCGACTATCGATCAAATGCCGCTCGATTGGTATTTCAGACCTGGTGTGAAGCTCGACTTCCGGCATTTTGCCGATGGCTATGTGGCCACCGCTGCCGATGTGCAGGCCGAATTGAAACGAATCAACTACACCCTCCAACCGCTCGATATCGTGCTGGTGAATACCCGTGCTGGCGAGATGTACGGCTCTGATCAATACATTCATTCGGGCTGCGGCGTGGGTGGCGAAGCCACGCGCTGGCTGACTACGCAGGGTGTGCGCGTCACGGGGATCGATGGCTGGAGTTGGGATGCGCCGTTCTCGAAAACTCTCGAACGCTGGTTGGCCACCAAGGATCCACGCATAATTTGGGAAGGACATTACGCCGGGATCGATACCCCTTACTGCCACATGGAAAAATTACGGCACCTGGAACAGCTGCCGCCCTACGGATTTTCCGTGGCCTGTTTCCCGTGCAAGATCAAAGCGGCTTCGGGCGGTTGGACCCGCGCGGTGGCGATGTTCGATTGAAAATAGTGGTGATTGCTGCGGTACTATATCCGCTGGCGCAAATAAAGTTTCCGGCTATCCCGTGCAATCAAGGCCATGGTAGGAGCGGCTTCAGCCGCGATGGGAAGGTGAAAGGCTTGCGTCGTATCAAGCGCCTTATCGCGGCTGAAGCCGCTCCTACCGGAAGACCAGTCTTCACCCGCTTAGGACCCTGGTCAAAATTATCTCGTCGACACCGAGGGTGTTCGTGAGTGGTTGCGGCAAGGCGCGTTTCGCGGGCAATAGCGGCGCTATTGCCAAGAAATGCAACGCCGCCGCGGCCGCTCACGAGCAGCCGGATGTAGAGATAATTTT
>CAMATU010000184.1 GCA_945861225.1 Klebsiella pneumoniae
TGTACCTCGCCGGTGGTGACCTATGCACGGTCAAAAAGCAACCTCGAAGCCTATTTCACGCGTCTGCGTGCAAAGTACTGGGAAGCCTGTTGAGCATTCGGAGCGTTCCGAATCTGTGCCTCCTTTTCCAGGGTGGATTCCAGAGATGATCCTGCAATTTATCCACGCATGAATGGCATCAAAAGCGCCGTTTTACTGCGCCGCTCGTGGTCTAACATGCCCGCATTTTTATGACAATTTAGCGCGCTGCAAAGATCCAGTTGAACCTCGGGGGTTTCGAGCGTCGGTTGCATCGCGCCTGCCGTCACTTCGTTAACGGCCCACCTTCGGCAGCGTCCCTTCCAATTTGCAGATGATACTCAGCATGACTTCATCTGCACCGCCCGCGATCGAGGCCAGACGCATATCTCGGTAGGCCTGTGACATTGGGTTGTCGCGCGTGAAACCCATGCCGCCCCAGTACTGTAAACAGGCGTCCACGACTTCGCGCGACACGCGGCCGCATTTGAGCTTGGCCATTGAGGCGAGTTTGGTCACGTCCTGCCCCGCCACGTATTGCTCGACGGCGCGGTAGGTCAATGCGCGCAGCGACTCGACTTCGGTGCGCAGCTCGGCGAGACGAAAGTGCACGACCTGATTGTCGAGAATCGAGCGACCGAAAGCTTTGCGCTCACCGGTATAGGCGATAGTCAGATCGATCAGGCGATCAAGCGGACGCAGGGTTGAGGCGGCGGCCCACAAGCGCTCCTCCTGAAACTGCAGCATCTGGTAGGTAAAGCCGACCCCCTCCTCGCCGATCAGATTGCGCTGTGGCACGCGCACGTTATCGAAAAACAATTGGGCGGTATCTGAAGAATCCATGCCGAGCTTGTGAATCTTCTGGCGGGTGATTCCCGGCGCATCCAGCGGTACCACGATAAGGCTTTTGTTGCGATGGGCGACACCCTCGCTGGTGTTCACGAGCAGACAACACCAGTCGGCCTGCATACCGTTAGTGATCCACATCTTGCTGCCGTCGATCACATAGTCGCCACCGTCCCGCCGCGCGCGCGACTTTATCGAAGCAACATCCGACCCGGCGCTCGCTTCGCTGACGCCGATGCACCCCACCTGGTCACCCGCAATTGCGGGCGCGAGAAACTCGCGTCGTAACGAATCGCTGCCAAAGCGCGCGAGCGCCGGGGTGCACATGTCGGTCTGCACCCCGATCGCCATCGGCACGCCACCGCCGACGCATTCACCGAGCGCCTCGGCCATCACCAACGCATAGCTGAAGTCGAGCGCCATGCCGCCATATTCAAGCGGATACTTGATGCCGAGCAGGCCAAGTTTGCCGAGCTTACCTAACACTTCATGCGCGGGAAATTGCTCGGCACGCTCCCATTCGGCCACATAGGGATTGATTTCCTTCTGGCAGAATTTGATCACCGTGGCGGCAATCTGTTCATGTTCGGTGGTTAACTGCATCGTGATGCGCTCCTTTTACAGTGTACTTACTTCAGCTATTCAGACGGACTAACCGCACGCAGATACAGCCGAGTGTTGGGTTACGCGGCGAAGCCGCTAACCCAACCTACGCAAGACGTAATAACAACGCATGCGCTTCCTGCAAATCCGGCGTGTCGAAACCCTCCGTGAACCACGCATAGAGAGGTGCCAACCGTGCGTGAGCTTCCGCCATTCGCCCCTGAGAGCTCCAGAGCTTGGCCAGGCTTAGAGTTGCTCGCAGTTCCCAGGATTTGGCTGTTTGATCCTGTGCGAGTTTGATCGCTTTCTCAAAGTGAGTTTCGGCGGCGCGCATTTGTTCGGCAATGTCACCAGATTCCTTGAGTGCGATCTCTCCAAGTAGTCGATATATTTCCGCGTCCCAGGTGACCTCCCCATTCCGGATTGCTATTTCTAAACCTTCCTCGACTGCCAAACGGGCCGCCTCCGGCGCGTCGCGCCGCAAGTGAACTTCAGCATGCAAGATCTGCAAAAACGGAATCATTAACTCGGCGCGTGCCGCGCGCAGCACCCCGATTCCGTGGACAAGCCGGCCCAATCCCTCGCGATTACCCCCTGCTTCCAATGCCCAGCCCTGAATAGCCATTCCATAGTTCAGCCAATCAGGAAATTCATGCTCAAGCGCGAGTGCAATGACTGCCTCCGTTTGAATCATGCATTCGGCAGGCTCACGACCCAATGCAAAAAGCGGGACCCAGGTGGCCGTTGCCATCCCCAAAAGATGAGGATGGCCAATTCGTTGCGCCAAACTCGTGCTTTCCTCAGCATACTTCTGCGCTTGCTGCGGAAAGCCCAGGATCCACAAGCCTATCGCTTCGTACCATAGGACGAGCGCCAACGGATCGAAGCCGCATTTGAGGATTTGGGTACGATGCTGCTCAAATTCGTAGAGCTCACGCCCACGTGCCGCGTGGAGCAGGGAACCTTTAACGTCTCCCAGAAAAAAAAGGCTCACCGCCATTGCCGCATGCGCATGCAGGTGAAAGGTCGAGTCCTGGACAGTTTCGGCAAGCTTCATCAATTCACGGGAATATTCCAGCGCCGCGAAGCAATCCCCGCGCACACAGGAACACGTGCGCAACTCGACGAGCACCGGGAGCAAGTCTGCTGGTCCTCCCGCTCGTTCACAAAGCCCGCGTGCTCGGGTGCAGATCTCTTCCAGCGCGATCGACGACATGCCCATGTTCATGTGCACCGACGGAATTAGCGCGAGTATCAGATCAAGTTCTTTGCGCTCGCGGCTCGGCGATTCAGGTGTCTGCTTCAAAAATTCCAGCGCATCGCTCAGATAGCTCACTGCATCTGCGACGGCTGCGCGATCCGCCGCCTGCTGACCGGCATGTTCCAGATACACAATCGCCTTCTCAACATTGCCACTGCGGCTGTAGTGGTGCGCAAGGTTGCCGTAATGATCGTTCAGTTCGTGTTGATAAATGGTTTCGATCGCGCGGGCTGTCTGCTCGTGGATGCCCCTCCGTCGTTCCTGCAACAGCGAGTTGTAGGCCACCTCCTGCGTCAATGCGTGCTTGAAGATATATTCCACTTCCGGAAACGCCGGCTGCTCGTAGAGAAACTCTTTGCGCTGCAGGGAATCCAACAAGCGGTGCAGCACCTCCTCTTGCAGATCCACCACCTGCCGCGCCAGACTGAACGCAAACTCGCGCCCAATCACCGACAGCTGCTGCAGCAACGCTTTCTCATCAACGGTGAGGCGGTCGATACGCGCAGCCAGGACACCCTGCACCGTGGTCGGCAGTTGAATCTGCGTGATCGTGATTCCCGGCATGGCAATCCGTTCTGCACCGTCGCGCACCAGCACGCCTTGCTCGAACAACTCCTGCACCACCTCTTCCATAAAGAACGGCGTGCCCTCGGTTCGTTCCAAGATCCATTGCTTGAGATTCGCCAACCGGCCTACAGCGTTTAGGTCCGCGGCCTCACCGAGCAACACCCCCAGGAATTCTTCCGCTTCAGCACGGCCAAACGGCGCCAACCGCAATTGCGTGCAATAGCTCTTGCCGCCCCACTCATGGCGGTATTCAGGGCGATAGTTCGTCAACAGCAGAATCCGTGCACTGCCAAGGCTTTCCACCAGACTGTCCAGATATCCCTGCGTCTCACTGTCGATCCAATGCAAGTCTTCGAAGATCAGCAGCAGCGGTTGCTCAAGACTCGCGCGCAGAGTCGCACGCTTTAAGGCATCGAACGTTTTGCGGCGCCGGGTCTGGGGATCCATCTGCGGCAACGGCGACGCCGGATCGTCGATGTTCAGCAACGCGAAGTAGTACGGCAGCATCTCTTCCAGATTCCGGTCCAGCCCCAAAAGCTTGCCGATGACCTTCTCGCGCCGTGTGCGATCATCATCTTGCAGCTGGATCTGGAAATACCCTTTGAGGAGCTCCGTGATTGGCAGATAAGGCGAAGCTTTGCCGTGCGAGGCCGAGTACGCCTCAAACACCGCAAAGCCGCTGGCGCTCAGCTTGAACTCCAACACCAGCCGTGACTTACCCATCCCCGGCTCGCCCATGATGCCAATCACCTGGCCACGCCCCGCGCGCGTCTGCTCAAGTGCGCGCTGCATCTGCGCGAGTTCTTGCTGGCGCCCCACAAAGCGGGTCAGTCCACGCCGTGCCGCCACTTGCAAACGGGTGCGAAATTGACCAACGCCCGTCACCTCATACACCGCCAGCGGCTGCTCCATCCCTTTGATTGCCGCTTCCCCTAAAGCCTTCAGCAGGAAATACCCTTCGACCAGCTTCTGCGTATGCGCCGTGATCAATATCGATCCCGGCGTTGCCATCTGCTCCATGCGCGCGGCTAGGTTGATCGAATGCCCCACCGGCACATAGTCCGTGTGCAAGTCGTCCTTGCGAATCGAACGCACCACCACTTCGCCCGTGTTCAGCCCCACGCGCATCGCCAGCGGCGCGCCGTGCTTCAGACGCACCTCATCCGAATATCGACGGAGCTCGTCCTGCATGCGCAGTGCCGCAAACACCGCGCGCTGCGCGTGATCTTCATGTGCGAGTGGCGCACCGAACAGCGCCAGAATCCCGTCGCCCAAAGCCTGCGCCACATAGCCTTCGTAGCGATGCACCGCATCCATCATGATCTGCAACGCCGGATCGATCACCGCGCGGGCGACTTCCGGATCGAGGCCTTCCAGTAGCGCGGTCGAACCCTTCAAGTCCGCGAATAACACTGTGATCGTTTTGCGCTCACCTTCCTGCGCGCCACGCGCTTCCATGGCCTGTTGCTGCGAGCGGATGCGTTCGGCGAGGTGATTTGGCGTGTAGGAGGCTGGTGTGGGCACTGGCTTTGGTGGCGGGAGCGTAATCGATACCGGTCCGTCGCCAGCCCACACCAATACTTTGCCGTTTTCATCGGTCGCGAGGTGGAGCGCGTCGATTAGCTCGGCTTTCAAATCCGCAAGGTAATCATCGTCCAAATCGAAATGACGCTTGAGTGCCGGATACGACACGCGGCCCTGCTGCCGCAACAGCTCAACGACTTGGGTTAAGTTTTCACTGAAAGTCATGGCAACTTTTCGCTAAGTGATCTTGAGTGGATTCTTTACCGACAACTGCGGAAAGCGCGTGAAATCTCGATCAACCGTCCAAAGTTCACGTACGCGGTGCTGAATGCATAATGCAGCAATCCGCGCGTCATGAACTTGGGCACCGACGATTCGCCCACTTTCGATTACTGCGCGCAACTCTTGCCAATGGACCGCAGTCTCCGTCATCAGCACCAGACTTGGAGATTCTAACCACGCTTCGACTTGCTCTAGCGCTGTGCGCACAGGCGTGGCGGGCGCATAAATTTTGGGATGGGTCGCAATCGCGAAAAATTCATGCAGACACGGCCAGGGGATTGCCCAGGTGTTACGGCTCTCGGCCAGATTTCGTACGCATCGTTCAGCGGCAGCATGAAATTCGGCATCGGCACGATGCGCGTAAACCAGAATGTTGGTATCAACCGCGATCAAGCACCATGCTCCTCGTAGGCGAGTTCGCGTAAGGTGGCCCAGGTGGCGGCGCGCAACGCCGGTCGCAATCCCCGGCCTTTGAAACTCGCCTTGCGCAGGCGAAAGGGCTGCTCGGTTTTGCGCTGCGCGATCACCTGCCGGAGCCCCTGTTCAACCAGGCTGCGGACGGTTGTGTGCTCCAAGGTCGCGACCTTGCGCGCTTCAATTAGCAGCGCATCCGCGATTTCAATCGTGGTTTTCATATGGGTCCCCTTTTACTTAAAACCATATACCCATATTCAGAGAATAGAAGCGCCTGCTTTGAGGATCAAGCGCAAATACGACGGCGTGATAACGGCGCCTTACCGCTGGCGCGAAGTGGCGCGGGAAATGAGTCTGAACTGCCGAGTGTTGGGTTACGCGGCAAAGCCGCTAACCCAGCTTACGCAAGACGCAATAACAGCGCCTGCGCTTCCTGCAAATCCGGCGTGTCGAAACCTTCGGTGAACCAGTCATAGACGGTAGCCAATCGTTCACGCGCCCCTGCCGTGCGGCCCTGCGCAGACCACAACTTGGCGAGACTCACGGTGCAGCGGAGTTCGAAGGATTTCGCCTGCTGCTCGCGCGCAATCTGGATGCCGTGTGCGAACGCGGCTTCTGCCAGGTGTTCTGCTTCCGCGCTGTCGGTGGTGGGTTGGCGCAAGAGGATCTCACCGTGCAGGCGGCTGAGTTCGGCATCGAACCAGCGTTCGCCGTTGCGGGCGGACGCGGCCTCTCCCTCCGCGGTAGCCGCCATGGCCGCCTCGAAGTTGCCCTCGTTTATATAGGCCTCTGCGAGACACGCGAACCAGCAGGGATGAAGCATCTGTGCCGAAATTCGGGCTGTAGCGCGCAGCCCTTCCTCAATTTCCGGACTCGCGCCATTCTCGCCCAACTGACTGCGCACCCATCCTCGGAGTACGCGCGTCCAAGCTGTGAATTCTGGAAAAGCATGCTCTTGCACCAGAGGCAATAAGATCTCCACGCAATCCCAGCATCCGCGATAATCGCGCCGCAAGTAATAATGTATAGCAGCCCACATCAGGGCTGTTCCACGCATGAATGGATAGCTCAGCGTATGTGCGTAGGCGAGTGTCTGCTCTATCTGACTTAGAGATTGCGCCGGGAAGCCGAGCATCCAGAGCGCTTGAGAATCGCCCATCAAACCGGTGACTCTTGTATCGAAACCATATTCGGCAGCTTGGTGGCGATCTCGCTCCACCGAATACAATGCGATCGCAGCTTGGGCATGCTCGCGCGCGTCCACAATTCTTCCGAGGGTGAAGTAAGACCAACTCAACCCAACATGTCCATAAGCAATCAGATCGGGGGCTTCGATGTCTTGCGCCAGATGTATTAGGTCCCGTCCAAATCCCGCAGCCTTCGTGCAATCTCCCTGCATTGAAAAATGCGCACGCAGCCCAATCAGCACTGCGCAAAGTTCAGCAGGTGCGCCCACTTTCTCACACAGTTCACGCGCCCGCAGGAAGGTTTCGCCAGTTTCTGTGCTTGCCATGCCATTGCCGTTCACCAGTTGCGCTCCCAGTGCAATCAACAGCGTGAACTCTTGGCGATCTCTCTCCGTTGAGGGAGGCAATGTCCGTAACAAGGTCAAGGCTGCCCTGAAGTAATTAACAGCATCGGTACTCGCCGCGCGTTGGCTGGCCTGCACTCCTGCCAATCGCGAATATTCGACCGCCTTCTCGGCATTGCCACTGCGCGTGTAGTGGTGCGCCAGGTTGCCGTAATGATCGTCCAACTCCTGGCTGCGTGCCGTCTCAATCGCCTGCGCGGTCTTCTCGTGGATGCGCTTCCGCGTTTCGTGCAGCAGGGTGTTGTAAGCCACTTCCTGAGTCAGCGCATGCTTGAATAGGTATTCCACTTCCGGGAACGCCGGCTGCTCATACAGAAACTCCTTCTTCTGCAGCGCGTTTAACCGCTGATGTAGCTCGTCTTCGGGTGTGCCCACCACCGCACGCGCCAGACTGAATGGAAACTCGCGCCCAATCACCGCAAGTTGTTGCAGGAGCGCCTTCTCGTCCGGCGCCAGACGATCAATGCGCGCGGCGAGCACGCCCTGTACGGTGGTCGGAACCTGAATGTTCATGGTCGTCTGCGCTGGCAGCAACACTTTGCCCTGCAAATCGCGTTGCAGTACCCCTTGCTCGAATAACTCCTGCACCACTTCTTCCATGAAGAACGGCGTGCCTTCGGTCTTCTCCAGAATCCATTGCCTAAGGCCGCCGAGTTTCGTCGCCGAGTTGGATTCCGCGGGTTCGCCGAGCAGCACGCCCAGAAACTCTTCGGCTTCTGCACGGCCAAACGGCGCCAACCGCAATTGCGTGCAATAGCTCTTGCCGCCCCACTCATGGCGATATTCAGGCCGATAATTGGTCAACAACAGAATCCGTGCACTGCCAAGGCTTTCCACCAGGCCATCAAGAAACCCCTGGGTTTCACTGTCAATCCAGTGCAAATCCTCAAAGATGAGCACCACCGGCTGCTCCAGGCTCGCCCGCAAGGTCACCCGCTTCAAGGCCTCAAAAGTCCGGCGCCGCCGCAGCGGCGCCTCCATCTGTGGCAACGGCGACTCCGGATCGTCGATGTTCAACAACGCGAAGTAGTACGGCAGCACTTCTTCCAGCGTGCGATCCAGCCCCAGGAGCTTGCCGATGATCTTCTCGCGCCGCGTGCGATCATCGTCCTGTAATTGAATTTGAAAATACCCTTTGAGCAGTTCTGTGAGCGGAAGATAGGGCGAGGCCTTGCCGTGCGACGCGGAATACGCCTCGAAGACCGCAAAGCCCTGCGCACGGGCTTTGAACTCGTGGACCAGTCGCGACTTGCCCATGCCGGGCTCGCCCATGATGCCAATCACCTGGCCACGCCCCGCGCGGGCTTGCTCAAGGGCCTGCTGCATCTGCGTGAGTTCCTGTTGCCGGCCGACGAAACGCTTCAAGCCACGGCTCGCCGCCACCTGCAAACGGGTGCGCAGTTGACCGACGCCCGTGACTTCGTACACCGCCAGCGGCTGCTCCATGCCTTTGATTACAGCTTCGCCCAAGACCTTCAACCCGAAGTACCCTTCGACCAGCTTCTGCGTATGCGCCGTGATCAATATCGATCCCGGCGTTGCCATCTGCTCCATGCGCGCGGCAAGGTTGATCGAATGCCCCACCGGCACATAGTCCGTGTGCAAGTCGTCCTTGCGAATCGAACGCACCACCACCTCGCCCGTGTTCAGCCCCACCCGCATCGCCAGCGGCGCGCCGTGCTTCAGACGCACCTCATCCGAATATCGACGGAGCGCTTCCTGCATGCGCAACGCCGCGAACACCGCGCGCTGCGCGTGATCTTCATGCGCCAGTGGCGCGCCGAACAGTGCCAGGATCCCATCGCCCAGCGCCTGCGCCACATAGCCTTCGTAGCGATGCACCGCATCCATCATGATCTGCAACGCCGCATCGATCACCGCTCGCGCGACTTCTGGATCGAGGCCTTCCAGTAGTGCGGTTGAACCTTTGAGATCTGCAAACAGGGCGGTGATCGTTTTGCGTTCGCCGTCCTGTCCGCCACGCGATTCCAGCGCCAATTGCTGCGCACG
>CAMATU010000185.1 GCA_945861225.1 Klebsiella pneumoniae
AACTATTCCTCCGCGAGTGGACCGCCCAGCAGGCGCTCCATCTCCGCAATACGGCTGTGAAACGTAAACAGCGCCTGCCAATGGCGACCTCGCGTATCGAACAAGAGGCGCTGTGCATCGAGCACGTCGAGTAATCCGAATTTGCCTGCCTTATAAGCCGCTGTCGCCACCCGGAACACTTCTTCCGCACCGGGCAGGACCTCCGTACTCAGGGTCTCGATTTCAGCGCGCGCGCTGATGATCGCGGCATAGGTTGCCTGCAATGCAGTCTTCGCCTCGAGCTCGGCAACCCGCAGTTCGTCGTGCGCTTGCTGCACTCGGATACCGGCTTCGGCGCGACCCCCTTGGTTACGGTCAAAAAACTGCAGCGGGATGGAGACACCGACCAGGGCGACCGGTTCGCCGATGTCGTTGTAATGTCGCACCCCCGCGGTGACTGTGAGATCCGGGATGGCCTTACGCTCGGCCAGCCGCATCTGCGCTTGACGTTCGGTGATGCGAGCAGCCCAACGCGCGAGCGTCGGACTGCCCGTGAGGCGTTGTTCCAGCTCAGCGTAAACGGGCACTTCGGGCAGTACGCCGAGTTCGCCTACAGCCGTAAACTCAGTGGCTTCATCGCCCCATAGTGCGACTAATTGCTGACGCGCCGCGGCGAGAGTGCGCTCAGTTTGTGCATGCTGCAGGCGCACCGTCGCCAGCACCACATCCGCTTTGATGGCCTCAATGGGAAACACCTTGCCGGCCTTGACCTTCTGTTTGACTACCCCTGCAGTGGCTTCGGCCAGGGTAAGCAACTCGTTCGCCAGCGCACGTTGCGCCTGCGCAGCCAGTACTTCGACAAACCGCTGCGTCGTGCTGGCCAGCAGTTCGACCTGCATGACGTCTGCCTCGCGTTCGGCGACCGTTTGCGCTTCGCTGGCCACCTGTGCGCGCGCGGCCCGTTTGCCGCCCAGTTCAAGTAACTGCCCGAACTGCAGCGTGGTGGCTGGGCCGTCGGTGCCATTACTCAGGGTACCGTTCCCGAAATTTTCCTGCGTGATACCCAGCGTTGGGTTAGGCCGTAGGCCTGCCTGGCTCACTAGCGCGCTGCGCGCCGCGATTTCCTGCGCGGACACGGCGAGATTAGGATTACGCTCAAGCGTGAGCGCCAGTGCCTCGGGCAGCGACAGCTCGTTGACCAGACGCGGGGTTGTGGCCGCAGGCTGCGGCGTCTCGGCGCGCGAACGCGCCGCATAAACGGGGACTGAAACAAACGCTGCCAGCCCGAGCAGCAAGACCATCCATCGCATCGAATTCTCCCTGGAAGAACCAAGTACAAGGGGAACCGGCAATGGCGTTGCCGCAGCATGAGTTGCCGCGCGCAGCTGTGAACAGCGTTACGGAAGCGAGTGCGGAACGCCTTGCCGGCTTAAGCGGCAGGGATCCAATTCGGTCGTTCGGGCTCGGTAGTCGCGAAGTCGTGGGGAGGTGCGGTGGAAAGCAGACGATAAAAAAACACAGATGGAGCTGAGGTGAGGCTCAATGCCGCCTGAAAGCCTAACGTATTCCCGAAATGGTCGTGGTCAAGGTCCACCCCAGATTCCACTTCTGACGAAGGTGCTGGCGACTCGTCGTGAAGCTCGGCGGCGTGCTCGTGGTGACCAAAATGTGAAGCCAATTGTCCGGCGTCGTGATGATTGCAATGGATGCTGACTGCGGCCCAGGTGAACTGGCAGGGCAGGATGAACAGGATCGCGAGGAGGGTCGCACGTTTCATGTCGGCCAATCGTAGAGTATCTATCTCAAGGTGTCATGCAGCAGGGCCTTCACCGCGACTTGATCAGAGACGTCGGTCTGCACCACCGACTGTAGCGACGTCATGCTGAGCTGCTTGAATGGCGCGCACGAGAAGTCTTGGTGCATGGCATGCCGTGGTAGATTTATCTTCGAGCAGTTTTTATAGCGCGTATGACCACACTCCACCTATCTGTCGCCCCATCGTCTAAGCGCACTGTAGGTGCCGCCTATCTCGGGGTCATCCTGATTTGGTCAACCACCCCGCTCGCCACCAAATGGAGCGGCGAAGGTCCGGGCTTTCTGTTCGCTGCCGCGAGCCGCATGTGTATCGGCGTGCTGTGTGTGTTCGCCTTGCTGTGGTGGCGAAGCGTGCCGTTGCCGCGCCATGCGCGCGCGTGGCAACACTATCTGGCGGGAGCCATCAGTGTGTACGGCGCGATGTGTTTGTCCTATTGGGCAGCGCAGCAGCTACCCTCCGGCTGGATTTCGGTGATCTATGGCTTGACGCCGCTGATCACTGCTGTGCTGTCGAGAGTGCTGCTCGGCGAGAATTCCCTCACTCCGCGCAAGCTGGTCGCGCTCGCGATCTGCGTGAGCGGCCTGTGGGTTATCTATGGCTCGGCCACGCGTCTCGGCGGTCACGCGGTGCTGGGGATCTGTGCCTTGCTCGCGGGCGCCGTACTGCATGCGCTGAGCGCGGTGTTAATCAAGCGCATCAATGCCAATATCCCGGCCTTGGCTTCGGTGGCCGGCACCTTACTATTCGCCTGGCCAGCTTATGTGCTGACCTGGTGGGTTTTCGACGGCACCTGGCCGCACGAGCTTCCACTGAAAAGTCTGCTTTCGATCACCTACCTCGGTGTGATCGCAACCACCTTGGGCTTTTCCTGGTACTTCTATGTGCTGAAGCATCGCACCGCGACGCAGGTCGCGATGATGATGTTTATCACGCCCGTCCTCGCGCTTGCTGCCGGCTTCTGGTTGAACCACGAACCACTGACCCCGCGGATCTTGAGTGGGGCGGCACTGATTCTGGCGGGTATGGTGCTGCACGAAGCAGGCCGTCTACGCGCTGTGGCTTGACAAGCATCGCGTGCTGGTTTGGGATCAAGCCATCATTCGGTGACCGCCCTAGTCTCTATTATCAGGCCCAAACTCAGGAGAATTCCTATGCGTGTCAATTCGCACACCGCCATCCAGACCCATCATCTGCCCGGCCTCGAACACCAGACCCTGGCGGGCAGTAAGGACGGCATGCAGGCGTTCGAAATTTGGCGTCAGACCATCGCACCACACGCGGCCACCCCCGTGCACTGCCACGACTGCGAAGAAGTCATTGTGGTCCTGAAAGGCACCGCCGCCTGCCACTACGAAGGGCAGACTGTCACCGTAAACGCCGATGAATCGCTGCTCATCCCGCGCAGCGTGGTGCATCAAATCTGTAATGCCGGCAATGAAGATCTCTACATCATGGCGACTCTGGCGATGTCACCTGTCGCGGTGAAATCTGCCGACGGCGCGCCGATGCCGTTACCGTGGGGCTGAGCGACACCCCATGACTGAGATCAAAACTTCATGGGTGCCCAGTGCGCCTAAGCTTGCGTTCAGCGAGTGTGGGCGGGGCGCCGTGGTGGTGTTCCTGCACGGCATTGGCGGGAACCGCCGTAACTGGCTGGAGCAGCTCCCGCATTGCGCGCAGCGTTTCCACGCCGTAGCGTTGGATGCGCGGGGTTATGGCGACAGCGACGACTACCCCGCTGCGTTGCGCTTCCCGGATTTCGCGGCCGATTTACACCGCTTGCTCGATCATCTGGGCGTCAAGGCCGCGCACATCGTAGGACTCTCAATGGGCGGCAGAATTGCGCTGGATTTCTATGCCAGCGCACCCGAGCGCGTGTTGAGCCTCGCCCTGATTGATACGTTCCCCGGCTATGATGAATCCTTCACCCCCGAGGCGCGCGAGAAATTTATCCGCCTGCGTAAGCAACCGCTCGTAGATGGCAAAGAACCGCGCGACATCGCGCCGATGATCGCCAAGACCTTGGTCAGCAGTTGTGCCGAACCGGCGCATGTGCAGGCCCTGATCGACAGCATCTCAGCCTTGCACAAGGAATCCTATATCAAGGCAATCGAAGCCATGACGCAGTACGCGCCAGTGGCCGATTTATCTCAGGTGAAAGTGCCGACCTTAGTGGTGGTGGGCGATCAGGATCAACTCACCCCGCCCAAAGTGGCGCGCGAGATGGCCGCCGCGATTAACGGCGCCGAATTGGTAGTGCTCCGGAATGCCGGACATCTCGCGAATATCGAGCAACCCGCCTTGTTCAATCAGGTTTTGGCAGATTTCCTGACTTCGCTGCCGGCATAACGTCTGCGTCTCGGAATAGTCGTTCAGATCATTGGCACTTCGCGCGTGAATGCCTACGCAATGTTGGGGTTCGCTGCGCTCACCCCAACCTACTGAACCACCGGCTTAACATTTGCATTACGCAGTGTTGAAGTAGCCTGCCCAGAATGCGTGAGTTAACCCACCGCGCTCTGGGCAGGCCACTCCCGCCCCAGGATTTGCTTGTCTGCCTTGCGCTCGGCTTTGCGCGTCTTGGCATGCACCCCGCCCTTGTTCAGTAGCGGATGCGTGGCGTAGCGGTTGCGAACCTTGCTCGGTCGCGCGACCTTGGCTTTTTTTGTCGTCATCAAAGTCTCCTTTGGGATTTCTGTTCCTCGGCACTGGCGCCAAGCGGGCGCAGCATACGCCGCTATTCGCTGGGGGCAAGGATTCTCTGCGCGGTGAAAGGTTAACGATTGCACGTAAGCGTGAGGAGCGCAGCGCTGAAGGTCAACGAATCCCCTTAACTCCGTCATCCCGGGCGAAGACCCGGGATCCATCGGCGCCCGATGTTCCCTATGGATCCCGCCCCGGATATTTGCGAAGCAAATTCCGGGGTGACGGGGTGGTGGCTTACCTGGATGACGGCTTGAGGCTTGCTGGAATGACGACGATCTCAACTTGCCTTCGGCGTGCTTCCGCTGACTGCAAACGTATGTGTGACCTCGCGCCCCTTCGAATCCGTCATCTGCGCTTTGAGCGTGCCCCCTGCGCGCGGCTTGAAGAAAAACCGAAAGCTCGGATCCTCACTCAACGAAATATCGGTCTCGGCTGTCATGATGTGCTGCCCATTGAAGCTGATCACAACTTTAGTCACATATTCAGCGGGGATGTAGGCACGGGTGCGCTGGTCAAGCTGCAGCCCCGTCACATTGGGATGGCTGATGATCAGCTGGCCAAGTGAAGAATCTGCCGCTTCGCCAGCCAGGGAACGAAACTTCATCTCGCCGATTCGCGCGCGCGCTTCCTTGAGTTTAAGAAACGGCGGCGGTTCGGAACAACCACCACTCGCACGCGTGAAGCCTTCGTCCATGTGCAAATCACCATTGTTCATCTCCGCGACGACATGCACTTTGGTGTATTCATTAATGCGCAGACGGAGCGCGAGATCGGCCTGACCCATTTCCGGGGTCAGGTGAAACAATCCCGCCAAGGGCTTGGGATTCTTATCGACAAATACGTAAATCTTCGCGACATAGCGCGCGGGGGTTTGCGGGATTTTGGCATCGATGCTCACTGGCACCACCCCCGCATCCTCGGCGCGCAGCGGAATGCGTAGTTCGATGAGCGACTTACCAGCCATCATCTCGCGCCCCTTGAAGTACTGAGGCTTGAGCAGGCTCTCCCATAGATCGATTGCTGATTGCTGGCCGGCAGCGCTCACGACCGGCGCATGGCTCGCGACGAACACGCTGAGCAGCAATCCCCATCTCACCCGGCACAGAAGTTTTTTCATGGCGCAAGGATAGCGACATTGGGGCGCGGGGACCACTTCACTCTGCCTGCGGGGCTGGCACCAGTGTTAACCTAGCCGCATGAATCAAGCGCACTTCAATACCGGTCTGCTGGCCTTCCTCGACCAGTCGCCAACCCCCTTTCACGCCGCCGAAAACCTGACCACCGCGCTGCAGACTGCAGGCTTCGTGCGCTTGGACGAACGTGCAACCTGGCAGCTGCGCCCAGGTGGGCGCTATTGGATCACGCGCAATGGGTCGTCCGTCATTGCCTTTGCGTTAGGTTCCAAGCCACTCGCCGAGTCGGGATTGCGCCTCGTCGGTGCGCACACCGACAGTCCCTGCCTCAAGCTGAAGCCGCATCCAGAGCTCCTCGCGCACGGTTACCAACAGCTCGCGGCAGAGGTGTACGGCGGCGTGCTGCTGAATCCGTGGTTTGATCGCGATCTGTCACTTGCCGGGCGGGTAACCTTGCGCTTAAGCGACGGCACCTTGTGCAATCGCTTGCTGGATTTTCGCGCGCCGCTGGCGGTCATTCCAAGCCTCGCCATTCATCTTGACCGCGAGGCTAACGACAAGCGCAGCATCAACAAGCAAACCTACTTGCCCGCCTTGATCTGCGGCAAGACCCCCGAAGCTTTTGCCCTGAACCTGGAACTCGTGCGCCATCTCGCCGCCCAAGAGCCAGCGCTCGCCACCGCCCAAATCCAGGCTTTTGAGCTTTCTTTCTACGATACGCAACCGGCCCGCCTGGTCGGTTGGCATGCAGAATTTATCGCCTCAGCACGCCTGGATAACTTGCTGAGTTGCTACACCGGGCTCTGCGCCCTGTGCGATGCGGAGTCTGACTTTGCGCGACTTTTGGTGTGTAACGATCACGAGGAAGTCGGCAGCGGCTCAACCAGCGGGGCGCGCGGCAATTTTCTTGAAAGTGTGCTGCTGCGTTTGTTGGGCGATCATGAAACGGCAGCACGCACGCTCGCTAACTCGCTGCTGATTTCCACCGATAACGCACACGCCGTGCATCCCAACTTTGCCGATAAACACGATGTCAGGCACGGACCGCTGATCAACGCAGGCCCTGCACTCAAAACCAACGCCAACCAGTCCTACGCGACCAACAGCGAATCCGCCGCCGTTTTTCGGCAGGCTGCAGCGCTTGCTGGCGTGCCAGTGCAGTCGTTCATTGCGCGCGCCGACATGGGCTGCGGCAGTACCATCGGCCCGCTCGCCGCGACGCGCCTCGGCCTGCGCACGGTGGACGTCGGCGTGCCGACTTTTGCAATGCATTCGATTCGCGAACTCGCCGGCGCGCTTGACGCACACGCGTTGTACCTGGCGCTGAAGTGCTTTTTTGCGCTGCCACGGGTGGTGGTGGATTGAGCGCCCTATCGCGGCTAAAGCCGCTCCTACGTAGACATTATCAGCGCAATGAAAAATCATAGGGCGGATAAGCCCGTAGGGCGTCATCCGCCGACAAGCGTCGGCTTGCGCTAACGCTTATCCGACCTATGGGAGACTGTAGGAGCGCCTGCAGGCGCGATTTCTGCTGCCCTAAAGCACCACCTCAATTAAATGCGGCCCCGGCGTGTTCATCATTGAACGCAAGACCGCTTCAAAGGCTTCCGCCGTTTCCACCCGTTCACTGTTAACCCCCATTCCGCGCCCGATTTCGGTCCAGCGTAACGCGGGATTGCTCATGTCCAGCATCGACAATGCGCGCGGACCAGGCGCGCCAACGCCCACCCGTTCGAATTCGATATTCAAAATCGCATAACTGCGATTGGCGAAGATCACGTTAATCACATCGAGCTTCTCGCGCGCCATCGTCCACAGTGACTGCACCGTGTACATCGCGCTGCCATCGCCTTCCAGGCAGATCACCTTACGCTGCGGACAGGCCACTGCTGCGCCCAGCGCCAGCGGCAGACCATTACCGATCGCACCTCCCATGAGCTGCAGCCAATCATGCGGGGGCGCGCCCAGGCTGGCCTGTTGCGCGAACAGGCTATTCGTAATCGCTTCATCAATCACAATCGCGCCTTCGGGCAGACAGCGTGCCAACACGCGCGCCGCCAGTTGACCATTCAGCGCGCCGCTGACGGCTGGCATGTCTATGGTTGATTGAAAGACCTTCGGTGCCGCCGGTGCACCCAGCGCATCGGCTAACGCGGTAAGTGCGGCCACTGTGTCATCGCTCGGGCCAGCCAGCGATAACGCCTCACAGCCGTCTGGCACCAATACGCTCGGCTTATTCGGATAAGCGAAGAACGCCACCGGTCGCTTCGCGCCGGCGAGCACCATCAAGTCTGCGCCTGCCAGCAATTCCAACGCGCGATCACCAAAATAAGGGACGATTCCAATCGGGACTCTGCCGGCGCCGCGTTCGAGTCGTCGGTTAAATGTCTCGGCATGCAGGCGCACTGGCAGCACCGCCGCAATTCGCCCTGCCTGGCGCGCCCCTTCCCCCACCAGACCTTCACTGCCGAGGAGTAACACAGGATTGCGCGCCTGGCGCAACGCTTGCGCTACCAGTTCGATGTGCCCCGCCGGAATTTCTGGCAACGCGGCACGGGCGGGCAGCACGGGTGCCACATAATCGGCAGGCAGATCGGTCCACGCACAATCGGCCGGCGCGATCAGGGTCGCAATTTTGCCCGGAACATTGCCGGCGATCGCGGCCGCTTCAGCGCCCAGGTGGGCGAGATCACTTGGCGAGGACGCGCTGCGCACCCAGTGCGAGACCGGGCGCGCAATCCCTGCCACATCAGAGGTAAGCGGCGCATCAAAGCGCAGGTGGTGAATGGCGTGATCGCCCACCACATTCACCATGGGGCAAAGCGCCTTGCGCGCGTTGTGCAGATTAGCCACCCCATTCGCGAGACCGGGACCTAAATGGAGCAGGGTACAGGCGGGCTTCCGCGCCATTCGGGCATAGCCATCGGCGGCGCCCGTGACCACGCCTTCGAATAAGGCGAGGATCGGCCGCATCCCGGGGATCTCGTCAATCGCTTGCACCAACTGCATTTCAGAGGTGCCGGGATTTGCGAAGCACACATCGATTCCGCTGCGGACCAAGGTTTCGATCAGGGCGTGGGCGCCATTCATGTCGCTGTCTCTCTTTTGTGCCGTAGTTGATGCAGCCGATTATCCCGATACCTCGCGAGGAAGTCGATTCACGCCGCGCTTGATGTACGGCTGCGCGCCGCCTAGGCTTGGGCTTCCACGAACGCAGCGCAAGGAATCACGATGAGTGCAGAGGTTATCGCCGGCCTGGCCAAACCACGCGGCAGATACCCGCATGTTAAACATGCAGGCGATTTTATTTTCGTCTCGGGCACCAGTGCGCGCCAGGCCGACAATTCCTTTCCAGGCGCGGACGTCGACGCCCTGGGCACCACGCGCTTCGACATTCGCGCGCAGACCCGTGC
>CAMATU010000186.1 GCA_945861225.1 Klebsiella pneumoniae
GGGGGGCTCACTCCCGCACGCATCACCATCGTGACGGCCGCTGAGGCGGGTCGCGACGAGGCGGTCCAATACGGAATCTCATTGGTGGTACGGCCACTCACGCCGGAAAATTACCGCGCTGTGCTGAACCCACTCGTGGGCGCCGGCGATTTCTTGCTGAACTTATCGGTGGATGTCGCGAGCGTGGCGCTCATCGCCTACGCCGGTGAACGTGGTGCGCTCTATCTTGATACCTGCATCGAACCCTGGCCCGGTGGCTATACCGATCGGGATGTCCCACTCGCTCAGCGATCTAATTACGCGCTGCGTGAAACGGCCCTGGGCTTGCGCAAAACACGACCCGGAGGCCCTACTGCGGTAATTACCCATGGGGCCAATCCTGGCTTGGTCTCGCACTTCGTGAAGCAAGCCCTGCTCAATATCGCGACTGAACTAAAGGATCCCTTGCCGGAACCCAGCTCACGGGAAGGCTGGGCGGCGCTTGCGGCGAATCTCGGCGTGAAAGTGATTCACATCGCAGAACGTGATACGCAAACTTCCAAGGTGCCGAAGGCGGTTGGAGAATTTGTGAATACCTGGTCAGTGGACGGTTTCGTCAGCGAAGGATCGCAACCTGCCGAACTTGGCTGGGGCACGCACGAAAAGGCCTTGCCGCCAGATGGTCATCGCCACCTTGAAGGCTGCGGCAGCGCGATTTATTTAGCGCGTCCCGGTGCGAGTACACGGGTGCGCAGTTGGACGCCGCTCGCCCAGCATTACCACGGCTTTTTGATTACCCACGGAGAGTCGATTTCGATTCCAGATTATTTGACGGTGCGTGAAGGCGGGCAAGTCAGCTATCGGCCGACCGTGCACTACGCCTATCACCCGTGTGATGCTGCCGTGCTCTCAGTACACGAATTTGCCGGCCGCAATTGGCACCTCCAGGCGCGCAAACGCATTCTGATGGACGAGATCACGCAAGGGATCGATGAACTTGGCGTATTGCTCGCCGGGCACGCCAAAAACGCCTACTGGTTTGGTTCGCAGCTCTCAATTGAGGAAGCGCGCGCGCTCGCGCCGTTTAACAGTGCGACGAGCCTGCAAGTCACGGTCGCCGTGTTGTCTGGGATGATCTGGGCGATTGAAAATCCGGCACGGGGCATTACCGAACCCGATGAAATGGATTTCCGCCGCAATCTCGAAATTTGCCGACCGTACCTCGGACCGGTAATCGGCGAATACACAGAATGGACCCCGCTGCACCAACGCGGCGAGTTGTTTCCGGAATCACTGGATACCGATGATCCCTGGCAGTTTTGTAATGTGCGGGTGGTTTGAACGCGCTGCGTGACTTCGTCGACCCTGGATGGTAACCCTCGGGTCGAAACGGACGCGAGGTTGGCTAACACCCGGCATGGGGCCACTCGCGCCTTCTGTTCGAAGCGGTCGATATTTCCTGGAGAAAATACCCCCAGCCCGAAGGTCCCGTGAATTCCGGCGTAAACGACCGATGTTCACCGCGACCGTTCCTGTTGACGGCGTTCGAATTCAACTATAGCGAGGCTCAATTTCTCGGAAGAGGGCGGTTATCTTTCTTAAGATAAATTATATAATATGATATATATTAAAGAATAAAGATATATTTCCGAATATTTTTATGCTTGACGAAGGACGTATCAAGAAATATATGTAGATATGTATGTAACCCTGTTTTTATATGTAAAATTGAATATTATGTCACGCCCATCCGTCGCACCCATCGCCGCCGCCCTGAAAGCCGCACGCCTTGCCAGGAAGCTGACACAGCGCGAACTCGGCGAGAAGATCGGCACGCCTCAAAGTCACATCTCGACGATCGAGGCGGGCCGAGTCGACCTTACAACCGCCAGCCTGATCGAGCTGGCGCGCGCACTCGATCTGGAACTCGTCCTGGTTCCGAGATCCCTCGTTCCCGCTATTCGCGGATTGATCCGCGCGCCCGAGGAAGTCGGGGACAGCGGGCGCGCGGCCCGGAATGCAGCGGCACATACCCACGTAACCGAGGCACCGGTGCCGCCGGCTTATAACCTGGATGAGGATGACGACGAAGGGGATAGCTGATGGCCGCAAGCATTCAGGTTCTGGAAGTCCGATTGCACGGCGAACCCGTCGGGACGTTGACCCTGTTTCCAGGTGAGCAGCTTACGTTCGCGTTCACGCAAGACTACATCGACGACCCTGCCCGCCCGACCTTGAGCCTGTCGTTCAAGGATCGCTTGGGCGGGTTGATAACGGACATCCGGCCCACGCGGATTCGGGTGCCGCCGTTCTTTGCCAACCTGCTGCCGGAGGGGCCGCTACGCGAGTACCTGGCGCAGCGCGCGGGTGCGAATGCCCAGCGCGACTTTTTCTTGCTCGGCGTGCTGGGGGAAGATCTCCCCGGTGCCATCACCATAGTCCCGGTCGATGGTCGGCCCGTTCAGGTTGAAGATCCCGCCGATCAAGGTCGTCATGCTCCAGACGACCGTGCCCACGCTGCGGAGCACGCGATGCGGTTCTCGCTGGCGGGGGTTCAGCTCAAATTCTCGGCCGTCATGGAAGCCACCGGCGGGCTTACCATTCCGGTCAGCGGCAGTGGTGGCTCGTGGATCGTGAAGCTCCCCTCGACCCGGTTCCCCGGCGTCCCCGAAAACGAATACACCATGATGACCCTGGCCCGTGCCGTCGGGATTACAGTGCCGGACGTGAAGCTGGTCGACATGGCGGCGGTGGCAGGTCTCCCCCCTGAAATGTCTCGGATGCCAGGGCAAGCCCTGGCTGTCAAGCGGTTCGACCGGACGCCGGACGGTGGGCGCGTTCATATCGAGGACTTTGCCCAGGTGTTCCGGGTCTATCCTGATGACAAGTATGCGAAGGCCAGTTACAGGAATATCGCCGAGGTCATCTGGGCGGAAGTCGGGGAGCAGGGCATCGCCGAGTTTATCCGGCGGCTGGTGTTCAGCGCGCTCATCGGCAACGCCGACATGCACCTTAAGAACTGGTCGCTGATCTACCCAGACCGCCGGGCCACGGCGCTTGCTCCTGGTTATGACTTCGTGGCGACCATCGCCTTTCTGGACGATCCCGCCATGGCGCTCAAAATGGGTCGGTCAAAGAAGATGCATGAGATGTCCCGCGAATCGCTGGTGTATTTCGCGGCAAAGGCCAGCTTGCCAGAGAAGCTAGTGTTGGATAGCGCGACAGAGACGCTCGAACGGTTCCTAGCCGTCTGGGCGGAGGAACGAGCGCACCTGCCTATATCGAAGACTTCTGTCGATACGATTGAAGGGCACTTCAGGAAGATTTCATTCATCGGAGAACGAAATACAAGATAGCGGCCAAGTTCGATTACAGACTAGGTGGCCATTCAGACGCGCACGAGATAGACATTAAGTGCTCGAGTCCTGTCCTGCAGAATATTCGGAAAGCGTTCGGCTTGATGCGATCGTTGTCAATGGCGCGGCCGACAGTTACCCTTCTGCCACCCGCCCTCGCCATTACGAACCCACAGACCACGCCCAGGCTGGGGTTGGAGGACATCATGGAATCCCTCTCAGCATGGTTGAGTGCACTCGATCTGAATCAGTACGCGCAGGTCTTTGCGGACAATGACATCGATCTCGAAGTGTTGCCCGCTTTGTCGGAGCAAGATCTCGAGTCGCTCGGCGTATCCCTTGGCCATCGCAAGAAATTGCTGAAGGCGATTGCTGGTTTAAAAACGGACAGTAGCGCGCAGCATGCGGCTGGCGAGCCGAGCCCTGGCGCGCCAATCAATCTGACCGACGGTGAGCGCCGCCAGTTGACCGTGATGTTCTGCGATCTGGTCGGTTCGACGGCCTTGGCAGAGCGTCTCGATCCGGAGGAGCTACGCGCCATTATCCGCGCCTATCAAGGCACCGCGGCGCAGATCATCGAGTCGTTCGGCGGCCATATCGCCCAATATCTGGGCGATGGTCTGTTGGTGTACTTCGGCCATCCACGCGCGCACGAAGACGACGCCGCACGCGCGGTACACGCGGGCTTGGGGATCGTCGCGGCGCTGAGCGAGCTGAACGCGCGGCAAGTGGGCGATGCACCAACGCAGTTAGCCGTGCGGATCGGGATCCACACCGGATTGGTCGTGGTCGGTGAAATCGGCGGTGGATCGCGCGAGCAGCTGGCGCTAGGCGACACGCCGAATCTGGCGGCGCGCTTACAGACCTTCGCGGCGCCCGACACGGTCATCATCAGCGATCACACCCGCCATCTTACCGGCGGCAACTTCGAGTGCGTGGATGCTGGCGAGCAACTATTGAAAGGCATCGCTGAGCCGGTGCGGATCTGGCGCATCACCGGCGTGAGCGCCGTCGCGAGTCGCTTCGACGCCGCGACCCACGGCGCAGTGACCCCCTTGGTCGGCCGCGAGCATGAAGTCGCGCTGCTGCTCGAGCGCTGGCAGTTGGCGCAGGACGGTGAAGGCCAGGTGGTGCTGCTGTCGGGCGAGGCCGGCATCGGTAAGAGTCGCAGTGTGCGCGAACTGCGCGAGCGCCTGCAAGCCGAAATCAGCAGCACCTTGCTGCTGCAGTGTTCGTCGTACTACGCGAACAGCGCGTTCTATCCGATGATCGATAACTTGGAACGCGCACTCAAGTTCGGCCGCGATGAGTCACCGGAGTCCAAGCTGGACAAGCTCGAAGCGCTGCTGGTCGAAAGCTATCGGCGCCCGCTTGATGACGTGCGCTTCGTCGCGACGATTCTTTCGATTCCGTGCGAGGCGCGTTACCGACCCTTGACGATGACGCCGCAGCGGCAGAAGGATGAGACGATCCGCGCGTTGGTCGACATTGTCGAAGCGGCGGCGCGCCGGCAGCCGATGGTGATGCTATTCGAAGATGCCCATTGGGCGGATCCGACCAGCTTGGAGGTGTTGGACCTCTTGATCGGTCGGATCAGCCATATCCCGCTACTGATGGTGCTGACCCACCGGCCGGAGTTCCAGCCCCGCTGGTTGCAACATGGCCATGTTACGGCACTGAATTTATCCAAGCTGACCCGCGCCCAAAGCAGTGCGATGGTGTCGCGACTCACACAAGACAAAGCGCTGCCCGGCGATTTGCTCGAGCAGATCCTCGCCAAGACCGATGGAGTGCCGCTGTATGTCGAGGAGTTGACCAAGTCCATTCTGGAATCGGGTGAACTCAAAGAGGCTGGTGACCGCTACGCGTATGTCGGTAGCGTACACACCTTCACCATTCCAGCTACCTTGCGCGACTCGCTGGTCGCGCGGCTTGATCGCGTGCCCGAGGTGAAAGAGATCGCACAGATCGGCGCGGTGATTGGGCGCGAGTTCAGATACGAGTTGATTGCCGCGATTGCCCCTCACGCAAACACCGAACTCAACAATATACTCGAACAGTTAACCGACGCAGGACTGATGTTCCGGCGCGGCACCCCACCCGATGCTCTGTACACATTCAAGCACGCACTCGTCCAGGATGCCGCGTACGACTCATTATTGAAAAGCCGTCGGCGATCACTGCACGCGACGATCGCGCAGGTCATCGATGAAAAATTTCCGACCACCAAAGACACCGAGCCGGAGGTGCTGGCCTACCATCTCACGGCCGCCGGCCTGCATGACGCCGCCATTCCGCTTTGGCAGAGTGCTGGCGAGTTGGCGTTGAAACGTATGGCGCTGATTGAGGCCATCTCCCATCTCGACAAGGGACTTGAACTGATCTCGACCCTTCCTTGCTCTCCCACACGAGATGCCAGTGAACTCGGGCTGCGCACTCTCCTCGGCACCGCCTGGATGGCCCTCAGAGGCTATGGTACGCCGGAGATCTCGACCATCCTTCAACCCGCGCTCGCACTGGTGAAGTCGCTCGCACGGAACAACGCGCTGTTCCCCATCCTGTGGGGCCTATGGATGCATGTTTCATGCGTGGGTCGAGTGGCCGAGTCGCTTGACCGGGTCACTGAGATACTCGACGCCGCGCGGGCAACCGGCGATGAAAATCTCCTGATCACCGGACACATGACTGCAATGGGCTCCTATCAATGGATGGGCCAGTTCATCAAAGCCCAACAACATGGGGACCAGGTGCTAGCGCTCTACGACGCAGAGAAGCATTACCACCTCGCTGACACTCTCAATTCGGACCCGAAAACGTTTGTCGGTGGCTGGTCCGCGCAATGGACCTGGAAGCTGGGCTATCCGGACCGGGCACTGCGGCTGTGCGATGAACAAGAAGCGCACGCGCGCCGCCGCGCGCACCCCTTCGACCGCGGCTGGGCGCTGACGGTAGGGGCGGAAGCGTTCGTTTACCGTGGTGAGCCCACGGAACTCCGTACGCGTGCTGAAGAATGTGCGGGGCTCGGTCGCGAGCACGGCCTGCCATTTCTATGGGCGGTGCTGGCACCCATTTCAGGTGGCGTCGCACTCATCCATGAAGGCAAACTCGCCGAAGGAATTGCCGCGCTGAAGGCAGGTCTGGTGAATTGGGACGGAGCCGGTGGCAAAGTCCGCAGTCCCTACATGAAAGCGATGCTTGCCGAGGGCATGGCGTTGACCGGCGACCTCGAAAATGCCCTGCACCTGATCGAAGAGCAGGTCGCGCAGGTCGAGCGTCCGGGCTGGGAGGAGCGCGTCGACTACGCGGAGATTCTGCGCCTCAAGGGTTGGATGCTCTCGTGCAAGGGTGACTTCACAGGCGCGGAGCACATCTACCTCGCCTCGCTCGACGTCGCGCGCGAACAGCAGGCAAAATCGTAGGAGCTCCGCACCGCGACGAGTCTCGCTCGGCTGTGGCAAGGCCAGGGTAAGACGCGCGCAGCACGAGAGTTATTGGCGCCGACCTACAGTTGGTTCACCGAAGGCTTCGGCACCAAGGATTTGCAAGAGGCGAAAGCGTTGTTGGAAGAACTCGGATGAGCCCGACAGACTAATCACCGCGTACATTCGGGTTACGAATGGCACTGACTTAACGGATAAAACCTTCGTCTCATTGAATACGGTGCCCGCATCTTCTTGGGCCGCAATAAAAGCGACTTTTTCAGGGACGAGTACTTAACCGCCGCATTGCTAGTGGCGTTTCAGCAGTTGAACTGCACCACCGCCGCACCGCTGCCGTAGCTCGGTCCGTAAGCCAAGGTGGTCGCGCCGCGATACTGGTCGCCCAGCGCGCCCAGGATCCACGCCAGATGTTTCATGCCCATGTCGGCGCGCGCGCGGCCCGCGTAGTCAGCGCAAAAAGCTTGCAAAGTCGCTCGGTCGCCGCGCGCGAGTTCGGCCAGCAATTCGCGATTAAGGGCATCGTCAGTGGCAGACGCCAGATGATCGCGCTCGAGATCGATTTCATGCCGGAAAATCGTACCTGACAGACCGCCGATGCCAAGCACCGCATAACGCCGACCGAGGCGCGTGGCTTCAGTGGCCGCGAGTGCGCCAAGTTGGGCGGTTTTCTGCCAATCGTGATAGAGATTGTTGGCCGCGATTATCAAACGTGCCTGCTTGGTCGGATTCAAGAATCCATCGGCGACGATGGTGCCGGTATCGATCGGAAAGCCGTCGTAATCGACGCCCCTTGAGCGCACACCGATCGTCGACGTGGCATTAATGCAGATCTCAGCGAGTTCGGTATCGATGTTTATATCGAATGGCAGATCGCCAAACTCGTACCAATTCTCATCGACATGCAGGCCGTGTACCCGCGGACGGGTTTGCCACAGCTCATCAAGCACCGCGATCCACTGCGTGGAATACACCAGCAACACCTCGGGTCGTGCGGCGGCGAGAAGCGCGGCCGCCTTCGCGTGGGCAGCAGCAATTGGCGCCCAGGGCGCAACCTCCGGGCGTAGATAATGCAGCGGGGAGCCGGGCACTAGAAAAGCCGCCACTAACGGCATACTGCCTCCTGCGTGAGATCCCATTCCATGACCGCGTTGCCGGTGCCGATCACCGAGCCATAGCCGTGCAGTTCGCCCGGGATCTCCGGATACTCCATGGCTGCGAACATCCAGGTAAAGGCGCCGGATTTCACTTCCGCGAAGGCTTCCTGGATGAATTGGGGCAGCAGTTGAAACACTTCGCGGGTCCTGCCCTGGCGCAGCAGTTCGATGATGCGCATATCCCACAGATAGCCCGCGTAATTCTGTGGATGTTCCTGCGACATGTCCTCGGGAATGGCGGGCTCTTCATGGAAGTGCCAGTGGCACAGGGTGTTCGAGGCGAGCAGCACGGCGCGCCGACCGCTCTTTTCGATCGCGCGGCGCGTGGCCGCGCCCAAGGTCGCCATCTCGTCCAGCCCTTCTTCCATATTCAGGTAGTACGGTGAGTTGTTGGCGGAGATACCGACTACTGGAATGTCCCATTGCGGTCGAATCATGTGCAACGTGGTGATGGTGCCGTAATCTACGCGAAAATTCGGATTGCGCATCATCTTGGCCACTAGTCCGCTCGCGCGGGCTTCCTCACAGCAGGCTTCCGCCAGTTCCACATCGACATTCAATTCGAAGTTGTAACGAAAGAGATTCGGGAATATCGGATCTACCGATTTACCGCGCAGTGTGGGCACGCCAAGAAAATGATGGCCGAGCTGGGTCACCCAATGCGGTGAATGCACCAGCAACACATCAGGCTGCAGGCGCTCGATACTTTTGCGCGCGCGCTCGTAGGCCCAGCGCAATTGTTCCCACCCGCCCTGCGAGCGCGGCTCATTCTGCGGCGGGTTCTCGCCATACACGAGATGCGGGGGATGCGGCGCGAGAAAGCCGGCAATAATTTCACCTTTACGCATAGGAATGAACCTCTAGCAATCGCGCGGTTTATACGCGGTGCATTTAATCTCGATCCGAATCAGCGGATGCGGCAGTTGGTGGACCGCCACCGTGGTCCGGGTGGGTCCGTCGTAATCGAAGAATTCTCCATACACCTCGTTGTAGCCGCCGAAATCCCCCATGTCGACGAGAAAGCTGGTGACGTCCACCACGTCAGCCAGACTTGCGCCAGCTACCTGCAGGATCTCCGCGAGATTCTGCAGCACTGCACGG
>CAMATU010000187.1 GCA_945861225.1 Klebsiella pneumoniae
CCCACAGTTCGTAACCGAGGCCGCGAATGGTCGGGCCGATTACAGACTCAAGAGTGTCACTCGAAACCAAATTTTGTCCTTATAAAACAAAAAGCCCCGATTTCCCGGGGCCTTTTTGCTTAGATGGTAGCGGGGGCAGGATTTGAACCTGCGACCTTCGGGTTATGAGCCCGACGAGCTGCCAGACTGCTCCACCCCGCACTAGCTAGGGCGCGCATCGTACTGACTCAACACATTTTTTTCAAGCCTAATTCTCGGGCAAATCACGTACCTTGCAGATTGCCTGCGTCATCGAGAGGAAATAGGAGAACGCTTAGCGCACTTGCGCCGGTCGCCATGTCGTCCGGCAGCTAATTGCGCGCGCCGCTGGACGCCAGGGGAGGTTCGGACTTATTTCGCGGGCGCGCTGGTGTCGCCCATGATGCACACGCCAACGGAGCGCGCCGCACAGACGACACCCTCTTGCCAGATCGTCTGCGTCAGCCGCGCCTGCTGGAAAGTAGTCGCCGCCAACTTCGCGTCAGTCATATCGGCAAAGGAAAGATTTGCCCCTGTGAGATCCGCGCCGGACAAGTCCGCGCCACGCAGAATTGCCCCAGTCAGATTCGCACCCTGGAAATCGGCGTTGAGCAACTTGGCAGCGGTTAAATTCGCATAGGCCAAGTCGGCGCTGGATAGCTTGGCGGCCGTCAGATTTGTGTTACTCAGATTCATATTCTTCAGGCTCCCGCCGAGCAAGCTCGCGCCACTCAAGTTAGCGCCTTGTTTGTCGCAGAAATCCCATACAACGCCTGGCGTTGCACTCGCTTCACACTGAACGACATGCGGCACCTCGGCACGCTGAGCCAGCCAGCTAACCAGCCCCAGCACGCACACTGCAAATCCGATCCCGACAAACATCCGCGTCGGCGGGACTCCGGCCGAATCCAAACTGCGCCAGACCCGATAGGATTTTTCTCTGCTCTGAACTTCGCGCGGATCCTCCGGGCGCCGACGCTCGGTTAGCTTGCGCACGTCAATACTTACGTCAGCGGTTGACGATGCTGTACGTCGTTCGTGCTGACGCTCCTCAAGCTTACGCGCAGTCGCCGACGCCTTGCTTTGACGGTGCAGCTCAAAATCGGGGAACTCGACCGCCGCCTGCCAACCTTGGCCATCGCTGCTTAGAAGATCTGTCGCCACAATCCGCCCTAAGGCGATATTTCGCGCGATCACGGCAGGCGGATACGGTCCTCGTTGCTGGCCGCCGCGTTTGATGTACCACAATTGACCTACCGGCATCTGAGCAAATTCCTACGGGTTACTGCGCTAAGGTGAATTTCTGCGTATGCGTGTCAAGTTTGCCGCCCCATTGCCGCTGGCGTTCGTATGAAACTCGAGCAGCCTGTCCCAGTCACGCGATCTCCTCCTTGGTCCCCTCCACTCAATCGTGCGTGGGCCGTCGGACAACTCCTGAACGTGACAGTTATCGGCCCTGCTGAGCAGAACTCGACGGTGTTGAGAATTGGCACCGACACCTTAATCGCGTCAGGCCCAACGCCAGTGCCCGCTGGTGGGCGCTTCATGGCCCGGGTGGTGAGTTTGCAGCCGCTGCCAACGCTCGCACCGGTGTTACCTACGCAAGGGACGCCTGCGCCAAAGGTCACCACGCTCACCCTCAGAACCTTGTTGCCGCAACAGCTCGAACTCGCGCCGGCAATGCGCGAACTCGCCGCACAAACTCAACGCATTGAGCAAGCAGCACAAGGCCGCGAGTTGCCGCCGTTGGTGCAGTCGGCAAAAGCGCTCCTGGCTGCGAGCCCATCCATTTCCGACCTTACGACACCAGCGCAACTGCGGCAGGCAGTTGGGCACAACGGCTTGGGCCTGGAGGAAGCGCTCGCGCAACGAGTGGCCGACCCGAGCATGCCGCTGCCCACGCAAGATCGGAAATGGCAGCTCTTGAGTTTGTTAAGACAAATCGATCTTTTCGTGCCGCCGGTGGCGGCGGCCACCGCGTATGACGCCATCGGGAAAGCCGCCCCGGCACCTGGATCTATGCACTTACCGCAGGACGGACCGCGCTCCGCGGCATCGGAAACAGCCACCTGGGATTCAACAGTGAAGGCCTTCGCGACCTCACTCAAAGAGAATCTCGAGGGTATGACTGCACGGATCACCACGCGACAATTACAGATCACCGAGGCGACCGCCATCGGTCAGTCATTCGGCCTACTTGAACTTCCCGTGCGAGTTAACGGTGAGCCAGAGGTCGTGCAGTTGGAGTATTCGCACGCGGGTCACACGGAATCAACGGCGGACGCAGAACCTCACACGCTATTGGTGATGGTACCGCTCCCTGGCCCTTCTCAGCTGCGCGTGCGGCTTACCCTTTGTGCGCAGCGACTGTCGGTGGTTGCCTGGGCAAACGACGAGACTCTGCGTCAGCAACTTTGCGCCAAAAAAGATGACCTGCAAACGCGCCTCGCGGCAAGCGGCCTTGGGATCGGGTCGATTATCGTCGCCCCTGTGGACGGTCCAGACGAAGCTGCGTACTTGCCGCTGGGCCTAATTGACACGGAAATCTAGGCATGAAATTTAAAGCCGGGCGACCACTCGCCATTGCCTTGCGCTGGGAAGGTCGTGGCGCCCCGCGGGTGACGGCCAAGGGTCAGGGCGAAGTGGCGAAACGTATCCTTGCGTTGGCGGCTGACCACGCCGTGCCCCTGCGCGAAGATCCCGCATTGGTCGAGGTTCTAAGCCATATCGAATTGGGTCGCGAAATTCCGGCAGCCCTCTATCAGGCGGTGGCCGAAGTGATTGCGTTCGCCTATTCGTTGCGGCCACATGACCCAACGCACGTTAACGATTGAGATGTTGGCGGGCGCGCGCGAGCAAATCGTCTGACCGCTCGAGCAGCTGGCGCTCGCCATGCGCGAGCGCGCGCGCGCGCTGCGCCATCACGCTTGCCTGTTCAAACTCACCATCGTCAAAATTCAGTTCGGCGAGGCGCAGCCACAACCGCGCATCCTCTGGCTTGATCTTGAGCGCGCGCTCTAAAGTCGCACGCGCCGTGCCTTGATCGCCACGTGCGCTCGCGCGCTCGACCTGCGCGAGAAGTTCGCCCAGCACCGGATCAACAGGCAGTACGGATGCCGAGGTGTCAGCAAGCGGGGCTATCGGCGCGGGGAGTAATGCGCGCGGCGCTACTGCGGTATCCGGCAACGCATAAACCTGCGTAGCAGGCGGCGGCGCCGGGGCAGTGACGCTACGCGGCACCGGGACAGTGCGCGGGACAACCGGTGGCGTGTGCTGTTTCCGTTCTTCAATAGGCGCGGTGCGGGTCGGCGCGATACTGCACGCACTGAGCAATAGAATGCCGCTCGCTAACAACAACGCCGGCCACGCTCGACAACCTACTTCACGCATTTAGTTCGGCGCCTCCCACAGCGGCCTGAAGCCGGGAACTGAAGAGGGGACGACGCACTCCACAGTGCTCGTCGGCAGGAGATTGATGTTCACTGGTACATAGCGTGCGTTACCGCACGTACTGTCCGTCAACGCGGCGCCATCGCTGGTGAGCCAATGCCACTCCACCGTCGGCGGGGGATCCATCAAAATCGGTTTTGCCCCAACATCCTTCACTAGTTTCACCCAGACTTTGAGTGCACCTGTGGCGCCGGTGAGACCTGCAGATTGGTTGTCGTCACGCCCCATCCAGACGGTGACCAAATCGTTGCCTGTAAACCCCACGAACCAACTGTCGCGCGCGTCATTCGACGTGCCAGTTTTACCAGCCAGGGGCAGCTGTTGCGGAAAGGCCTGTGCCAATTGGCGCGCAGTTCCTTGCTCGACCACACGCGTAAGCAAGTAGCGCGTGAGGAAGGCGGTTTGTTCATCCATCACGCGCTCCACTTTCAAGCCGTAGCGCTTAATTGGCTGATTGTGATTATCGACCACCGCCTGGATCGCGCGCAAAGGAATTCTGAAACCATCGTTCGCGATAATTTGATAAAGTTGCGTGACTGCATAGGGGCTAAGGTCCAAAGCGCCGAGAAACAACGACGGAAACTTGGAAATCTCCTGCTCCACCCCAAATTTCAGCAGCGTGCCGCGCAACGCCTGCACGCCAATTCTAAATCCGAGATCGATGGTGGCGAGATTTAATGATTTGGCGAGGGCGTCCTGGGCCGCAACAGGCCCGTGATATTTCCCGTCATAGTTTTTAGGCGACCAGGATTTCCCATCAACTGAGCGCCACGTACGGGGTTCATCGTTAAGTTGGGTCGCGACATTGAACCCCCGCAATTGCGCCAAGGCCGTGAGATAGATGAATGGCTTAACCAACGAACCGATTTGACGTTGCGCATCGAGTGCACGATTGAACCCCCCCGCGTCCCCGCCGCGACCGCCGATCATCGCTTTGATGTCCGCAGTCCTGGCGTCGGTCACTATCACGGCCGCTTGTAGTTTCCCCGTTTGCTTGGGTAGACCTCGTTCTAACTCCCCTACGCAAGACTTCACCGCAGCCTCGGCGGCCACCTGGGCCAGAATATCGAGGCTCGTAAAGACTTTAAGCCCTGCCGTTCTGAGATCGCGTTCCTGGTAGTCTCGCTTGAGTTGACGGCGCACCAAATCCAGATAGGCCGCATAGCGGCCTTCAGATCGCCATTCACCGCTACGCAACCCCAAAGGGGCACGCTTAAAGGCCTCCGCATGTACTGCAGACACCAGTCCATTGGCACTCAGCACGTCAAGAATCACCGCCCGCCGTGCCAGCGCGCGCGCGGGATACTTGAATGGGTTATAACGTGAAGGGCCACGCACCATGCCCACCAGCAAAGCCAATTCTGGCGTCGAGAGTTCGCCGAGCGGACGTCCAAAGTAGAAATTCGCAGCGAGTCCGAAGCCGTGAATCGCGCGATCACCGTCTTGGCCAAGGAATACTTCATTTGCATAGGTCTCCAAAATTTCATCTTTGGAGAACTGCCGCTCAATGGACAACGCCATCAGGGCCTCGTTGATCTTGCGCCCCAAGGTACGGCGGGCGTCCAGATAAAGATTCTTGACCAACTGCTGCGTAAGTGTGCTGCCTCCTTGGGCAATTTCGCCACGCAGCAGATTGACCCACAGGGCGCGCAATATCCCGGACCAGTCAACGCCGATATGCGCAAAGAAACGGCGATCTTCCACCATAGTCAGCGTGCGCACGAACGAAGCGGGTAATTCTCGTCGGGCCATTAAAACGCGATCTTCAAAGCGCGTTGCGTGCATTCGCCCGATTTCCAGTGGTTCAAAGCGCAGGACGCCAATCTCCTCGCCGGACTGCACAGCGACAATTTTCATAATGTGATTGCCGTTAAATTCAAGGCGTACGGCCCGGGAGAGTTCCTCACCATCAGCAAAGGCGAAGCCACGGGTAACCACTTCGACGCGCTGCACTTGCGCGTGATACTGGCCAGGCCCGTTTGGGCTTGCTACCTCCCGGTATCCCAATACCGTCAGGGCGTGGACCAGCGTCTCCACGGAGATGGCAACGTTTTGGTAGAGCTCGAGAGGACTCGCGTAAATGCGCGCAGGAAGTTCCCACTTTCGCGCGTTAAACGCGGCAATAACTTTGCGATCAAGCCAGGTCCAATAGACCGCCGCGCCAAGCACACACCAAATCAACAAATGCTTGAGATAAAAAAACGCTCTAGTGCGTAGCGTCACTTTACGTAAGAGCCGAGGTTGGGCGCGAGCCATGTCAGCAGAGCGCCGCGTAAGCTACGGACAATTTAGCGCTAGCGGGGGTGTGGGTGTTGCCAATTCCGCACGTGCACAATTGTTTGTTCATGTTCGAAATCAAGGCGAATTCCGAACCAGTAAGAGGAGCAGAGATTTTCAGGGAGTTCGTCGCGGAGGGGAGACGAAAAACGAGGAGCTTGGTATCGCGGAAGTGCCTGTCTATTCTTTCAGCCCAGGCACTTCCGCAAAAGGTAGTCTTCGGTATTACCTCAGACTACTTCTTCTTCGCAGCAGCCTTCTTCTTAGCAGCAGGCTTCTTCGAAGCTTTCTTCTTAACTACCTTCTTCGCAACTTTTTTAGCAGCTGGTTTCTTGGCAGCCGCTTTTTTGGTTGCCTTCTTTTTCGCTGTCGCCATATTACGAGTCCCCCTTCAACTAAATGGTAAGAACAAAAAATGCAACACCACACTTGCTTATATACATCACGATCAGGTGGTATGTAAAGGTTTATAGTAAATTTTTTTCATGGCTACGTTTTGATGTGACTTCTGTGCCACACAAAATGTGTGACTTGCCACCACAATTTTCGCCCGCTCATTTGCCCGTAACCGATGCGGGTCAAAAACTCTTTGCCTCTGCTCACCGCTTCATGCAACTTAATTATTCAGCTAACGCACGCGACACTCGGGCGCGAATGGTAACCACGTCGCCGCTACCATCGATGCGAAAAAAGCGGCCTTTTCCGCGGCTTTTTACCCGTTTCTGATAGAAGTCGATTAACGGTTCAGTTTGCTCGTGGTAAACCTCAAGACGCTTGCGGACCGTGTCTTCCCGATCATCTGCGCGTTGCACGAGCGGCTCGCCAGTTTCGTCATCGCTGCCGACTGAGCGCGGCGGATTAAATTCCACGTGATAAGTTCGACCCGATCCAGGATGGACTCGTCGACCCGACATACGTCGAATGATTTCTGCATCGCTCACGGATATTTCAACGATGCGATCAATCTCGACGCCGATTTTTTCAAGCCCTTCAGCTTGCGGAATAGTGCGTGGAAATCCATCAAACAAAAATCCGTGCACACAGTCATCAGCCCGCAGCCTTTCCTCGATCAAGCCCAGGATGATCTCATCAGACACCAAGCCGCCGGCATCCATAACCTTCTTCGCCGCCAGCCCTAGCGAACTGCCTGCATGAACAGCAGCGCGCAACATGTCGCCAGTGGAAATCTTCGGGATTTGATGTTCCGCGCAGATAAAGTCCGCTTGCGTGCCTTTTCCGGCGCCTGGACCGCCCAACAATATGACCTTCATCTTGGCTCCTTTAAGTAGTTAAAATCCGTCCACGGCTGGACGGCGTGGTTTAAATATCCTTTGAGGCGATTTTCTCGGTCAACCAATATGAAATTTGAACTCGATTCGGCACGCGACGGATTCACCGTCAGTGCCTATGCCGAAGATTCCGTCCTGATCGGAAACACCCACTACACGGGGTCCCTCGTGATTACGCCCACCGCCATCCATACCGATCTGTTACCGCGCCATTTCTCGGAACTCACGGCGGCCCACCTTGAGACCATCATCAAGCTAGGGGCGGAGATATTGCTGATAGGTAGCGGCCCAAAACAGATTTTCTTGGACCCGGCCATCATCACGCAGCTTGGCGCACACGGGGTCGGCGTAGAAGTCATGGGCACCCCAGCTGCCTGTCGTTGCTATAACGTTCTGGCCTCGGAATATCGCGCGGTCGCCGCCGCGTTGTTCATTGGTTTTAGTTAGCGACGCAGATCACATGTCGGCAAATAGCGCATCCACGGAAAACCCCTCGCGTTCAAGGATATGGCGCAGGCGCCGTAACGCTTCAATCTGAATCTGCCGGACTCGCTCGCGCGTCACGCCAATTTCGTTACCCACCTCTTCCAAGGTCGCAATCTCCCGTCCATCCAGCCCGAATCTTCGCTCAACCACGGCCCGCTGCTTGTCGTTGAGCTGAGCAAGCCAGGCATCGATATGTCTTTGCATATCGTCATCCTGCAACATACGCGCGGGATCGCGGTTGTGCTCGTCCGGAATGGTGTCGATCAAGGTTCGATCAGAGTCGCGATCCAACGGGCTGTCCACCGAGGCAATTCGTTCGTTCAGCCCGAGCATCCGTTTGACGTCTTCCAGCGGCCGGTCGAGTTCCCGAGCCACGTCTTCCGGGCTGGGTTCGCGCTCCAGTCTTTGCGCCAGACGGCGCGCCGCGCGCAAGTAAATATTAATTTCTTTCACGATGTGAATCGGCAGGCGAATGGTGCGAGTTTGATTCATCAAACCCCGTTCAATGGTTTGCCGAATCCACCAGGTCGCATAGGTTGAAAAGCGAAAGCCACGCTCAGGATCAAATTTCTCGACAGCTCTGATGAGGCCTAAATTGCCTTCCTCGATCAAATCCAGGAGCGCGAGCCCGCGATTCATGTAGCGTCGCGCAATTTTAACGACCAACCGCAAATTGCTTTCGATCATGCGCCGCCGTGCCGCCACGTTATTCTTCTGGGCAAGGCGCGCGAATTTGACCTCTTCCTCAGCGGTCAATAGTGGGGAAAATCCAATCTCGTTTAAATAAAGGCGCGTGGCATCCAATTCGCCTTCGGAGATTTCACCAATGACTGTGGTTCCAGGGAGTTCCGGCTCGCCTTCAACCGCGTCCTCAAGTTCGTCGAGTTCGGGCTCGAGCTGGTCAGCATCAGCGCCGAGCGCTGCGAATTCTGAGTCCGTGGTGAGCGGCCGCGAGGTGTCTTCAAAAGGATTCGAAGCACTGGAATCCGACGTGGCGGGTTCTTGATTTTTATTGCGAGTGCCGGACATGGGAGGGCGCCTAACGCTTAGGGAGATATTGCAAAGGCTCGACCGCCTTACCGCCCTTTCTGATCTCGAAATGTAGCATAACCTCTGAAGCCCCGGAATCGCCCATCAGCGCGATCGGCTGGCCGCGTTCTACCCGCTGTCCCTCGGTCACAAGCAGTTTATCGTTGTGTGCATAGGCACTTAGAAAGCGCTCATCATGCTTGATGATGAGCAACTGTCCGTAACCGCGTAATCCGCTACCGCCGTAGACCACTTGCCCGCCGCCCGCCGCGTGAATTGTCTGCCCGCGTGTGCCGCGAATCTCCAGTCCTAGCGAACCGCTGGCAGACACTGCGCGACTCGCGCGCCCTTCTGCCGGCCACACCCACTGCGGGTTCGCGGAGGCAACCCCGTCGGAATTA